>JBGUNT010000085.1:0-11965 GCA_045117495.1 Candidatus Limimorpha sp. | reverse complement strand
ATTTGTATAAGATATTAGTAAGGATCCCCACGTCATTGAGATACAGCTTGACGAGGTTTTTGCTTGCCGACTCCACCAATGGAAATGACGGCGAAGCGATAGCTTTCACATCCAACGCAATACCCGAACCAATCAGATATTCAATTTCATTGGCATAGTCCTTCCAGCGCTTGTCGCCGCCCTCGATGTCCTTGTACACGACACGCTTCTTCTTGTTTTCCATAAAGAAAGGAAGCATGTCATATACCTTCATTATTTTCAGTTTGTGTTCCTCGTCATATTGCGAAGCATCAAGACCATACAAATGGCGGATGTCTTCCTGAATTTTCCTTACTTCAACGATGTTCCTCGACTCAAGGTATTTGTTGACCGCATCCGGCATACCCCCTATCAGCAAATATCTCTTAAACAGATCGAGCATACGTTGATGTAAGTTTTCATCAAGAGTTTCTTCAGCCTCATATTTCTTTCTGATTTCATCAATAGCCGATTCCCCAAAGCCATTTGCCCAAAGAAACTCCTCGAAGTCGAGTTGATACATGTGCATAATTTCAAGGCTTCCAACGGGGATAGACACCGTTTGCCGCAAAGTAACACCCAAGAGCGATCCGCTGGCAATGTATGTAAAGCGGTCGTCTTCCTTCAGAAACTTGACCAATGTCAGCAGATGGGGATAGGTTTGGATTTCATCCAAGAAAACCAAGGTATTGGCTTTCTCGTGCATTTTATCGCCTGCTATGGTACTGACCTGGAAGTAAAACTCCTCGACAGTGTTGGCATCCTTGAATACTTGCGGTCCATTCTTATCCTTGGCAAAATTCAGTTCGATATAGTTGGGAAACAAGCGCTTCGCCACTTCACGAATAATATATGACTTCCCAATTTGTCGTGCTCCATCAACAACGAGCATCTTGTTTGAGTCGCTCCTCAAATACTGTTCGATGGCTGCTTGTATCTTCCTCTTCAGCATATTACAACATTTTTACAGCTGCAAATATACGCTTTTCCAAACAATTTCAACCAAAAAACTTACGCTTTTCCAAACTTTTTTGATAGAAAAACATACGTTTTTCAAAGATTTGAGGTTTTTTGTGTACCAGCTTTAAGTATTACCACTGCTCGTTATCACCATTCCCCTACCCTAATATGAAAAGTCTTTGAGGCTCGTTCTATGTCGATGGAAAATCTGATGTCGTCATCGTCCGATTCGACTTTCAATTATCGTTAAATCGCATTGCCGCTGGAGTCTTTATCGCTTTGATGAACTGCTCTTTGCTCAACGTGTCCTCCTCCCCTTTCAAATAACGATAAATGTGCCACGATTCATCCTTTAGCACCGGAAGATAAAAGGCATAATCCGTAAGTTTTGAACATTGCTTGTAACATTCTTTCAATGCATGAACTTTCGTTTTGTATTCCTCTGAATCAAATTGCGAAGCATTGGAAACATTGACACTTTTCACCTCAAACATATGAAGATAGCCTTGACGGTCTTTCATTACGAAATCGGGATATGAGTTGTGAACACCATTCAGATAATACTCAAATCTGATTTCTGAATTCATCAGAAAGTTCTTGCCCCACAAAAACTTGCTTTCATCGCTCAACCGAATCGGTTCAGTAGTTCCATCTGTCCTCAATTGACCTTGTTTGTAATCCGGATTAAACTCTCCAACTTCAACCTTATCCATTTCATCACGTGACAAGTCCTTCAGAATCGAAGCCCATTCTCGTTCTGCCTCACTGTCGAATGAGAATCGGTCGTGACCGTCTTTCCTTTTCCAAACCCAATCGCTTATGTTCACATAATGCTGATTGTCAGCATACATGGAAGTCATTGGAAACGATACTTCTTTGTCAGCTCCGTTCTCGTCTTTCACGATTTCCATGCTTTGGGCATAATCGCAAATATACTGCTCATACGACTTTCTGACCTTATCCGCATACTCGCTAAACAACCACCACTTCATGATGTCGCCATCGGCATATTCATAACACAGCTTCTTAACATCGTTGTTGCACTTTTGCAAACGCGCATACACCTCGAAAATGCTGGAATGTGTCCCAATCGTCGGCATGGCCTCCAAGAATTTCGACACATCGAAATCGGCTCTTTCCGTCAGCGGTTTTAAACGCGTCGTCTTTATCTTTACAGCATCGGGGATGTCTTTGGGATTGCCATAGAGTTTCACTTGATAGGACTTTCTGACACTATCAGGCGGGATGCCCCAAACCCAAGCAGTCATAGCCAATTCTTGCGCTTCTTTGGATAGTTTCTCAAAATCAAGCAAACGTGGATTGCGGCGTACACGCCCCATCACTTGTTCATCCAACTGTTTGCTTTGCGTGTCACGGACTTGATACAGCATACAAGCACGAGGAATGTCCCAACCTTCTGAAATTACCATCTTGAAAACGATAATATCAATAGTAGATGCGTTTCCCTTGGCATAGTCTTTCCATCGGGCCACGGGGAGTTTGCCCAATTTGTCGTTGGTCTTGCATTTTTCCTTCTTGTCCACTATCGACATCCATTTCAGGTGCTGGTGCTCGGTTTTGGTCAAAATGGACTCGATGTTCGCCCATTCTTGTTCAGCCTTGTCCTTGTTGGAAATCTGAATGATAAGGCAAGGATTCACGCCCAACAAGTTTCTGTAATTTTCCTTGATTTCCTCAAACTTGCTGATGGCATTCTCGACCGTATCTTCATCACTTCCCATTTGAACCTCTTTAATCAACTTTGCGGCTACGGCCTCTTCATCCGAAATTTCAACGTCGGGATTTTGGCCACGTTTCAGGTTAGGTGTTGCCGAAAAATTGATGGTCTTTGAGAAGAAATGCGCCGAAAGGTTGTCCAGGTTGTTGGTGGCTTGGTGGCACTCGTCCTTGATGAGATAAATCGTTTTGTTCAATCCACCACCAAACAGGTTGGATGTAATTTGATCCAAGAAATTCATCATCGCGCCCTGCATCAGTCGGCCTCCGCTTTTGTATAGGTCACGCGGCAGAACGTACACATTATAGTCCAAAGGGATGAACAGTCCTTCTTCCTCTGCGAGTTCTGTCGAAATCAAGTGAGGATGCAAGTGAGGAAATATGCCTCGCTCTGCGCAATCGCGAAACACTTTATAGTTTTGCTCCGCCAAGTTGCCTTTGGATAGTGTCGAAACCAAAAAAACCACTTCCGGCTGCTGCTCAATGACGCGATTCATGAAGTCAGCCATCATACGGGTCTTGCCGCTTCCCGTAGGAGCGCGGAAAGTGATCTCTTTTTTCAACTTGAGTTTATTCACCAATTCCGCAACAGCATTTTGCTGCAAATCAATTGCTTCCTGCAACATAGTTTAGTCCTCCGCAATTCGTTTCTGCCATTCGGTATCGTTTTCAACCGTCTTTTGGGCATTGCTGAAATTGCCGCATACCCATTCCACCTTTTCACGCAATGTCTGGAACTTCTCTTGCCCGTATAGCGTTTCATCGATGACATCAAATGGCGTCTTGCCTTCGGTATCGGCAAAATTGGCCACCGTTGCAAGGTCATACACATCAAGGTTGCCTCCGTATGGTTGGTTCTCCTTTATCCATTTGAAATCTTTCGTGCCGTCGTAGCACTCACCCGTCATAATGCGTTTCAAACGTTTGGCTGTGACATCATAAGCAATGCCGTTTGGTGTAGTATCGGTCTTTTCGTTCAGTTGGCAAAGAATGAAAGTGCGATCGCCACCATTTTTATTCAAATCTAAAACCGCATGGCCTGTGGTTCCACTACCGGCGAAAAAGTCGAGAATTATAGCATCTGGATTTGAACAAACCATCTTGACTATATCCTCAATTAAGACAGAAGGCTTAGGATTTTTAAAAAGATCTTCTCCATTAACGAATATTCTATCTAACTCTTTTTTTGCATTATCATTCGAAAACTCATTCTCCAAAAAAGAAAGCGTAGTGTATGGTTTTTCGGCCTCAATAAACTCCAGTTCATTCAAACCATTCTTTTTTCGACAATTTGAATATGTCTTTGTATATATTCTATCGCCCTTTAATACAATCAGCCCATTCTCCAATCCCCATTTGAATGCAGATTCCTTCCAACGCCAAATCCAGTCCGATTTCTTATGATTGCCTTTTTGACGTTCTTCCCACGCCTTTTTGCTTCCTCCAGGATAAAAAGTCCTGCCCTCTAAAACAATAGGATAATCCAACGATTTACTATAAGAAAGTCCACCATAATCAAGCGTCTGCGTCACTTTGTATTTGCCCCGCTCATTAACAAATTCGTCTTCTAATTCATACGAAGTCAAGTCTTTTTCTTTTCTTGAAAAAACAATGCTACTATTTAGAGCATATGCTAATACATAATCATTGTTTTTCTGAATTGTATCAGTAGTTTTGCCACCTTTCTTTGTAATTCTAGCTACGTTAAATAAAAAACCGCTTTCTCCAAACACCTCATCAAACAAGCATTTCACGTATGCCTGATTGCGGTCGTCAATGCTGCAAAAGATGACACCACTTTCGGAAAGAAGCATTTTGGCCAACATCAGTCGCGGATAGAGCATTGAAAGCAAGTTGTCACGGGTGATGGCATTTTCATAATTGGTTTGGGCAAACTCGCCCATACTGTCCTTGCCATACGGAGGGTCAATGTAAATGACATCAATCTTTCCTTTATATTGAATGAGAAGGTTTTGCAAAGCTTGATAGTTATCGCCAATGATAAGTTTGTGAACGGGCTTGCCATCATCGGTATGAAAACTCAGGGCTTCGTTTTTCTTGAAATAAGAAATGTCATCTATCATGCATTCCAAGCGTTTGTCGAAGTGCAAGCCCGTGGGCTTATAAGTGGTACCCAGTTCAGCTATCGATATGGCTTCATTGTCATTGTCCGCTTGACGTATCAGTTTTTTCAACAATTTCGCATTGGTCGGTTCCAAAATCTTATCAGCCATCCTCTGATCAATTCTGGCGATTAAATCGTCTTTAATTGCGCTCATAGTTCTCCATGCTTTTGCGCGAGTGCTTATCAATTCGGTTAACGGGCAATCTCAGAATCAAAAAAGCGCGGAGGTATCTTATCCACGCTCTAAGGCTCTGGTAAGCCCGTGTCAATCGATAAGTCCATGCCCGCGCAAACGCACGAGCGATTACAGACTTATCCGAGATTAACACTAATTAAATTTACCAGATTTAAGAGCAGTGCCGAATAAATTGCAAACGCTATTGTTTGATAATATGTTAGTTGTCTTTTGTTTTTATTTCATCCAATCATTTTAATGGTTTGTTGGCGCAAAAATAAAGAATAATTTCATTCCGTCAGCAGGTTGCTGACGAATTACAGCACCTAATTCGTCACCAGCTTGGTGACGAATTTCGTCAACGACTCGTTGACGATTTGTTTTTGATAATTGGTCAGCAACTTGCTGACCTTATTCAAGATTTCCGATTGGTCACCAAGTTGGTGACCTATTTGGTCAACAAGCCGTTGACCTTTTTCAGCAAATTCAAATTGGCCACCAGTTTTGTGGCTCATTTGGCCATCGGGTCGTTGGCTTTTTCTAAACAATCTTTATCTTGTCTTGAAAATCATTATTGCGCAAAGCAACTGTTTCCAAAACGGAAATAGTTCAACTTGAAGGCAAACGAGAAGTAAAAAGAATAACAAAACCGTACAATAGCTTTAAAACATCATGGTTCTACATTCACAAAAGCCTCTCAAAAGTTTTTGAAGGGCTTTTTTGTTATCGTTCAAAAATATTCTCTACCTTTGTCACCAATAATTGAACAATTTGTACGGCTGCCACAGTGTGACAGCCCTACAACTGATAACTGAACAACTATGAACTTGATAGCCCCTTCCCTACTCTCCGCCAACTTCCTCAACCTGGAAGCTGACATCGAGATGGTCAACCAGAGCGAAGCCGACTGGTTCCACTGCGACGTGATGGACGGCCGCTTTGTGCCCAACATCTCCTTCGGCATCCCCGTGGTGCAAGCCATCAAGAAGAAAGCCCAGAAGCCCCTGGATGTCCACCTGATGATCGTGGAACCTGAGAAATACTTTGAAGCCTTCGCCAAGGCGGGTGCCGACATCATAACCTTCCACAATGAGGCCTGCAACCATATCCACCGCGCCGTGCAACAGATCAAAGCCCTCGGCATCCATGCCGGTGTGGTGCTTAACCCACACACGCCCGTCAACGTGCTGGAGGACATCCTCTGCGACTTGGACGTAGTGCTCCTCATGTCGGTCAACCCGGGCTTCGGCGGACAACAATTCATCGAACGCACATACGAAAAAATCCGCAAGTTGCGTTTGATGATCGAAGAACAACACGCTACCGCACTCATCGAAGTGGACGGCGGCGTCAACACGCATAACGCCAAGGCGCTGTTCGAGGCTGGTGCAGATGTGCTCGTCGCAGGCAACGCGGTGTTTAAGTCGGAGAATCCGATGGAGGTGATTAGGGAGTTAAAGGCCTATGGCTAATAGCCTATGGCTTATGGCCTGCTTCTCCCCAAGGCGTCATTGCGGACTTGATCCGCAATCTCCCCCAAGGGTGCTGCAGGCCAAAAGCCACAGTAAAATAAGAAATCTTAAATCTTTGAATATTATATCTTTAAATCAACTTATTATGAGTAATGACATCCTGAAACTCAAGCCGGAAGGCATCTGGAAAGAGTTCAACGGCATCCTCGGCGTGCCGCGTCCATCGAAGAAGGAAGCCAAGATGGTGGCTTACCTCGAGAAATGGGCAAAAGACCATAAGATTAGCTATGTCAAGGAAGACTGTGGCAACATCATCATGAGCGTGCCCGCCACCAAGGGCATGGAAGACCGCCAAACCGTCATCCTGCAAGCCCACATGGACATGGTGTGCGAGAAGAACAGCGACAAGAAGCACGACTTCGAGAAAGACCCCATTGAGCCTGTCATCAAGGGCGAGTGGCTGCATGCCAACGGCACGACCCTCGGCGCTGACGACGGCATCGGCGTGGCCGCTGCATTGGCCGTCATCGCCGACCCGAAGGTGGAACACGGTCCGCTCGAGTGCATCTTCACCGTTGACGAAGAAACCGGCCTAACTGGTGCCATGAAACTCGACCCGAAAGACTTCACTGGCCGCATCCTGCTCAACCTCGACAGCGAGGATGAAGGCGAGATCTTCATCGGCTGCGCCGGTGGCATGGACACCATCGTGAAGGTGTGGTACGAGCTGGAGCCCGCTCCGGAGGACAGCACCGCCTATCGCATCACCGTGAGTGGCCTGAAAGGTGGCCACAGCGGCGACGACATCAACAAGAACCTGGCCAACGCCAACAAGCTGCTGACCCGCATCCTGTGGCAAGGCACCAACTGGTTCGACCTCGCCCTCTATGACTTCCAAGGCGGCAACCTGCGCAACGCCATCGCCCGCGAAGCTACTGCCGTGGCCTTCGTACCTAACGACAGCATTACGCATTTCCTGCACTATGTGAAGGACATGGAGAAACACTTCAAGCAAGAATACCAAGTGACCGAGCCTGGACTGAAGGTCACGGCTGATGTTGCTGAAGTGCAACCCGATGTGGTCATCGACGAAATGGCACAATACAACCTGCTGAACGGCCTCTATGCCTGCCCGCACGGCGTCATCGCCATGTCGCAGACCATCCCGAACTTCGTGGAGACCTCGACCAACCTCGCCTCCTGCAAGAAAAAGGAAGGTTACTTCTTCATCCAGACCTCACAGCGCAGCTCCATCGAGTCGTCGAAGCAAGACATCGCCAACATGGTTGAAGCCGTGTGGAGCCTTGCCGACGCCGACGTGGAGCACACCGACGGCTACCCTGGCTGGGCACCTAACCCCAACAGCGCCATCTTAGACGTTGCTGTGAATTGCTACAAGAAACGCTTCAAGAAAGAGCCTAAAGTCAGAGCCATCCACGCCGGACTGGAATGCGGCCTCATCGGCGACAAAATCCCGGGCATGGACATGATCAGCTTCGGCCCCACCCTGCGCGGCGTGCACTCACCGGACGAACGTTGCGAAATCGCCACCGTTCAGATGTTCTGGGACTTCATGTGCGACATTCTGAAGAACGCACCCAAGGGCGGTGAAGCCAAGAAAGTTGCCGTGAAAAAGGCTACCAAGAAAACCGTAGCCAAGAAGGCCACTGTCAAGAAAGCTGCCTCAAAAAAAGCAGCCGCCAAAAAAGCGACTGTAGTGAAAGCCGCTACAGAGGAGGCTACTGCAGAAAAGAAAACTACAGCAAAGAAAAAGGCTCCTGCCAAAAAAGCGACTGCCGACAAGAAAGCGGCATCTGTAAAGAAAGCTGCCGTCAACAAAGCCGCAGTCAAGAAGGCTGCAGCCAAGAAGACCCAAGCCAAGAAAGCCAAGAGATAATTTTTCTTGACATAAGAAATAAAGCCCGCCAGAGACCTCTGGCGGGCTTTATTCAATAATTAAAAAAAAGTATCCAACACCACTTCCTCTACCTCTATCGAGTCGGATAGGTATACAAGATAAGCGCGAATTTCCTTCGTTACCAACCTTTGCAAAGCAGAGATATAGTTTTTTAGCTGGCGATGGTGCTTCTCTTCTTTTTTGCCAGTCTTATAATCAATTAAATAAATGACATCGGGAAGCTCGGCATAACGGTCAGGGCGTATGATCTCGTGATCGATCAAAATCTCACACTCGTTTTTCACCTTGGCTCTACAATCGAAAGCATTAGCAATGGTCGGAATCGACACCATTTGTTCTGCCAAGCTTTTTAACATTTCGGCCATTTCTTGGTTCAAGGATCCATCAAGGAGATACGGTTCCATAGCTTTGTCGACATCTTCGCGAGTTCCTACCTTTGAAAGGATTTTATGGACCAACGTCCCCCATTCAACAGGTTGCATCTTATCGTGATCATTCATCCAAAACATACTGGGTTCAGGATCCAATTGGATCTTTTCCATCCAGTTGCCAGAAGCCACTTCCGACTTCAGTTCCTTCCTCATCCCCTCTTTTTTATCAGGATCTACAAAACAAGGATCGCCAAAACGATAAATCACAAGCTCCGAGCCCTTCTCTTCAATCAAATGCGTTTCCTTATCGGCCAGAAAATCCATAATGATGTTCTCTTGACGCTCTCCATTCTTAGCTATTTTCCCCTTAGGCGCAAGCACATAAAGCCGCTGTATGGCACGCGTAAAGGCCACATATAGCAAATTGAGATTGTCGAGTCTGTTTTTCCCTTTCTCTGACTTGAAATAATCAGACGCTTTCTCGCCCATACACTCTTCAGCATTCGAGTCCAGTTTAAATAGCACCTTGGTAAGATTCGGAATATCATCAAAGCCAAGTTCCTCAGGACCCAGCCACATCTCTTCGCTCTTTCCTTGGGTGTGTTCATCCAAATCGATGATGGCATCAGGATAAATCACGACCTTGAACTCAAGTCCTTTCGATTTATGTATCGTCATGATGCCAACAGCATCGCTGCTGACCGACTGAACAGAAAGGTCTTTTTGTTTCCGTTCCCAAATGGAAAGAAAATCGGTAATGCTTTCGGTTGGACCCGATTGGAACTTGTACACCTCTTCAAGAAAGTAATCCATGTAGGCATCATACAAAGTCTCTATTCCATACATCCTGACCAGAGTCATACAGAAATCGTAGAGACAAGTAGCTTTCGACAGCAGCTGCGTCAACACGCCAGGCTCGCCAATGCCCATTGCTGTTTCGATGGCAACCTCTCCATTCGCGACCCTCTTCACTTGAGCAAACACTTGGTCGAGTTGGCCATCGGCAATCCCGCCTTTTACCAAACGATAGTAATACAAGACATTTGCCACATAAACCTCGTTTTCCGGATGGACAAGGTAATATAGGGTATTGACGACAAGTTGTACCTTATCTGAGGATTTAAGAAGAATGGATTCGTCAGAAGTAACAGGGATCCCTTTTTCATTCAGATAATTGGCAATTATGGCGCCAGTTCTTGACTTTCGTACCAAGATTTTGATGTCACCCCAGTTATAGCCATTGTGCTCGGTGAGTTCACGAACCAACTCTTCGATTCTTTGGAGTGTATAATCCGGAAGCGCTTCTTTGTCATAAAGCTCCACCTGAACCAAGCCTTTCTGCGATTGATGACATCTTTGTGCCACCGAAACGTGCTTCCCAGTCTCCACATCCTCGCCAACATACACTGACTTCCATTGCTCAGGCAGATAGTCCTTTGCTTTTTCAAAGAACTCCGAATTAAAACGGACCAGCTCTTGGAATGAACGATAATTCGTATCAAGTTGGTTAAAACTGAAATGGTTGATCAGGTTCTTTTCATATTGTTGGAAGGCTTGCTCACGATCATCGGTAGGCAGCGCATAAATCTCTGGCAGTTTCACTATTTGACCTACTTCCCCACTGCGGAAACGGTAGATGGCCTGCTTGCCGTCACCCACCACCATGCTCATCGCATTGTTGGCAAGTCCGTTGTCTACCAAAGGCAATAGGTTCTGCCATTGCATGGTCGACGTATCCTGAAACTCATCGACAAAAACATGGTTGAAGCGTTCCCCTATACGTTCATACACAAAGGGAACCGAGAAATCGCCCATCACCGTGTTAAGCAACTTGTTGAACTCAGAGATATGCACTACTTCCTCGTCCTGGACAACGCGCAAAAACTCCTCATTGATGGCCGATCGTAAAGCATATAAAAACAATGCATCCTTCTGTGTCTTATAAAACAAATACTCTGCCGAAGAATCCTCCATGTCTTTCATCAATGCATCATAGACTGCAAACAGTTCCTGCCCGACCTGTTCCAACATGTCTTTTGAAAAATGCTTCTCGGCTTTTGTCGAATACCATTTCCTGGTATTCATAACATTAGAGACGTTTCTTGAGATTCTCACTTCCCCCTTCATCAGGTTCTTGAGGAAGCTTGGAAAACCCTTTGAGCCTTGGGCATGATCTTCTTCCAAGATGCTATATTTCTTCTCTATTGCCTTAATCCTTGCGACATAATCCTTGATTCTTGTCTCAAAAGAATCGGTTTTTTTGTTCATGAAGTCAAGCGTTTCCTTGTATTGGGCAGCATCGGAAATCATGTTGTTTTCATCCCTCTGATAAGCCTTCTCGGTCATCAGCCTTTTGACATAATCTGTCAGCATGTTTTGCACTGTAGCGAACTTCTCGTGTGAAAACTGATTCTCGCTGAAGTCCGTCATGATCTTGGTTAAGAAAGGGTTGTCATCACCCATCTGAAGGCCAAGATTATTGCTGATGGTCTCAGCCATCTCATCGGTATCGACACTAACGGAATACTGGCTGGGAAGACCCAAATCGATGGCGAAAGTACGCGACAACTTTTGCACAAATGCATCGATAGTGCTGATGCAAAAGCTGCTGTAATCATGAAGAATACTCGTCAATAGGAGTTTCGCATTGGTTTTCAACTCGTCATCGCTGATGCCCAAATCTTCCAACAGCATCTGTTCCATGTCGGTAGGGTGGCCGACAGGACTATTGATGATCCCATTGATATGATTCAGCACCTTCACCTTCATGTCGTTGGCCGAAGCATTGGTAAAGGTGATGGCCAAGATCCTTCGGAAATTACCCACATGCTCTTGGCTCTTCAAGCACAATTCAAGATACTCCTTAACAATGGTAAAGGTCTTTCCTGAACCCGCTGAAGCCTGATAGACTTTGAAACACTGTCCTGTTCCCATCATTATCAGTTGTTAGGGTTATTTCTCCTATTGATAAACGGGCGCTGCGGATCAGCATTTTTACGCCTAAACAACTCGCCAAAGGTATTGAAGGACTTGCTATAGGTAAGACCTAAACCTTGCGTGTAGGGCGACAACTTATCGAACGAGAAACTGGAATAGTTCGTGTTATAGTTAGAATGGTTATAGAAATGGGCCATCAGGCGCCCATCTTTCATAAGTCTATAGTTGATGTCGCATTCGGCGACCATGTTC
>JBGUNT010000084.1:0-17033 GCA_045117495.1 Candidatus Limimorpha sp. | reverse complement strand
GTGCTTCTTTGTAACATTTCCACCTTTTCTCCGTTCTACTTAACAGTCATCTAAAAAATACCGATTATGAAAAAGAGTTTTTACTGTTTGTTTTTGGTGCTTGTTCTTTGTTTTTCAAGTACTTCTTGTTCGCAATCCAATTCCAATCCGATGGAGAAAGCCGCTCCATGTTTCGAGAATCTGAAAAAGGTTTCCGATGCGGACAACGGCAAGTTGTGGGGCAAAACGCTCTATGGCCCGACAATGTTTGTAGATATTCAAACACGGAATCTCATTGCCAATCAGCAAAATAAGGAAAACACTTTCACGCAAAAAGGAAACCTTTATTTCGGACAACTTCCTGAAGACATCATTATCGCCAACACATCCATTACTTATTGTGGCGAGGATTGGACTTGCGTGATATGGGACGGCAACCGGGATGGGATGACCAACACGCATCTTCTGATACATGAAAGTTGGCACCGCATCCAAGATGAAATCGGTTTGCCCGCTTGCGGTTCATTCAACCAGCATCTTGATGAAACAGAAGGTGAACTTTTGCTGAAACTCGAATTGGGCATTTTGAAGGACTTGCTGCAAAACGATTCCAAAGACCTAACGGAAGGCCTACGCGATGCGATGACGGTGCGCAAATATCGTCAAACGTTGTTCCCAAACGGCAACGAAAACCAATTTGAGTGCCATGAAGGAATGGCGGAATATACGGCATTCAAATTGTTGCCTTTGGACAATGATAATGAGACGATTAGAAAGGGATTGGTTGCGGCTGCCATTATGAAAGGAATGGATAATAACGGTTACAGCAATTCATTTGCCTATCTCACCGGACCTGCCTACGGACTTTTTTTGGATGAATTGATTCCCGAATGGAGAATTAGCATTCGTTCAGGCAAAACTCTTCCCGAGGTGATTTCAACGGAGGTCGCCATTCCAGATACGATTGATAATGCTGAAATAGAAAGAATATCAGCGCGTTATGGTTTGAAAGAGTATCTCGGAAAAGAAAGAAGCCGTCTTGAAGCCCGCGACAAGGAAGATGCCGAATTGAGGGCGCGTTTTTCCGAATCGACATGGTTGGTGATTCCAAATAATAACACCCATTTTGGCTTTGACCCTAATGAACGTTTGGTTGCATACGACAGCATTGGAGTTATTTACAAGACTATGCAACTAAAAGGGGATTTTGGCACCATCGATGTTAAAAACGGCATCATCAGAGCCAATAATTGGTCGTACTTTATCATACCCTATTCGGAAGGCCATTGCGATGCCCAAATCTCGTTGAATTCCGGATTCGCTATTGAGCCGATGGATGACCAAAACTTCACGATTGTGAAAAAGTGATTCCTGCAAAGGGAGGAAGCAAGAGCCGCCGAGTGATTGGCGGCTTTTTTTGTTGTGCAAAACCTTGAGCCTATTAGGGTTACACACCTCTTTATAAAATATATATTAATTTGTTTGGAAAATGCTGGGAATCTCGCTAAATTTGCAGACTTTTATACAAGTAACAAATTCAAAATCTAAAACATAACACATTATGAACAAGCAGATTACATTAGAACAGGCCGTCGAAAAGGTTCATGACGGCATGACAATCATGTTCGGCGGTTTCCTCGGTGTTGGAAGCGCCACGCAAATCATTGACGCTATTGTTGCAAAGGGCGTTAAAGACCTCACTATCATTGCCAACGACACGGCCTACGACGAAGTGGCCCACGGCAAACTGGTCAGCAACCACCAGGTGAAGAAGGCTATCGTGTCGCACACCGGCACCAACAAGCAGACCGCCATCCAGAAGAACGAAGGCACCCTCATCGTGGAATACGTTCCCCAAGGCACCCTCGCAGAGCGTATCCGCGCCTACGGTGCAGGTCTCGGCGGCGTGCTGACCCCCACGGGCCTTGGCACCATCATGGCCGACGGCAAGCAGATTGTGAACGTCGATGGTAAGGACTACCTCCTTGAGAAGCCCCTGAAGGCTGACATCGCCTTCCTGCGCGCCAACATCGTCGACGAGTTCGGCAACATGGTGTTCCTGGGCACGACCAACAACTTCAACCCGCTGATGGCCACCGCCGCCGATTATGTCGTCGTCGAGGCTGAGAAGCTGGTGAAGGTCGGCGAGATCAAGCCCGAGTGCGTGCATGCCTCTGGCATTTATGTCGATGCAATTTATGTCGAAAAATGACACAAGACGATGAAACACGCCTCTTGACCGTCATTGCGGACTCGATCCGCAATCTCCCAAAGAGCGAAGGACTGTCTTCGCGCACAGGGGATGGCGGATGTTCCTCCGCCATGACGGTAAAAGGATAGAGTAGTGTTTCCCAATCAAGTGAGCCAAAACAATTCAACAATTCAACGATAAACAATTCAACAACAATGGAATACAGAACAAAGATCAGACTGCGCATGAGCGCAAAGGATGCCCACTACGGTGGCAATTTGGTTGACGGCGCCCACATGGTTCACCTTTTCGGTGACGTGGCTACCGAACTCTTGATTATGCGCGACGGCGACGAAGGCCTCTTCTGCGCATACGACATGATTGAATTCAAGGCCCCTGTGTATGCAGGCGACTTCATCGAAGCCGAAGGCTGGATCGACCGCGAAGGCAACACCTCGCGCCACATGATGTTTGAGGCCCGCAAGGTGGCCCAAGCCCGCCCCGACATCTCGCCCTCAGCTGCCGACGAACTGGATGAACCCATCCTCGTTTGCCGCGCTTCGGGTACTTGTGTGACACCGAAAGACTGCCAACGTAAAAAGTAAGATGTCTGGATTGCTTCGTGCCTCGCAATGACGCAAAGCGACGAAAAGAAAAGTCCCGCGTCTCGAGTCCCGAAGTCCCGCGTCAAAAAATCTTGAAATAACAAATCTTGAAATCTGAAATCAATGGATAAACTGATCATCACTGCCGCTATTTGCGGCGCAGAAGTCACCAAGGAACAAAATCCTAATGTGCCTTATACCGTTGAGGAAATCGTGCGCGAGGCCAAGTCGGCCGTCGACGCCGGTGCCGCCATCGTCCACCTGCACGTCCGCTGGGACGACGGCACGCCCACCCAAGACCGTGGCCGTTTCCAAGAGTGCGAAGAGGCCATCCT
This sequence comes from Candidatus Limimorpha sp., assembly GCA_045117495.1. Lineage (GTDB taxonomy): Bacteria > Bacteroidota > Bacteroidia > Bacteroidales > F082 > Limimorpha. Next base: position 13,923 of record JBGUNT010000084.1, on the reverse strand, counting down.
CAAGGTGTGCCCCAACGTCATCCTTATTCCGTCGACCGGCGGTGCTGTCGGCATGACGCCCGACGAGCGTCTCCAATCGACCGACACTGACCCGTTGCCCGAAATGGCTACCCTCGACTGCGGTACCTGCAACTTCGGCGACGAGATCTTCGACAACACCATGCCGACCATGCGCGCCTTCGGCAAACGCATGATGGAACGCGGCATCAAGCCCGAATACGAATGTTTCGAGATGGGCCACCTCGACACCATCCTCAACATGGCCAAGAAAGGTCAGGCCCCTGGCGCTCCCATGCAGTTCAACTTTGTGTTGGGCGTGCCCGGCTGCACTCCCGCCACCGTTGCCAACCTCTGCTGGCTCGTGAATGGCATCCCCGCCGGCTCCACTTGGACCGTCACTGGCGTAGGTCGTCATGCCTTCCCGATGGCCGCCGCTGCCATCGCCATGGGCGGTAACGTCCGCGTGGGCTTCGAGGATAACCTCTACCTCTCGAAGGGCGTTCTCGCTCAATCTAATGGTGAATTAGTCGCCAAGGTCGTTCGCATCGCCAACGAACTCGGTCGCCCGATTGCCACCTCCGACGAGGCTCGCGAGATCCTTGGTTTGTAACCACGTAATTAAATTTAAATAAGGAAACAAATCTGACACAAATCTAATGCAAATAGGGGAACACGGATGACACGGATTCAACGGAATGGATTGCTTCGCTAATCGCTCGCAATGACGCAAAGCGGCAGTCAGTCCCGCGTCCCGTGTCTCGAAGTCCCGAGTCAATAGAAACAACAATTAAACAATTCAACAATAAACAATTAAACATTAAAATCAATGCAAAAACATGGTAACAAATACGGTACTCACCGTGTAATCGAACCCGTCGGCGTGCTGCCGCAACCCGCTAACAAGTTGAACAACAACATGGACGAGATTTGGGACAACGAGATCCTCATCGACGTGCAGACCCTGAACATCGACTCCGCTTCGTTCACCGACATCCACAACTACGCCAAGCAACAGGCTGGTGAAGGCGCAAGCCAAGAGAGAATTATGGAAGAGGTGAAGAAGGAGATGTTCCTCAACGTGGAGCTGCAAGGCAAGCACCGCAACCGTCGTACCGGCTCTGGCGGTATGCTCCTCGGCAAGGTTGAGAAGATCGGCGACGCCTTGAAAGGCAAGATCGACCTGAAGGAAGGCGACCGCATCGCCACTTTGGTCTCCCTCTCGCTGACCCCACTCCGCATCGACGAGATCTTAGAAATCCGTCCCGACGTTGACCAAGTCGACATCAAGGGTAAGGCCATCCTGTTCGAAAGCGGCATTTATGCCAAGATTCCGGACGACATGCCCGAGAAGCTCGCCCTGAGCGCTTTGGACGTGGCTGGTGCTCCTGCCCAGACCGCCAAGTTGTGCCAATACGGCCAAACCGTCGTCATCCTCGGCGCTGGCGGCAAGAGCGGTATGCTCTGCGCCTACGAAGCCAAGAAGCGCGTCGGCGTCACGGGTAAGGTGATCGGTATCGCCAACAGCCCCAAGTCGACCCAGCGTATCAAGGACCTCGGCTTCTGCGACATCGTGGAAAGCGCTGCCGGCATGACGCCCGTCCAAGTCTATGAACTCGTCGAGCGCCTGACCAACGGCAAGATGGCCGATGTGACCATCAACTGCGTCAACGTGCCCGACCAAGAGATGACCGCCGTGCTCTGCACGAAGGACGATGGTATCGTCTACTTCTTCTCGATGGCCACCAGCTTCACCAAGGCTTCATTGGGTGCTGAAGGCATCGGTGCCGACGTGAACATGATCATGGGCAACGGCTACACCAAAGGCCACGCCGAATTCACCTTGCAGGAACTCCGCGAAAGCCCGAAACTGCGTAAGATCTTTGAGGAACTGTATGCTTAATAGAAACTAGACTGGGGTTAACAACCCTAACCCTTTAACCGTCATGGCGGAGGAGCATCCGCCATCTCCCAAGCGCGGAGACAACACCCATGCATTTGGGAGATTGCGGGTCAAGCCCGCAATGACGGTCAAGGGCAGAAAACAGTCAAAAAAGAAACACTATGGCAGAATCAAGAAGAAAACAATTGTTCCCGGAAGTCACTGACGAGCAGTGGAACGACTGGAAATGGCAGGTGAAGAACCGCATCGAGACGCTTGAGGACCTGAAGAAATACGTGAAGCTGACCGCCGAAGAGGAAGAGGGCGTAAGAAAGACCCTTTCGACCCTCCGCATGGCCATCACTCCTTATTATCTGAGCCTCATCGACCCGAACGACCCGCATGACCCCGTCCGCCGTCAGTGCATCCCCACCGCTTTGGAAACCCATCAGGCGGCTGCCGACCTGCTCGACCCGCTGCACGAAGACGAAGACTCGCCGACACCCGGCTTGACCCACCGTTATCCCGACCGCGTGCTGTTCCTCATCACCGACATGTGCTCGATGTACTGCCGTCACTGCACGCGCCGTCGTTTTGCCGGCCAAACCGACAACGAATGCGGTCCCGACCGTATCGAGAAAGCCCTCGAATACATCGAGAAGACCCCAACCGTCCGCGACGTGCTGCTGTCGGGTGGCGACGCTCTGATGGTCAGCGACAAGAAGTTGGAATACATCATCTCGCGCCTGCGCCAGATCCCGCATGTGGAGATCGTCCGCTTGGGCACCCGCACCCCCGTGGTATGCCCGCAGCGTATCACGCCTGAACTCTGCGACATGCTGAAGAAGTACCATCCGATTTGGATCAACACGCACTTCAACCACCCGAACGAGGTGACCGCTGAGTCGCGCCGCGCTTGCGAGATGCTGGCCAACGCCGGTATCCCGTTGGGCAACCAGAGCGTGCTGCTCCGTGGCGTCAACGACTGCGTCCATGTGATGAAGAACCTCGTCCACGAACTCGTCAAGATGCGCGTGCGTCCGTACTACATCTATCAGTGCGACCTCTCGATGGGTCTGGAGCATTTCCGCACGCCCGTCTCGAAGGGTATCGAAATCATCGAAGGTCTGCGTGGCCACACCAGCGGCTTCTGCATCCCGACCTTCGTGGTCGATGCTCCCGGTGGCGGCGGCAAGACCCCGGTCATGCCCCAGTATGTCATCTCGCAAGCCCCTGGCAAGGTGGTGTTGCGCAACTTCGAAGGCGTCATCACGACCTACACCGAGCCGACAGAGTACCACAGCGAGTGCAACTGCCCTGAGTGTCAGGCTGCCCGCGCCAAGGAACAGGTGCCTGCTGACAAGGCCGTTGACGGCGTGATTTCATTGCTGGAAGGCGAGAGAATGAACATCGAGCCGAAGGCATTGAAGAGACACGAACGCAACGAAAACAGATAATTTACAGTGTGACTGTAGGGCTGTCACACCGTGGCAGTTGCATTTGAAACGATAATGCGGATGCCATCATATGACAGCCCTACAAACCACAAACAAATATGACCTTCATCGATGACATATTGAACTACGACAGCCTTTCGATAGTAGGCTTGCAGAAGAACACGGGGAAGACCGTCAGTCTGAACTATGTGCTCGACCGCCTGCCCGTCGAGAGGAAGCGCATTGCCGTGACTTCAATAGGCATTGATGGAGAGACCACCGACCAGGTGACGCGCACCCAGAAGCCGGAGATTTATCTGCGCCAAGGCATGTATTTCGGCACCTCCGAGATGCACTATCGCCAGAAACGCATCGTCTCCGAACTCATCGACGTGAGCGACGAAAACACCTCGTTGGGTCGCGTGGTGACGGCTAAAGCCTTGACAGGGGGCAAGATCCTCCTGTCGGGGCCTTCGTCGTCGAGCGGACTGAAGCGATGGATGAAGGACATGCACCGCGTGGGCATCGAACTCGTCATCATCGACGGGGCCTTGTCGCGCATGAGCCTCGCTTCGCCCGCCGTGAGCCAGAGCATGATACTGGCCACAGGCGCCGCGTATTCAACCAACATGAACACGCTGGTGCAACAGACCGCCTTCGTTGTCGATCTAATCAAGATCCCGCTGACGGAGGAGGCCAACCTGAAACTGCTGATGCCCATCGAGAAAGGCGTGTGGTACATCGACGACGAAGGCGCGTTGCACGAGTTGAGCCACATCTCCTCGCTGTCGCAAGACTTCCGCTTCGAGGGCATGGACCGCTGCAAGACCCTCTATGTGGCGGGCGCCTTGGTGGACGGATTCCTTGAGAAGGTGAGGAAAAACCCGAAACTGAAGACCTGCGAATTGGTGGTGCGCGACTTCACCAAGATCTTCGTTAGCCCGCAGCAGTACCGACTGTTCTTGAAGGCAGGCGGCATGATCCGCGTGCTGCAAAAGAGCAAACTCATCGCCGTGACGGTGAACCCGACCTCGCCTTTGGGCGTGACCTTGGACTCCGACACGCTTTGTGGAAGACTTTCGGAAGCGATACAACTTCCGGTGTATGATTTAATGAAAAATAGTGCGGACGAGCCGTCCGCAAGCCCAGTATGGAATTGAGAGACCACATAGAATCGCCCTGCGGCCTGCGTTATGTGTTCGAGCAACTCGAACTGCAAGCGGGCTATACGCGTCGTTGGATGCTCGACATGCCGATGATGCGAACAGGGGAGGAGATTGCCCAATCGTATGAAGTGCTGCGGCAGTTCGTGCGTTTCGTGGAGGAGGTCGATACACCTTATATTAATACTCTCCAGTTCCGCCTACAGGGACTGAAGGACATCCGCACGACCATCAAGAACCTCGGGCACCAAGCCGTGCTCGACGACATCGAACTCTTCGAGGTGAAGCATCTGGCCATCTTGGCCGTTGATGTGGCGGAGCGGATGAAAGCCCACGGCTTGGACAAGGCCATTACCGTGCCCGACCTGAATGAGGTCATCACCATCCTCGACCCCGACGGGCTGAAGATGGCGACCTTCTATGTGTACGACTCTTATTGCCAGGAACTGCGTGACCTGCGTGCGCAGATGCGCCAGAATCCCAGCCGGCAAGAGGAACTCTTGGCAGAGTGTGCCGAGATTGAAGAAGGTGTGAGACGGGATTTGAGCAAGCAGTTGGTTCCTTTTGCAAAGGCTTTGGAGGAAGCCCAAATCGCGATGGCGAAGATTGACATGAACCTCGCTAAAGCCTTGCAGATAAAGCAGTTGGGACTTTGCTTCCCGACGATTTCGAAGGATGACATCAGCCGTTACGAGGCGATGTTCCATCCACAGGTGAAGGACGCCTTGGCGCAGCGCAAACGCGCCTTCCAGCCGGTGAGCCTCACCTTTGGGCAGAAGCCCACCTTGATCACGGGTGCCAACATGGGTGGCAAGACCGTGGTGTTGAAAACCTTGACGCTGTGCCAGTACCTGTTCCAATACGGGTTCGGCATTCCGGCCCAATCGGCCGACATCGCCGTCAAGGATGAGGTTTTCTTCTGCATCGGCGACGAGCAGTCCATCGAGAAGGGGCTTTCGTCGTTTGCCGCAGAGATGAAGAACATCGATGCCGTCATCAAGGCATCGCGCGAAAACAGAAAGATAGTGGCGTTGATTGACGAGCCGGCCCGCACCACCAATCCCACCGAGGGCACCGCTTTGGTGTCGGCCTTGGTGAAGGTGTTGAGGGGCGACAATGTGAGCCTCGTCATGACCACGCATTACGATATAGAGCCGACCGATGCCCGTTGCCTCCGCGTGAAGGGCTTCGAGAACGGAACGATGAACTACGAACTCGTCGAGGTGCAAGACGGCGAAGTGCCGCACGAGGCGCTGAATATCGCCGAGAGTTTAGGGATTGATAAGGAGTGGATTGAGACGGCGAGAGAGTTTTTAATTATGGCGAATTCGCCACAATTAAACCTATCGAATTCGATAGGTTTAGACCCAAAGGGGTCTAATTCGACCCCTTTGAATGAGGATGGTGAGAATAAAACCCCCTCGAATTCGAGGGGGTTTAGGAACCTCGTTGGAAAAGAAGGAGGGAAATAATATGGCAAAGATTCTAGTTCAAGATACAAGCATAACGATACTATCAATTGACAGCAAGGATTATATTTCCTTGACTGACATTGCAAAGTATAAAACCGACGACCCGCCAGCGGTTATTGCCAACTGGATGCGCAATCGTAACACCATTGAATATCTGGGGATTTGGGAATCGTTATATAATCCCAATTTTAACCCCCTCGAATTCGAGGGGTTTAGAAAGCAGGCAGGATTGAATGCTTTCACCATGTCGCCCACGAAATGGATTGATGCAACCAGTGCAGTGGGTATTTTAGTAAAGACAGGTCGTAGTGGCGGCACATACGCCCACAAAGACATCGCCTTCAAGTTTGCCAGTTGGATTTCGGTTGAGTTTGAGTTGTATGTTGCCAAGGAATTCCAACGCCTGAAAGAAGAAGAACAAAAGCAACTCGGTTGGTCGGTAAAGCGCGAGTTGGCGAAGATAAACTACCATATCCACACGGATGCCATAAAAGAGAATCTTGTTCCAGAAGAGATTGACCGTTATCATGCCTCTTTGATTTACGCCAACGAAGCCGATGTGCTGAATGTGGCCTTGTTTGGTGTGACGGCGAAGGAATGGCGCGATGCCAACCCCGACTTGAAGGGCAACATCCGCGACTATGCGAACATCAACCAACTGATTTGCCTCTCGAATATGGAAAACCTCAATGCAGTCATTATTAATAAAGGTATGCCGCAGCGGGATAGACTGATTGAACTAAACAAAATCGCTATTCAGCAGATGAAAGTGCTGGAGGGCGTGGAAGAAAGGAGAATGTTGAAATGAAAAAACTTCTGTTTGCGATAGTATGCTTTATTCTTGCCTGTATATCGTGCGACAGGTCGGACAACTATATTATCCCCGTGGATTACGAAAAGTACAATGATGGTGCCGTCAATCGTACTGAAAAAGAAAATCAAGAACTCACCATGAAATTATATATGGATTGGTACCACAATACGGTTAGCAAGGAAATTCCAGACATTCGAGTAAAAGATCTTGAAGGGAAGACCATTAGACTCAAGAAATGGCTAAATAGAGAAACTATTCTTATTTTCACCGACACATACTGTGGTTTTGGCGGAGAGGAGGTAGAACAAGATTTTCCCAATGCCATAAACAACATGAAGAATGAATTGGAAGGAATTGATGTTTTGTGCCTCGTTGAGTTGTCGGAAGATTCAGACATGCAAAAAACGGTTGAATATGCCAAGACTCTTCAAGGCAAATATGCCAATATTTTCATCATCGACCAAAAAGATGCTTTGAGAAGCAATCTTGCGGCTGCTCCAACAAAGTTTTTCATCGACAAAAAGCAAATCGTTAGGCATATTCAGATGGGCTTTACTTTTGACGAAAATGGAAGTGAGTATAGTATCCGACAAGGGATTATGATGATGCGAAAAGAAATCATTAGTGAATAACAAATAAATCAATTATTTAAACAACATACTGAAAATATGGAAAGTAAATTAGGACTTGATTTTAAGAAAGTGGAGTATGCCAGGGGGCTGGCGAAGAACATCGCTGACGATGTGCAGGCCTTCTGCGAGCAATACACCACGGTGGCCGTGGAGCGCACCCTCGCCCGACTGATGGGCATCGACGGGGTGGACGAAAGCGATGTGCCGCTGCCCAATGTGGTGGTGGACGCCATCAAGGACAAGGGCGTGCTCGGCGAGGGCATCCTGTTCTTCATCGCCAACGCCATGATCCAGACGGGCCTCAACCCGCAACAAATCGCCGAGAAGGTGGCCAAAGGCGAACTCGACATCACCAAGGTGGTGACGCGCGACCAGAAACAGATTGCCGCCACGCTGCAGCCCGTCATCGACGAGAGCCTGACGCGCATCCGCACCCGCCGCGCCCGCCGCGAGCATTACCTCGAAACCATCGGCGAAGGCCCCAAGCCATACCTTTATATTATTGTGGCCACGGGTAACATCTACGAGGATGTGGTGCAGGCCCAGGCCGGTGCCCGTCAGGGAGCCGACATCATCGCCGTGATCCGCACCACGGGCCAGAGCCTCTTGGACTATGTGCCTTATGGCGCCACCACCGAGGGTTTTGGCGGCACCTTCGCTACGCAGGAGAACTTCCGCATCATGCGTAAGGCCCTGGACGAAGTGGGCGAGGAGGTAGGCCGTTACATCCGCCTCTGCAACTACTGCTCGGGTCTCTGCATGCCCGAAATCGCCATCATGGGCGCTTTCGAAGGCCTCGATGTCATGCTGAACGACGCCCTCTATGGCATCCTGTTCCGCGACATCAACATGCAGCGCACCCTTATCGACCAATACATGAGCCGTATCATCAACGGCTTCGCGGGCGTCATCATCAACACGGGTGAGGACAACTACCTGACCACTGCCGACGCCGTGGAAGCCGCACATACCGTGTTGGCCTCCGACCTCATCAACGAGCAGTTGGCCAAGATCGCCGGTCTGCCCGAAGAGCAGATGGGCTTGGGTCACGCCTTCGAGATGGACCCGATGCTCGAGAACGGCTTCCTCATGGAACTCGCTCAGGCACAGATGACCCGCGAGATCTTCCCCAACGCGCCGCTGAAATATATGCCGCCCACCAAGTTCATGACGGGCAATATCTTCCGTGGCCACATCCAAGACGCGCTGTTCAACATCATCGGCATCTGGACGCATCAAGGCCTGCAACTGCTGGGTATGCCCACCGAGGCCATCCACACGCCGTTTATGAGCGACCGTTACCTCTCCATTGAGAACGCCCGCTACATCTTCAACAATATGAAGGACATCGGCGAGGAGATGGAGTTCAAGGAGGGTGGCATCTGCCGTCAACGCGCCCACCTGGTGCTTGACAACACCATCAAGCTGCTTGAGGAACTCGTCAAGGAAGGCCTGTTCACCGCTTTGGAGAAAGGCATCTTCGGCGACGTAAAACGCCCGAAGAACGGTGGTAAGGGCCTGGCTGGCGTGACGCTGAAAGCTGAGAATTATTTTAATCCGTTTATCGAATTAATGAAAGGGAAGAAGTAATGAGCGAAGGATTGTATTCAATGGAGGCCAAGAACTACGACAAGACCTTGGACCTCACCAAGATAAAGCCCTACGGCGACACCATGAACGACGGCAAGATGCAGTTAAGCTTCACCTTGCCCGTGCCTTGCGGCGCAGAAGCCATCGAAGCGGCCAAGCTGCTGCTGAAGAAGATGGGATTGGAAAACCCCAGCGTGGTGTATTACAGGGAACTGACGCCCGGTTTCACCTTCGTCAACTGCTACGGTAGTTGCACGCACACCGTCGACTATTCGACCATCTACGTGCCGAAGGTGGAATCCACGACTATGGACATGTACGAGACCGACAAGTACATCAAGGAGAACATCGGCCGCAAGATTGTCATCGTCGGCGCCTCGACGGGTACCGACGCCCACACCGTGGGTATCGACGCCATCATGAACATGAAGGGCTATGCCGGCCACTACGGACTTGAGCGTTATGAGATGATTGACGCTTACAACCTCGGCTCGCAGGTGCCCAACGAGGAGCTTATCGCCAAAGGCATCGAACTCCACGCCGACGCGCTGCTCGTATCGCAGACCGTCACTCAAAAGGACGTCCACATTCACAATATGACCAACTTCATCGAGTTGATGGAGGCCGAGGGCCTGCGCGACAAGATGATCTGCTGCTGTGGTGGCGCCCGTATCACCCACGAACTGGCCAAGGAACTCGGCTTCGACGCCGGCTTCGGCATGAACACCTACGCCGATGATGTGGCTTCGTTTGTGGTTCAAGAAATGGTTAAGAGAGGTATGAAATAAGAGTAATAATCTTAAATATAAATCTTAAATCTTTAAATAACAACACACTATGGACAAAAATGAAATGAGAGAAGTGATCGCCAAGCGTGCTGCAAAAGAATTGCACGACGGCGATGTTGTCAATCTTGGTATTGGCATTCCGACTTTGATCCCCAACTACCTTCCTGAAGGTGTCACCGTGACCCTCCAGACCGAAAACGGTGCCATGGGCATGGGCCCGACCCCAGAAGAAGGCAAGGAAGACAAGAACCTCATCAACGCTGGTGGTGGCGCCATCACGCTGCTGCCTGGTGCCTGCACCTTCGACTCGGCCACCTCGTTCGCCATCATCCGTGGTGGCCATGTGAACGTGTCGTTCCTCGGCGCCTTGCAAGTGGATGAGAAGGGCAACCTCGCCAACTGGATCATCCCTGGCAAGATGGCTCCCGGTATGGGCGGCGCCATGGACCTCGTCGTGGGTGCCAAGCGCGTGATCCTTACTATGGAACACACGCAGAAGGGTGCTCCCAAGATCCTAAAGGAATGCACGCTGCCCCTGACTGCTGCCGGACAGGTGAACATGATCATCACCGAGATGGGCGTCATGGATATCACGCCCGAAGGCATCGTCCTGAAGGAAATCCATCCTGAGTTCACCGTCGAGCAGGTGCAAGCCGCCACCGAGGCCAAGCTCATCATCAGCCCCGACCTGAAACCCATGGACATCTAATCCCTGCGGACATGGACTACAGTTTCTTGAAGATTGAGCAGCACGACCAGATCACCGTCATGAAAGTGTCGGCGCCCAAGTCGTTGAACGCGCTCAACTCGACAGTCCTAAAGGAAATCGACGACTTCGTGAGCAATCTCGACACGAAGCAGACGCGCGTCCTCATCATCACGGGCGACGGCGAGAAGGCCTTTGTGGCCGGCGCCGACATCTCGGAGATGGCCCATCTCTACGAGAAAGAAGGCTACGAGTTCAGCAAGCTCGGCGCCATCGCGTTCCGCAAGATCGAGACGCTGCCGATTCCCGTCATTGCTGCTGTCAACGGCTTCTGCCTCGGCGGTGGCTGCGAGTTGGCCATGGCTTGCGACTTCCGTTATGCCTCGTCGAAGGCCAAGTTCGGTCAGCCCGAAGTGGGGTTGGGCATCACGCCCGGCTTCAGCGGCACCTATCGTCTGGCCAAGCTCGTCGGACAAGGCTACGCCAAGGAGATGATATACACGGGCAAGGCCATCCGTGCCGACGAAGCCCTGCGCATCGGCTTGGTGAACGCCGTGTATGAACCTGAGGAACTGATGGACAAGGTGATGGAGACGGCCCAAAAGATCGTCGCCAACGCGCCTTTGGCCATCGCCCACGCCAAGCGTTGCATCAACGAGAGCTACGACCTCATCGCTGACGACGCCATCGAGTTGGAGAACGTTGCCTTCGGCAAGTGCTTCGCCACCGACGACCAAAAGGAAGGCATGGCGGCTTTCCTGGAGAAGAGGCCTGCGAAGTTCGTCGGGAAATGATTGAATCAGCCATCAGCAGCCGGCTTCAGCAATGCTTGAAGCTGGCTGCTGGGAGGGCTGAAAATGAATTGTTATGTAATCGGAAAGGATTAAGTATTAGGTATTATGAATGAAGTTGCACCCAACCAGCAGAACCTCATCATCTACAACACCTTGGACGGCAAGGTGAGTGTGACGATGATGGCCCGCGACGGCAATGTCTGGATGAACCAGAAACAGATGGCAGAACTTTTTGCCACCTCGGTTCCCAATGTCAATATCCATATATCTAATATTCTGAAAGAAAATGAATTAGATAGAAATTCAGTTATTAAGGATTATTTAATAACTGCTGCTGATGGGAAGCATTACAATGTCACTTTCTATGCCTTGGACATGGTCTTGGCCGTGGGTTTCCGAGTGAAAGGTAAACGCGGTACGCAATTCCGAATTTGGGCCAACCAACACTTGAAGGAGTTCATCGTGAAAGGTTTCGTTCTTGATGACGAACGCCTCAAGAACCCCGATGGTCGCCCTGACTATTTCGATGAGTTGCTTGAACGCATACGCGACATTCGAGCCTCGGAGAAACGCTTCTACCAGAAACTCCGCGACCTATTCGCTTTAAGCAGCGACTACGACTCTACCGACAAGGCCACACAGATGTTTTTTGCCGAGACGCAAAACAAATTGCTTTATGCCGTCACCCACCAAACCGCAGCCGAAATCATTGTCAATCGTGCTGATGCTTTGCAACCCAATATGGCGCTGACTTCATGGAAAGGTTCGGTGGTGCGAAAGCAAGACATTTACATCGCCAAAAACTATCTTCATGCTGACGAAATAGACTTACTTAACCGTTTGACGACATTGTTTCTTGAATCTGCGGAAATCCGTGTGAAGGAAAGACTTGACCTGACCCTTAATTATTGGCGGCAGAATGTTGACCATCTGCTGCAATTCCAAAACAAGGATGTGCTTCGCAATGCTGGAAGCATTACTAATAAGGAAATGGAAGCCCATGTGTTGGCCGTTTACGAACAGTTTGACCAACGCCGCAAACAAGCCGATGCCCAGCTTGCCGACCAAATGGACGATGAGGAACTGAAGCAATTGGAACAGCAAATCGTGAACCGAAAAGGAGAGAACTAAAATGCAAAAACATAATACCATGAAAACAAAAAGACTATTTACTATGCTTACGCTCTTGCTTTTCGCGGGAGAAATGACGTTAAGAGCACAAGAGTATGTGCCTATTATCCAAGATGGAAATGAATGGAATACACTCTTAGTAATAACGGATAATTGGCCTAATTATACATATACCAACTTTGTTGATTGGTGTTCAGGAGACACTATCATTGAAGATGTCCGATATACGAAAATAATGGGAACTGCAAACGGAGACGACCCTCGTCTATTTTCGTTGCTTAGAGAAGAAGAAGGCAAGGTTTGGTATCGAGATTTAAATCATCAAACAGACATATTGCTTTATGACTTCACAGCCAATGTCGGCGACACTTTATTTGAATCCTATTTGGTTGTCGATTCCATTAGCATAGAGCATATTGGTGGAGTTGACAGGAAAAAGTATTGGTTTGGATTGGAATATGTATTTACAGGAGAGCCATACGCCCTTGAAACATGGATAGAAGGTATAGGCAGCGATTTAGGATTGTTAAATAGTGGCTCGTATTATTACTGCGGAAGTTATTCTAGAGCGCTGTGCTTTCATCAAAATGGGGAACTCGTTTGGTATAACCCAGAATATGGTTCATGTACCGTTACTGGGGTTGAGGAAATAAAGGAGCCCATATTTATTTATCCGAATCCTGCAAAGGAAATGGCAACAATAGGCGGTTCTGAAGTAGCAGAAGTACAAGTTTACAATGCATTCGGGCAGTTGGTTAATACCATACATGGTACAAATGAAATCAGTGTCACGGGTTTAGCCGAAGGTGTATATTTGCTACGCGTTACCGCTACAGATGGCAAAACATATAGAACACGATTGATAGTACGACAATAATCAATAAATTAGAATAAATCATTGAATTTTAAATCTTTAAATCTTTAAATCATCAAATCTTTAAATCCAAACATCATGAAAATCTGTGTTATTGGAACCGGTACCATGGCTAAAGGCATTGTGAAGGCTTTCGCCGCCAAGATGCCCGTGGTCATGAAGAGCCGCACGCAAGCCAGCCTTGACAAGGCCATGGCTTCCATCGCAAAAGGTTACGGTAAGCTGGTGGAGAAAGGCAAGATGACCCAAGAGGCTGTCGATGCCCTGCTGAAGAACATCACCACCACTACCGACTACGCCACCTTCGCCGATGCCGACCTCGTCATCGAGGCCGCCGTCGAGGAGATGCAACTGAAGAAAGACGTCTTCATGGAGCTTGACAAGATCTGCAAGCCCGAGACCGTCTTCGCCACCAACTCGTCCTCGCTGTCGATCACCGAGATCGCTGCCTGCACGAGCCGTCCCGCACAATTCATCGGCATGCACTTCTTCAACCCCGCCGACCGCATGGCTCTCGTTGAAGTCATCAAAGGCCAGCTGACCAGCGACGAAGTGACCAAATGCATCGTTGACCTCGCCACCTCCATCGGCAAGCAGCCCGTGGAAGTGAAGGAAGCCCCCGGCTTCGTGGTCAACCGCATCCT
>JBGUNT010000083.1:0-47158 GCA_045117495.1 Candidatus Limimorpha sp. | reverse complement strand
TTCAGGCAGGCATTTCACCACAACCTTCTTGCCCGTGATCTTGTCAGCATCAAAGGCGTGCATAGGTTGTCCGACTTCCATCAACACGAAGTTGGTGATGTCAACGATGTTGTTGATGCTGCGGATGCCGACGGCAGCAAGACGATTCTTGAGCCAGGCTGGCGACTCGCCTACTTTCACACCGCTAACAGTCACGCCCGAGTAGCGCGGACAAGCTTGTGTGTCTTCCACCACTACGTCGATGTCGTTATTATGGTTTTCCACCTTGAAATCGTCCACCGAGGGGCGGATGAGGTGGTATTTCGTGGTGTTCTCGCGTTGGTTGAGGGCGGCCACAAGGTCGCGGGCCGAACCGATATGTGAAGTGGCATCGCTGCGATTGGCAGTGAGGCCGATTTCAATCGTATAATCTTCTTCCACGGGGAAATAGAAAGAGGCTGGCTTGCCCACTTCATAGTCATCGGGCAATACCATGATGCCCTCGTGCGAAGTGCCAAGTTGCAACTCGTCTTCAGCGCATATCATGCCTTCGCTGACTTCACCACGGATCTTGCCCTTCTTGATGGTGATGTGCTCGTCACCTATCCAGAGCTCAGTGTTGATGGTAGCCACAAGCACCTTTTGGCCAGCCGCCACATTGGGTGCGCCACACACGATGTGTAGAGGCTCTTCGCCACCCACATCGACAGTGGTGATGTGCAGGTGGTCTGAGTTGGGGTGATCGATGCATGTGAGCACTTTACCCACGACAACACCCTTCAAAGCGCCTTTCACCGACTCGAAACGCTCGAGATCTTCCACCTCAAGGCCCGTGGAGGTCAGCAACTCACTAACCTTCTCTGCTGTATAATCACAGTTGACATATTGTTTCAACCAGTTATAAGAAATCTTCATCTTATTTGTATTTATTTAATTATCAAAACATTGAAGTAAACCGCATCGCACGGATTACCAAAAGTAGTGTTCTACAAATCGGCAAAAATACAAAATTCTGCCAAAATGTCACGTAATTAATTTAATTTATGAGGTACTTAGGGAAGAGGTAACACACTCAATAACGCCGAATGGCCCTGACGTAATACGTCTCTGTCTTCAAGGCATGGTCGAAGACGACTTGTCCGTCCTCCATATGGGCGGCAGCAGCGCCTCGCGTACCAGTCTCTGTACTGGTCCAATAGGTCTTCCCCTCCAGGGTGGGGCATCCCTTTGTCTCCAAAGTGGCATTCACCGCCTCCCCGTTTTTGAGCAAAAACTCCAATTCTTCGCTCGAAGGCACATACCATTGCCGTTCGTTGATCAATATGTGATCGTGATGGACCAGGTCCCACGTGTTTTTCAGATAGCTCCATTGGATGACGGGAAAGCGACAAAGGTCGTAGTTCGACATCACGATGTTGGTGTTGTTCCAACCGCTATAAGGATTGGTAGCACCTGTCTCTTGGTTGATGTAATTGGTTTGGCACCAAGGGAGACACACTTCCTCGAGACCGACCATCAGGCCACTGTGTGCCCCATAGGTGTAAAAGACGACACCTTCCAACGTGTCATTATGGTAATAATCCCCGACATCATAGGTAGGTTGCACCGGCACATTGGGATTATCACTGTGGTTTGACTCATATTTCTTGCATGAAGCCAAAGCCACACCAAGAACGAATAGAATGAAAAGTGCCTTTTTCATCGAAAACAAGTTTGTGGCAAAGATAGGAAAAAACGTTTGAAAGGGATGAGAAGCGAAAAGATTCCCTATATTTGCCCCAAATAAACACATATCGTATGAAAAAACTATGCCTCCTCACCTTCTTAAGCCTCGTGCTTTGCGTTTCCTGCGTCAAAAAGGAAACCGACCCGGAAGTCATAGCCATGCGCGGATTGGTGAACCGCGTAGTGCCCGAGTATTCGAAAAGCATCATTCTTGAACGCCTTCAAAACGACACCACCGACCGTTTCGAAATCGAGACGAAGGGCAAAAACCTCATCATCCGAGGTAACAACGCCAACAGCATGGCTGTAGGTCTCAACCATTACCTGAAATACTATTGCATGGCACAATACTCCTGGTTCAAGGAGGAAATTTTGCAAATCCCCTCCACCATGCCCGCGGTTCCCGAAAAGGTCAGCCTGAGTGCCCGTGTGCCCGAGCGTTTCTTCCTCAACTACTGCACCTATGGCTACACCATGCCTTGGTGGGACTGGTCGCAATGGGAGCACTTCATCGACTGGATGGCGCTCAACGGCATCAACCTGCCATTAGCCATCACAGGACAAGAAGCAGTGTGGTATGAGGTGTGGAGTGACTTGGGCCTCACCGATGAAGAGATCCGCAGTTATTTCACCGGTCCGGCACACCTGCCTTGGCACCGCATGCAGAACATTGACCGCTGGGGAGGCCCCCTGCCCATGTCGTGGCTCGAAAACCAAAAAGAACTACAAAAACAAATTGTGGCCCGTGAGCGTGAACTCAACATGAAACCCGTTTTGCCCGGCTTTGCTGGCCATGTGCCACCCTGTATCACAAGGATTTACCCCGAGGCACCACTCGCTTCATTAGGCGACTGGGCAGGCTTCGACAGCACATGTTGGTGCAAGTTCCTCGACCCGCTCGACCCACTTTACACCGATATCCAAAAGCGATTCATCGAAAAGGAGACCGAACTTTTTGGCACCGACCATATCTATGGCATCGACATCTTCAACGAACTCATCCCGCCCAGCTGGGAGCCCGAATACCTCGCTCGCGTGAGCCGTCAGGTGTATGAATCGTTGGAAGCCGCCGATCCCGATGCCAAGTGGCTCGAGATGGCATGGCTTTTCTGGAACGAACGCCAATATTGGGAAGTCGACAACCGCATTGAAGCCTACATCACCTCCATGCCGAAAGACAGGCACATCATGCTCGACTACTACTGCGAAAGACAACCCGTATGGGAACGCACCAACGCCTATTACGGCGTGCCTTACATCTGGTGCTACCTTGGCAACTTCGGCGGCAACTCCATGCTAGCCGGCAACCTTGACACAGTGAACGTGCGCATCGAGCGTGCCTTTGCCAAGGGTGGCGACAACTTCGTCGGCATCGGCTCCACGCTGGAAGGCTTCGACTGCAACCCCTTCATGTATGAGTATGTCTTCGAGAAGGCATGGGACAACCCACTCACCCAAAACGTCGACGAATGGGTGCTGCGCCTCGCCGACCAACGTGGCGGCAAGACAGACCCCAACATGAGAGAGGCGTGGACACTGCTCGCCGACAGCGTCTACAACAAAGTGTCGTCGCCCGGGCAAACCGTCCGCATCAACCAAAGGCCTACCATGGGCAACATCGACGAATACCGCCAGTATTACATCGCTCCGACCTACAAATACAACAACATCACCCTACTCGATGCCTTGGACGAGCTGCTGGTAGCCAACTGCACCACGCGCACACGCCATTTCGACGTGGTCAACATCACACGTCAGCTGTTGGGCAACTACTTCAGTGATTTATATGCCGACTATGTGAAGGCCTACCGTGAGGGCGACTATGAGAATCTGCATCAAATCGAGCAGACCATGACCAATATCCTCGACGACACAGATGAAATTTTGGCCACGGAGAGCGCCTTCCTTGTAGGACGATGGATTCGGGATGCAAGAGCCATCGGCACCACGGAAGAAGACAAGGACTATTATGAGAGCAACGCCCGCAACATCATCACCACCTGGGGCGAGGAAGATGCCTTGCTCAACGAGTATGCCAGCCGCGCCTGGGCGGGACTCACCGCTACCTACTATGCCTATCGCTGGAAAGAGTTCTTCAAGGAGGTGGACGCTGCCATCGAAGCGGGACAGCCCTTCGACGAGAAAGCCTATCACGACAGCATCTGCAAGTATGAAGGCAGATGGTGGCGCGAGCGCCTCGGCACCTTCAACGCTGAACCGCAAGGCGACGGCGTCGCTCTGGCAAAACAGATTGCCGACAAATACCGCGCTGAGCTAGAAGAAAGATACAGAAAATAACTAAGCTACTTAAAAATAATAGCCGACCCCTGCTTTCAGGTTCACCCTTTGCAAACCTTCACGAGAGGTACCAAGGTCGATGACCTCTATCGTGGTCCCATTGTCATAATTGAATTTTGACAAAGCACCCATAACGTATGAAAACTCGGCGCCAATGCCTATATGCTTAGTAACCATGTAGTCATAACCGATGCCTATGCCGATCCCGATAGTATTTCCAGACAAGGTGTATTTGTTGCCAAATTCTTCGGCTACATCTTTATAATCCATATAGCCAAAAAGTAGGTCATAATATAAGCAGTGCCTCTTGTTGTTCGAGAGCGACATCATACCAAACGATCCACCCACAAAATTGATGGTATGCAGATTGCTGATGTCGCCTTCGTAGTAATTGCCTACTTCGTCATAAGTATACCCCCAGGCCTTTGCTCCACCGGAGAACCGGTCATATTTGACCCCTAACGTAAAGCCGTTGCGAAGGCTGAAGTGCACACTTGCTCCTAACACAGGACCTCTCGTAAGCTTCCGAAGATAATCCTTGTAGTCATTGGAAACGTCTTTGGGTAAACTAGCCGTCCTGAAAGCATAGCCGCCTTGAATGCCGATGCGAACGTTGAAGTCTTTCTTCTCACGTTCCGCTTTCTTCTCGGCCAGGGCCACGGGATCTGCTACATAGTACGCCAAAACACCGATTTTTGGCAAACGGCTGAAACGTTTTACACCATTACGTTCGTAAATGAAGCTTATGTAGTTCTTACCTTCGTCCTGAATGGAGCACGGTATGGTGTCGCCTTCTTTTACAACTACATAATCATGAAATTGTTGTTGGGCATATTCCGACAACTCAGCCGGTTCAATGTCATCGTTTATGTTGAGGATATAACCCACAATTTGATGGCAGTTGCTTCCGTTCTGTCCAGGGAAACTATGCTGAAGAATCTCTATGCCGTTTCCTCCCGCCGACCTAGCTTCTTGTTTGGCGGCTTCGATGACGGTCTCCCAGTCGCAACGGGATGTAAAGCCACCGTCAACAACACTCACATTTCCGATCACTTCGGCATTTTCAGGCACCACTTGAGACAAATCATACACAGTCACTTCAGAAGTTGCATCCAAAGGAGGCAATGGCTTTGTGATTTGCTTGTGAATCTTAGGTGAGCAAGAGCAAAAACAAACGGCTAATGCACACAAAAACAATAAAGCTTTTTTCATGTCTGTTTGTTTTGAATAATACGCAACAAAAATACAAAAATTGGAATAATGCCAAAAACATGGTATTTTTGCATTGTTAAAACACGAAATCATGAAAATCACTGAACAAGATAAAGCTTTTATGCGCGAGGCCATACGGCTGGCCGACGAGAGTGTGAAAAATGGTGGAGGCCCTTTTGGCGCCGTCATCGTGAAGGACGGTGAAATCATCGCTGGCCGATCCAACAGCGTCACCCTCGACAACGACCCCACCGCCCATGCTGAGGTCAACACCATCCGCGAAGCCTGTCGCAAGCTGGGCACCTTCGACCTGTCGGACTGCGTGATCTACACCTCCTGCGAGCCTTGCCCCATGTGCCTTGGCGCCATTTATTGGGCACGCATCTGCCGCATCTATTACGCCAACACCAAAAAAGACGCTGCCGACATCGACTTCGCCGACGACTTCATCTACAAGGAACTGGAGCAGCGCGAAGAGCATCGCTCAGTGCCGTTCATCCCCATGCTACGCAACGAAGCCCTCAAAACCTTCCGTGTATGGAAGACAAAACAGGATAAGGTGGAATATTGAAACGTCAAACCGAAGGCAAAACACAAACAATATGGAACGCATCGAACGCATTACAAAGATGGAAGCCCTCTTCGACAAGAGCGAGGAGGTCGTCAAACGGCTGGAAGCTGCCCTCGAGGACTTCGCCAAGCTGGAACACGACATCGCCAAGTTGGAGACGTATTACAACTCGCCGCAGTGGCGCAAGGACTTCGAGGCCGACGAGGCCGGCAAACTGCCCAAGGACCTCAAGCGTGGCGTCTTGAGCGAAGACGGCATCTATGACCTGCTGTCTGATTACCAATGCTTGAAGGATCAGATTAGGACAATTGAATAAGACTAGGACGGTCTGACTGATACATTCAACTCTTTTCCAAAGCTACAATGCCCCAATAATAAAGTTCCAAACGAGGAAACGGAGGAACTTGCCGATGAGGAGCAAGAGTATGGTTCCCACGGGCTTGGTTTTGAAAAAGCCGAGGGCGAGAGTGAAAACGTCGCCGATGAAAGGCACCCAGGCGAGCAGTGCGAGCCAGATGCCGTAGCGGTCGACTTTCTTTTTTTGACGCTCCATGGCCTCCGGGCTCACCTTGAACCACCGCTCAATCCATTCCCAACGTCCGATGCGCCCGATCCAATAGGTGGTGACGCTTCCGAGCCAGTTGCCCAAGGTGCCGACGACGAGGCAGCCGATAGGGTTGTGCGTGGCCATAAGCACAGCCACATACAGCGCGTCGGAGCTGAACGGCACGATGGTGGCCGCCAGGAAGGTGCCCAAAAACAGGCCCAAGAGACCGAGACTTTCAAGCCAGGACATTAGACCGGAATTTTTGGCAAATTTATGGAATTTTCCTGTTTCGTTTCCTATGGTTTGCCTAATCGACGACATGGTGTATCATATCGGCGCCTCGCTGAAGGAGTTGGGGAAGAAATGGTTCGCTATTAGCAGGATGGAGATGGACACGGATGGGCTGCGGGAGAAAATGTAATAGGCTTCCTCACCCCCATTTCATTCTTTTTATTACCTTTGCTTGATAAAAAGATAGTTCTATGAACAATCGGTATTTTTATTATTCAAATGTTAAAGATTTCTTAGTAGAAAGTGAAGATCAAATTTTTGGCAAAATGTCAAGAAACGACGAGTATGACACGGCATCAACTCAAAAGTTTGCTTGGATCATTGAAATTGTTATTCTAAAAAAGGTATTAAAAGCATATGCAAATGATGATTGTTGGGTTGCTTTCGAGTATACAATTCCAAGGATTGGAAAAAGAATTGATGCCGTTGTGTTACTAAGAAACCGTGTGTTTGTAATAGAATTCAAAGCCGGAGAAAACACTTATAACCGACAAGACATTGATCAAGTTTTGGATTATGCACTGGATTTGAAAAACTTTCATCAAGGTAGTTCGGATAGGATGATCATTCCAATTTTAGTCGCCACCGATAGTTCAGACAATTCAAAAACATTAAAACTTTCACATTATAACGACGGCGTCTATGAACCACTCCTGACAAACAGAGACGGACTCTCAGATTCCATTCGAAAAGTTTTAGATGAACCCTTAATAAAACAAGATTATCAAATTGCTTTATCGGATTGGATTCGTAGCCGATACGCTCCCACTCCGACCATCATCGAAGCAGCCAGCGCCCTATACACTCAGCATTCTGTCGCAGACATCACTCGTCATGAATCTGAAGGAGCACAATTAGAGCGAACAACCGAATATGTGATGCATGTTATTCAAGAAACAAAAAAACGTGGTGAGAAAAGCATCTGCTTTGTCACGGGTGTTCCTGGTGCTGGGAAAACTCTTGTTGGGCTAAACGTTGCCATTCAGCAATCCGAACAAGAACAAAATGGGAAAAGGGATCTTGCTGTTTATCTTTCCGGTAACGGCCCCTTGGTAAAAGTACTTACAGAAGCATTGGCTCGAGACAAAAAACGCCAAGAAAATGAACGGGGCAACAAATATAATATCACTGATGCTCGAAGAGAAGTTGGACAGTTTATTCAAATCATACATCGGTATCGTGATCAAATGCTTCAAAAACTGCGTACACCCATAACAAACGACAGAATTGAAATAGACCCAGAAAAAGAACTAAAAGATCAACATGCAGGTTATGCAGAAGTAGAAAACATCGCTATTTTTGATGAAGCACAACGTTCATGGGATAAAGAGCATTTGTCTTCTTGGCTAAATCGCAAGAAAGGAGTAAACAATTTTCCGATGTCTGAAGGAGAATTTCTCATTTGGTCGCTCGACCAACGCCAAGATTGGGCTGTGATAGTATGCCTTGTCGGTGGAGGACAAGAGATAAACAGTGGCGAGGCAGGAATTGGCGAATGGGTAAGGGCAATGAATGAAACATTTCCGGATTGGAATGTTTATATCTCTAGTCATTTGACTGCTAAAGAATATGCGGAAGGAAAAGTCGAAGAATTACTTGAAAACAACTCTAAAGTTACGTATTCCGAAGACTTACATCTTACAGTTTCCATGCGCTCATTTCGTGCAGAAAGCTTATCAAATATGGTTCATGAACTACTCGATGGTAACGCAGATAAAGCACAACAAATCTATCATGAGATAAATATGAACTATCCTATTGTGATTACAAGGGATCTTGATATCGCAAAGAAATGGCTTCGCAAACAAGCAAGAGGCTCTGAAAGATATGGCCTTTTAGCTTCATCAAAAGCTTATCGGTTGAAACCATTAGCCATTGACATGCGCTGTCAACCCGACACAGTTCATTGGTTTCTTGACGATATTGATGACGTACGTTCGTCTCTTTTTTTAGAGGATGCCGCAAGTGAATTTGATGTTCAAGGACTTGAGCTTGATTGGGCATGTTTGATATGGGACGGCGACCTAAGAAGAAACACAAGTGACTGGGATTATTACGAATTCAACGGTGGTAATAAATGGAATCGGATTAATAAGGAAGAAAGGAAAGCCTATCAATTAAATGCTTATAGGGTTTTGTTAACTCGCGCTCGTCAAGGGATGGTTATTTGTGTGCCTGCAGGCGATGAGAAGGACCAGACAAGATTACCAGAATTCTATAACCACACTTTTGAATATTTAAAAACTATTGGTTTTGAGGTAATATGAACCACATTGAAGTCGTAGCAGCCATAATCCGAAAAGAAGACAAAGTCTTTGCTACCCAGCGAGGCTATGGTGAATGGAAAAATTGGTGGGAGTTTCCTGGCGGAAAAATAGAACAAGGCGAAACTCAAGAAGAGGCATTGAAACGAGAAATCTCCGAAGAACTATCGGCAGAAATCAATGTGGATGAGTTTTTCAGCACTGTAGATTATGACTATCCCAAATTTCACTTAACGATGCATTGCTATCTTTGCACGTTTCTAACAGATGCCATGCACCTCAATGAACACGAATCTGCTCGGTGGCTCGCAAAAGATGAACTAGACAACGTGAAATGGTTACCGGCAGATAAATCTATTATTGATAAACTCAAAACCCAATAACCTATGTCCTGCCTCCAAGTCATTCTAGCCATTATCTTCCCGCCGCTGGCGGTGATCGACCGTGGCTGCGGGTCGATGCTCATTGTGCTTCTGCTCACGCTATGCGGCTGGGTGCCGAGCGTCATCGCAGCACTCATCATCCTCAACAAGAATAAATAAAAACCACCAAAATATGAAACGACTCAACCTATTCCTCATCGCCGCCATCCTATTCTGCGGCAACCTTGCAACACAAGCGCAAAACGAAGGCGTCACCCTTTATTTCAGCGCCGAAGAGATGCCTGACCTCATCAAATGCCTGCCCCCGCCGCCTGATACCCTCGGGAACGACTTCGCCAACGACATCATGCACTACATGTGGGGCAAGCAACAACGTAACGACCCTGAACGCGCCGCCCTCGTCTTCCAAGATGCCGTGTGGAACTACGACTCACTCTTCGCCGTGTTCAAAGTGCCCTTCGGCCTCGAAATCACTAAGGAAGGCACCCCCGAGATTTATAAGCTCTTGATCAACAGCCTCTCCACCATCGACGCGACACGCGTCAAACCGAAGGCTTTCTACCACCGCAAGCGGCCGTTCGAGCGTTTCCACGAACACATGCTCACGAGATACGAGGAAGCGGAGCTATCAGGCGAAGGCTCCTACCCCTCCGGGCACAGCCAGCGTGGCTATGCCACCGCCCTGCTGCTCTCCGAGATCAACCCCGACAACGCCGATACCATCATGGCGCGTGGTTACATGTACGGCGAAAGCCGTGTCATCGCAGGCGCCCACTGGCAGAGTGACGTCGAAGCCAGCCGCCTCTGTGCCGCTATCGGCGTGAGCCGACTGCACACCAGCCCGGAGTTTTTGACACATCTTGAGAAAGCACGCAACGAGTTTCAGTGGCTGACAGGAAAACTGGCACTCACCGACGACGCAAGCCAATTTGTGAACATCACGGATGTCGTCCCCGACGCCATCTTGGAGATCCGCTATCATAGCACCTATAACTTCGTTGGGACACGTGTGGACGGCTATCTGGAGCCCGTCGCACTGCTCACCCGACAGGCCGCCGACAGCCTTCGTGCCGTTAGCGACGACCTGAAACAACAAGGCTACCGCCTGAAAATCTTCGATGCCTACCGTCCGCAATGCGCCGTCGACCACTTCATGCGTTGGGGCGCCGACGTCAGCGACACACTCATGAAGTCCTATTTCTATCCCGAAGTGCCTAGCGACAGCCTCTTCGAGTTGGGCTATATCGCCAGGAGAAGTGGCCACACCCGCGGCTCCACCGTCGACCTGACCCTCTTCGACATGGCGACGGAAAAAGAAGTCGACATGGGCGGCACCTTCGATTGGTTTGGTCTGGAAAGCCATCCCGATTTCGGAGGCAACCCTGAGACAGGAGAATACTTAGGCAACGGCCGCATCACCGCCGAGCAGTTCCACAACCGCATGATCTTGCGTGAGGCCATGCTACGCCACGGCTTCAAGGCTATCGACGAGGAATGGTGGCACTTCACCTTGAAAAACGAACCGTTCCCCGACACCTATTTCACTTTCCCAGTGAAGCAACTCAGCAAGTGATACGCTGAAACAATACTATTCTGATGAAATCAAACTTGTTTTTTCAAGCGATAACGAAATTCCTCCTCGGGGTGATTCTCCTAGGTGCGTTTATTTTTTTGCCTGCAGGCTCGCTGCACTATTGGCAGGGCTGGCTGCTAATGGGATTTTCGTTCGTCCCCATGTTCATAGCAGGGCTGGTCATGATGGCCAAAAATCCTGAACTTTTGAAAAAAAGGCTCAACGCCAAGGAACAGGAAAAGGAACAAAAAACCGTCGTGGCGCTGAGTGGTTTGTTATTCATTGCCGCCTTCGTTGTGGCAGGCCTCAACTGGCGCTTCCAATGGTGTGTGCTGCCAAATTGGGTCGTGTGGGTGGCCGCTGGCCTTTTCTTGGTGTGCTACCTGCTTTATGCGGAAGTCCTGCGCGAAAACACCTACCTCTCACGGACTATCGAAGTACAAGAACATCAGAAAGTGATCGATACAGGGCTTTATGGCATCGTCCGTCACCCGATGTATATGGCCACCACGCTCCTCTTCTTGATGATGCCTTTGGTACTGGCCTCACCGATTTCCTTCGGAATCATGCTGTTGTATATCCCTTTGATAGCCAAACGCATCCGAAACGAAGAAGCCGTGCTTGAGCAAGGGCTGGAAGGCTACAGCAAGTACAAACAACGGGTGAAATACAAGGTCCTACCTTTCATCTGGTAACGCTATGACTGACCGTCTTACACCCGAACAACGCCACCGCGTGATGTCACGCATCCACGGTAAAGGCACCAAGCCAGAGCTGAAGGTGCGGCAATGGCTGTGGCGGCACGGCTATCGTTATCGCCTCAACGTAAAGAGCGTGCCAGGCAAGCCCGACATTGTCATGCGGCGGTATCGGACAGCAATTTTCGTGAATGGGTGTTTCTGGCATGGTCACTTCGTGGAGTTTAGTGTTGAGAAATGCGAAGCATTCGACGGAGTCAATTTAGAGTTTAGAGAAGAGAGTTCCCAATGCTGCAAGATTCCGCAGACGAATCGGGAGTTTTGGGTGAACAAAATCAAGCGAAACCAGGAGCGCGACCAACGCAATTATCAGATGTTGCACGACAACGGTTGGCAGGTCATCGTGGTATGGGAATGCCAACTGACCCCAAAACGCATCGAGGAGACAATGCTCCGAGTGGAACTGCTGCTCAACGAGCATTTCTTGGCCTTGCACCAGCCGAAGGTGATACATTACGATGTTCCAGAGACGCCTATTACTATGGCAGCGGAAGAAGAGTATTACGAAAAGAGGTGATAATTAAAATATCTTTCTATCTTTGCAGTCTTAAACCCATTAAAACGCATTAAAAATGAAGAAGTTTATTACTGCAATAGCGATGCTTTTGTTTGCCGGAATGGCTGCAAAGGCTCAAGAAACCTCTTATAATAAAACAGACTTCATCCCTGGCGATGAAATTATCTTCGACGACAACTTTGAAGGGGAAAGAATCGGCGAGTTCCCAATGAGCTGGGATTTGCTGGATGGATATGCGGAAACGGCACAGCAGCAGGGACGCAACGTGATTGCATTCACCGACAACGGTCTGGGACAGGTGATGCCGCTGATGAAAAAGAAATGGGATTGGCTGCCAGAGGTATTCACGGTGGAGTTCGACCTCTACGTGGCTCCGATGAATACGGGGGACGAGGAGGAGACAACGCTCGATATGAGCATTTATTTCGGCGACCGCGGCGATGACAGCTACTACAATGCCTCGAGCTATGTGCATTTCTTGTACAGGGAAGACGGTTCGTGCAACCTAACGTGGAGCCTACTGAAACCGGACGGGGACAACCAATCGAGTGGAGAAAAGATGCTGGGACTGAACTCGGGCAACAACGACTATCTGGAAAAAGACAATCCGGTGGTTGCTGGAGAATGGAACCACTTCGCTTTCTCATTCAACCAGCGGGCTTTCAAGGGCTATGTGAATGGCGTACGCTTGATCAACGTGCCGACCATGAAGGCTCCTGGCTATTTATTCTTTGCCAGCGGCGCGTTCTATCGCTATACTGGATTGAGCAATGTGCGCATCGCCCAAGGTGCCGTGCCGCTCTACGACCGCCTCACCACTGACGGCAAAATCGTTTCCTACGCCATCACTTTCGAGACTGGCAAGGCCGACTTGAAGCCTGAATCCGTCATTGAAATCAACCGTGTGGCTAAACTGATGCATGAGCATCCCGAGCTTGAGTTTGAGGTGCAAGGCCATTGCGACAACACTGGCACTGATGCCGTAAACGATCCGCTGAGTCAACAAAGGGCTGAGGCCATCGTGAACGCCCTCGTTAAGCAAGGTATCGCGCAATCACGCCTCACGCCTGTAGGCAAGGGCTCACATTCCCCCATTGCTCCTAATGATACAGC
The DNA here is from genome assembly GCA_045117495.1 of Candidatus Limimorpha sp. Lineage (GTDB taxonomy): Bacteria > Bacteroidota > Bacteroidia > Bacteroidales > F082 > Limimorpha. The sequence continues at coordinate 33,927 of JBGUNT010000083.1, read as the reverse complement.
AGAAGGTCGCGCCAAGAACCGTCGTGTGGAGTTCGTGAAGAAATAAGCTTCAGATCAACATTCTTGTATTTTTCCTATATTCAGCATAGCCCGGCTTGTTTTGAAGCTGGCGCCGCTCCATCATGGGGATGCTGACGAAAAGAAACAGTGCTGTCATGGCTACGGGGGCGAGAACCAGCCAATCCAAGCCGTACACCGAAACATACATCGTCCAGACGCCCCACCACATCGAGATTTCGCCGAGATAGTTGGGGTGACGACCGTGTTTCCAAAAACCCACATTACAATATTGACCGGGGTGTTCTTCTCGGAAACGGTGGATCTGCGTATCGGCAACCAGCTGCAAACTGGCGGCTGAAATGCATATTGCAAAGCCAATCCAAGTCAACATGTTGGCCGCTTCCGTCGACTCAAACAAGCCGAATCCAGGGAGCATGGCTGCAAACACCAGAACCGTCGGCATCATGTTCAGGCCAAAGAAATTGATGATTTGGAAAACGAAGGGCGACTGCGTTTCGCGATAACGGGTGTAGCGCCAATCCTCGTGGTCAAGGCCCTTAAAGGTATAGGCCCAATTGCCCGTCAAACGTATGCCCCAATACCAAACGGCAATGAGCAGTAAGACTACCGGCAAGGTGAAAACCGACTTGTAAAAAGCCCAAGCGGTGAACATCACAGGAGGCGCCACACTCCAATAGGGGTCGTAAACCGATACATTCTTATGGATTAGGCCAAAAAACCACACAATAATCGTGGCCACCACATCGGCCAAAAACAAGGCCAATAGTTCTGACATGGCATTTTTTGAAACCTTAAATACGAGAAAACCCACTGCTGTGGCTATCAGATAAATGATGCCAATTTGTACAATGCTCTTTGCTTTCATTTCAAAATAAACTCTAAGGTGCCTCCCGCCATGATTTGTTGATGGGTAAGGTTATAATCCTTAATCGGTTTCCCATTCAGCTTCACGCTCTTGACATGGATGCGCTCAGGTGTCTTGTTCTTGGCAGTGATGACAAAGTCATTTCCATTTTCGAGATGCAGGGTGGCTTTTTTGAACAATGGTGTGCCGATGACATACTCTGCTGAACCCGCATGGAAGGGATAAAAACCGAGGCTTGAGAAGATGTACCAAGCCGACATCTGGCCACAATCGTCGTTGCCGGCATAGCCACAAGGCGTGGCACGATAGAATTCGCTTCTCACCTGCTCCACCAATTCTTGCGTGCGCTCGGGCTTACCTGCAAAATTGTATAGATAAACGGTGTGATGGCTGGGCTCGTTGCCGTGGGCGTATTGCCCGATGAAACCGCTCGCGTTGCCGTTGACTTCGCCACTGGTAGCAGTGAGGCTGAAGTTCTCGTCAAGTTTCTCTAGGAAGCCTTTCTTGCCGCCGAAGAGGTCTATGAGTCCTTGCGGGTCTTGCGGCACAAACCACATATATTGCCAGGCGTTGCCTTCCACAAAACAAGGTTGTTCATACGACAGCGGATCGAAGCCTTCCATCCAATTGCCCTTCTCATCTTTGGGACGGAAGAAGCCCGTTTCGGGGTCAAAGAGGTTTTTGTAGAACATGCTGCGGCGATAGAAACGCTCGTAGTCTTCTGTCTTGCCCAATTTCTTGGCCACCAATGCCACGCAAGCGTCGTCGAAAGCCTGTTCCATGGTGATGCTGACGCTCTCATCCTGAAGAGTCTGCGGCAGGTAACCGTATTGCTCCCAAATCTCAAACGGTGAATTGAAGTGACTCCGCGTGCTACTCTCAACCATGGCTTGATAAGCCTCTTCCACATCGACGCCTGGAATCTCGGCCATGATAGCATCGGCCAAGACGGGAATGGCGTGGTTGCCGATCATGCAGTAGTTGTCTTGTCCCCAAAGGTCCCAAATGGGCAAGTAGCCGTAGGTCTGATGATGCAGCACCATATCTCTCACAAACTGTGCAGCAATGTCGGGAGCAATAAGTGTGTAGAGCGGATGAGCGGCACGGAAGGTGTCCCAAAGGCTGAAGGTGCTGTGATAAGTCTGTCCCTTAGGCATTTGCTTGATTTCAAAGTTGGTGGTCATGTAACGGCCATCCACATCGCTCATGGTGTTGGGCTGCATCAGCACGTGGTAGAGACCCGTGTAAAAAATGGTCTTCTGCTCGTCGTTGCCTTCTATGTCGATGCGGCTGAGTTCGCGCTGCCAAGCGTCGTGGGCGGCTTGAACATATTCATCAAAGTCCCAACTTTGGGCTTCCGCCAGCATGTTTTTCCTGGCGCCTTCGTTATCCACAGGCGAAATGGCAACTTTCACCATCAATTCATTGCCTTCTTTGGGGTCAAAACTCAAGGCAGCGCGGAGGGTACGACCGTTGACGACATCACTATTCCCAACATTCAGCCCACCGTTCATCAGCAGATGCTGGTTGAACGGCCGTGAGAACTCAGCACGAAAATACACCTTGCGCATCTTAGCCCATCCCGTGATGACGCGGTAGCCTTCGATGGTATGGTCATCGACAAGGCGAATCTGCGCCTGAATCACATCATAAGTGCGGCGTTTCGAGTAGTAGGCATCGCCACGGAAGGTGCCACGGTCGAGGTCGAGCACCACAGTTTGAGTTTTCCCCTGAGGGAAAGTATAACGATGGATGCCTGTGCGCGTAGTGGCCGAGAGCTCCACATTCACACCACTCTCCTGCAACAACACCTGATAATACCCTGGTCGAGCGGACTCTTTGTCGTGGCTATAGTGCTGTCCAAAGTCAGCGGCTGACAGCTGTTCGGGCGTCACGACTCGGTTCAAGGGCATCAGGCTCACGTCGATGAGGTCTGTGCAACCCGTGCCGCTGAGGTGGGTATGGGTGAAGCCGTAAATCACATGTTTGTTATAGTCGTAGCCCGAGCAGGGGTCCCAGGTGACCATTTGTTCCGTCTCGGGACTCAGTTGCACCATGCCTTGTGGCATCGTGGCACCGGGGAAGGTGCTACCACTGAGGGCGCCCGTCTCGTCGGTCTGCGTGCCGATGAAAGGGTTCACATATTGGGTGTAGTCGTTGGCGCTTTGGGCGCAAAGGAAAAAAGGAAGCAGCATAAATGCTGCCATAAAGCTATTGCGTTTCATTGTTTCTTTGTTTTTCATGGACAAAAGTAGTGTATCGCGCTGCAAAACAAGATACTTTTTTCAACAAAACAAAACATTTCTTATCTTTGCCCCTTCAAAACCTCAATAATCTTACTATGAAAGCAACGAAACCTATAGCACCTACTAAGCATTTCTTTGAATACTTCAACGAGAACCTTCCCAAGAACTGGAACGAACCCGCTTTGACCGACTACGACGACGTCACAAGCTATACCTACGGTGAAATGGGCACCAAGATGATGCAGGTGCAGGCCATGCTCGAAGTGGCAGGGCTGAAAGCCGGCGACAAAATCGCCATCTGCTCGAAGAACTGCGCCAACTGGGCCATCGCCTTCCTGGCCATCGCAGCCAACCGTGGCGTGGTGGTGTCGATCATGGATGCCTTCGTCGAGAGCGACATCGAGAACCTCGTCACCCACTCCGATGCCAAGGCTATCTTCGTCGGTCCCGCCGTGTGGAAACGCCTCCACCCCGAGAAGATGCCCAACATCCAAATCGCCATCGGGACGGAGCAGTTCCGTGTTCTATATACCAAAGACGAGCAACTGAACACGGTGAAAGAAGACGCTGAAAAGCTGTTCAACGAGAGATACCCCAATGGTTTCACCAAGGCCGATGTCAACCTGCCCACCGACAACCTCGACGAGCTGATGATCATCAACTACACCTCGGGTACCACCAGTGCCCCAAAAGGCGTCATGTTGTCGTATCGCGCCATCTCCGCTAACGTGCAATACAGCCAGGAGACCATCCCCAACCATGCTGGCTGGACCGAGGTGTGCATGCTTCCCCTATCCCATATGTTCGGCATGACGATTGAGTTCCTATACCAAATTGCTGGCGGCTGCCATGTCTACTTCCTGAGCAAGACCCCTTCGCCAACCGTCCTGTTGAAGGCCTACAAAGAGACCAAACCCTATATGATCCTCACCGTGCCGCTAGTGCTCGAGAAAATCTTCAAGGCAAAGATTTTCCCTGCCTTGAACAAACCCATGGTGAAGTTCCTGTGGCATACGCCCCTGCTCTGCAAAATCGTGGAGAAGACCATCTACAAGCAGCTGATGGAAGCCTTCGGTGGCAACCTCATCTGGCTCATCACGGGTGGCGCCGCCATCAATGCCGAGGTAGAGAAGGTCTTCCGCCGCATCAAATTCCCCTTCGTGGTGGGCTATGGCATGACCGAGGCCGGACCGCTCATCTGCTACGAGCATTGGTATAACGAGACGCTCGGCTGCTGCGGCTCTTGCGTCACCCGCAACGAACTGAAAATCGACTCGCCCGACCCGGAGAATGTGGTCGGCGAGATCCTGTTCCGTGGCGAACACGTGATGATGGGCTACTACAAGAACGAAGAGGCCACCCGCGCCGCCATTGATGAAGAGGGATGGCTGCATACGGGCGACCTCGGTACCATGAACAAGAAAGGCTTGCTGTTCATCAAAGGCCGTTCCAAAGCCATGATTTTGAGTTCCAACGGTCAGAATATCTATCCAGAGGAAATCGAGGACAAAGTGAACAACCTTCCCGGCGTCGTCGAGTCGCTTGTGGTAGGACGCCAAGGTAAGATTGTTGCTCTAGTCTATCCCGACGAGAAATATGACCTGCAAGACAAGAGTATGGACGAGTTAATGAACGACAACCTCGTCAAGCTAAATGCCATGTTACCAGCATATTCAAAGGTGTCTTCCATCGTCCTCGTCGACAAGGAGTTCGAGAAGACACCCAAGCGTAGTATCCGAAGGTTCTTATATTCCTAGCCCTTCTATTCTTTTGTCAGTTTAATGGTAACCGTACCCGTGACGCTGGTGATACGTGCCATGTAAACGCCCTTGGCAATGCCATTGAGGTCGAGTTCGGCGCGCCCCTCACGCATCAACCCTGTTTTCACCAACCTGCCAAAGAGATCGTATACCATCACCTCCCCTTCGGTGATATTGGCCATAACCGTAATATTACCTTGGGTCGGATTGGGGTGCGCCATCGCAACGGGGGTCGTGTTTTCGTTGACGCCAACACCCTGGAGGTTGCCCACCCAAACATCATCAACATAAATGCCTTCTGCATTGTGGCCAATGCCCAAGAAACCTATTTGATAAGTCGCAGAAGGATCAGGCAAAAAATAGGTAACGGAATCCCATCCATTGGTGGGCTCATAAAGGTGCCCAAGCTCTAACCACGGTTCGGTTTCTGCCGTGCGGTACCAAACGGACAGCTCATCCACATTGTATTCCCATTGTTGTTGTTTATGCTTAAAGGTAAGGGCAGGAGAAGTGACAGCGGTGATATCCAGAGGCGCGGAATAAAGCAAGGCGTCGCCGCCATTCCAGTAGAAGAAAGCGGTATTATTAAGGATGAGATATCCTGGATCCACCACCCAGCCATCCGTACCTGACCCGATTTCATTTTGCCAGCATACAAATTCCTCCGATGACTCGAAATCATCAAAATAGGGAACATCGTCTGTCACAACAATAACTTCACACAACGTTTTGAATGTCATAGGCTGCGACCACTCCGACTCCATACCTCCGCCACAATTAGCTTTGACGCGGAAACTATAGTCGGTCTGGGGGTCCAACCCCTCCTCCCTATAAGGCTGAACGTCAACCGTCCTGATATGGCCGTTCAAATCTATCGTCCAACTCTCTTCATTTCCTACCGTCGACCATTCGAGAAGGGCTGAAGTCGTCGTGATCTCTGAAGCATTCAAGTTGACAGGACGAGCACAGCCTCCAGCAGAAGCAATCTCAACATCGTCGATGAAGATGTAATAGCCTCCGTTGCAATGTCCCAAAAAAGAGACCTGGAAGGTGGAGCTCAAATCCTCCAAAGCAAACGAGGCATCGTAAGTATTAGCCCAGTCGTTGATGCTATAAGTGGCAAGTTGATGCCAGCTATCTGAGGGCGAGGTGCGGTAACTCACTATGAGTTCGTCATTGTCATACAAAGCCATCATCGCATATGCGAAGCTGAAAGTGGCACTATTGCTGCCCGTCAAATCAAGGGTGGGTGACACCAATCGGGCCTCTTGCCCTGCACTGGCATTTTGGAAGGCCACCACATTGGAACCTGTCCCTTGCATCACCTCCCATGTGGCAGAACTCGTCGTCTCCACCGTCCAACATTCCATCTCACCTGATTGAAAGTCTTCAATGTAAGATTGGCCCGGAGCGATGGGAATGGTGCATTGTGCAACCGCAGTAGCGGCACTAAAAATGAGAGCCATCATAGTGGCAAATAGTGCTTTCGAGAAGTAGAGTTTGTTGATCATAGCGTTTTTATTTTTGATAATGAATGTTTTACAGAACAAAAATAATAGTTTTTGCTGAAATGAATCATGGCAAACTATTAATAGCCAATTATTTTTTCCCAAAATAATACTGTCCCTTCCCTTCTGTAGCCTTGCCATATTGGATTGCGTTCACTGGACAATGATGGTAACAGCTCATGCACATCGTGCAGTTGCCGTTCCATTTCGGACGGCCATCTTCCATGGCAATGTTCTTCAACGGGCACACTTCCGCGCACTCGCCGCATTGAATACAGTTTTCAGTAACGTGATATTTGCTGTCATCCGTAGCAGAGCGGTTAAAGCCAGGATTCACCAAATAGGTTTTCAGCCAAGGCAGACTACCTTTGACCATTTCAGAAAAACATTCCTTATCAATCAGTCGTGGGATGTTTCGCATCAAAAGGCCATCCGCTCTGTCAATTTTCAGTTGGGCGTTCTTTTCTGTGTCGAGTTTGAAGCCTGCCATGCCGATATAAGTTTCGGGCATTTGCACACTAAAACACGCTGAAAGTGACCAGCCTTTTTCTTCCACGGCTTTGCGGAAAACCTTCTCCGTAAGGCCGCAATTGTCGCCACAGGTGCAGGCGAAATAAAGATAGAACGAGGTCCCTGAGCCCGTCGAAGGGCCGACCCTTACCGTCATTTCCTTAACAAAGTCAAGCACCAGTTTCGGTGGCGCCCAAGAATAGATGGGAAACACGAAGCCCATCTTTTCGCCTTCGGCCAAAGTGTATTCGTAACGACCTTCACGAGCTGCTTCAGGAATGTAGATTAAAGAATCATTGAGACCTGCGGCGATAGTTTCCGCCACGTGTTTGCTGTTGCCACAGCCAGAGAAGTAGAATATCATAAGTTATTGTGTTTGATGCTGCAAAGATAAACAGAATATCGTACTTTTGCAAGCCGAAACACCAACGCATTATGGCCAAAGCCTCGCTCAACCAATCCATACTAAAGCTAGCCGTTCCCAACATCATCAGCAACATCACCGTGCCGCTGCTGGGTTTCGTTGACATGATGCTGATGGGCCATCAGGACAGCATCGCTTACATCGGGGCCATCGGCTTGGGTGGCACCATCTTCAGTGTGATGTATTCCATTTTCAGTTTCATGCGGGCGGGCACGACGGGCTTCACAGCTCAAGCTTACGGCGCCAACGACCGCGCCGAAATTGCCTATTCGCTCTATCGTTCACTTTGCATTGCGCTGATTGCCACGATTTTGGTGCTTTCGTTACAAGACGTCGTAGAATGGATCAGCATGAAGTTGCTCAATGGCAGTGAAGCAGTGTTGGCGCTTACTGCCACCTATTTCCATGTCCGCATCTGGGCAGCACCTGCGGTCCTATGCCTCTACGCCTTCAACGGCTGGTACATCGGCATGCAAAACACCACCATCCCTATGATCATCGCCATCCTGACCAACGTGGTCAATATCATTTTAAGCGTGATTTTCGTCAACTTTATGGGCATGGCGGTCTCGGGGGTAGCATTGGGTACTGTCATTGCACAATATTGCGGCTTGTTGACCGCCATCATCTTCCTGTTTGTCAAGTTCCGCCATCATCTCATCCCTATTCGGCGTGTACTGCTGTTGGAAAGTGACAAACTGAAGCGTTTCTTCCAAGTCAATGCTGATTTCATGATCCGCAGCATCCTCCTAGTGCTCAGCATCGCCTTCTTCAACAACCAATCGGCCAAACTCGGCGACGACATGCTGGCAGTCAATATGATTCTGATGCAGTTCTTCTACATCTTCTCTTACTTCACCGACGGCTTTGCTTACGCTGGCGAGGCATTAGTCGGACGTTTCACAGGAGCCCACGATGGCAAGCAGCTCCGTCAGACCGTCAAGCTGCTCTTCCTTTGGGGTTTCCTCATCGCCTTGCCATTCACGGTGCTCTATGCGCTTTTCCCCGACTGGTTCATCGGGCTCGTCTCCGACCAACCAGGCATCGTCGAGCATGCCAAGCCCTATCATGTCTATCTGGCTGCCATCCCGTTTATTACCTTTGCCGCCTTCCTTTGGGACGGTGTATACATCGGCGCCACCGCATCACGGGCCATACGCAATACCATGCTGATTTCGGCTTTAGGGGTGTTCTTGCCAGCCACACTCCTGTTGATGCCGCATTTCGGCAATCACGGTCTTTGGATTGCCTTCTTACTTTTCATGGTAGCACGAGGCATCAGCATGACACTGATGGCGAAAAAAGCCGTCTACACCATAAGCTAACGCCCTACCAGAAATAGAAGAAACTCACCACGCGGCAAAACAACTCCCGGTACCATGTCTGAGTCAATTCTAAATCCACATCCTTAGTCCGGCTGCGGAACACATGAAGGAAATAAAATAGATTGTGTGAACGCCATTCACGCACCTGCGATTCGATGTCGCGCTGGTTGACAGCCATCTCGGGAGAAACCGTGTCGCGCAAATTCTGCAGAAACGCCCGCATCGCTTCCTTACTCCTAACTAGATAGGAATTCAGAATATGGGTATTGGTCGGACTGATGATGACGTTGTTGCTTTCCATCACTCTTGTGTTTTTAAAGACATGTCTTTGGCCAAGCATGAGGAAGAAGGCCAAAGCCGCACCCAAGAAGTCGGAGATGGTCATAGAAGCCCATACACCCGTGAGTCCACTTCCACCTGCATCGACAAAAAGCGGCGGGATAAGGTAAATCATAGGGGCAAGAAATAGCACCTGGCGTGAAAGGCTGGTAACGATGGCAATCCAAGGCTTATCGATGCTTTGGAAGAAATTGGAATTGGTGATGGTAAAGCCCACCAACGGGAACATCACCAACATGAAACGCATAGCAGGCACGGCAATGTCGATAAGTTCGACATCGGTAGTGAAGGCACGAAGCAAGATTTGAGGAATTGTCAAAGCCAACAAAGCTCCTGCAAGGCCTATCAAAACATTCACTTTCAGCGTCAACGTATAAACCGACTTCAAGCGAAGCGGATGTCCTGCGCCATAATTATAACCTGCAATAGGCTGCATGCCTTGGCATACGCCAAGGATGAGCATCACGCTGAGGCTACCGAATGTATTGACGATGCCATAGGCGCCTACGGCCAAATCGCCGCCGTAATGGATGAGTTGCCTATTGAGTAAAGCCACCACACCAGAGGCTGCCACGTTCATCAAGAAAGGACTCATGCCGATGAGCAGAATGTTACGGAAGATGTAAAGCTTAGGCTTCCAAGCATGACGACGGAATCGGATGAAAGAGCTACGCTGCAGAAAATGCCACACCGCCACAATACCAGATACCGTCATAGAGATAGTGGTGGCCCAGGCTGCACCGCCGATACCCCAGTCCAAGACATAGATAAACAAAGCGTCAAGGAAGATATTGAGGATGGCACCGCCTGCCAAAATCCACATCGATTTGGTGGGATAGCCAGTGGCACGAATTAAACCTGTCAAATTGAAGGTCACGGTAGTCATGAACATGCCAGGCAATACAATATCCATATACTCGCGAGCATAGGCTATGGTGTCGGCCGAAGCTCCAAAAAGAGTCAAGATCTTGTCCATGAATAGATAACCACCTATGACGAAAAGGAAACCGAAAATGAAGGTCAGAAGCATGCTGTTGCCAAGAATGTCTTCGGCCCACTTGTAGTCTTTTTTCCCCAACACGATGGACATTCTAGCTGAGGAGCCTACTCCCACGAGCGATCCAAAAGCATGGATGATATTCATGATGGGCATGGTGATAGCCAAGCCAGCGATGGCCAAAGCTCCCACACATTGCCCCAAAAACACTCGGTCGACAATATTATATACTGATGCAATAATCTGGCTTACAATGGAAGGCAAGGCATAAACCCACAACAAATGAGGGATACTCTTCGTCTCTAACTCTCGCGTCCTGTCAAGTTGTTCCATTTTCAGAGAAATTGAAGGCGCAAAAGTAGCAAAAAAGCGCATGCCAAATCCAAACAAATCCGTATTTTTGCAGCTCGTTTCGCCAGCTGAAACAAGCGATAATTTGTAATGAAGGCATTTAAGACTCTGATATTCATATTTTTTGTCCTAATTCTACTGGGTATAGGGTGGTATCTCTTCCCCGCCGAGGGTCTCAGCATCGGCAACTTCAATCTGCGTTTTCCTTCCTATGCCGAAAGCCGCTCACAAGGGCAGGACAACGATGTCAACGTCGATGCCGTTTTGGACAAGGTTAATAAAAGCTTCGAGATGAGCTGTTCGGAGAACGTGCTCGACAGCATACGCTTTTTCCGCGACTACCTGACAGAAAACCCCAACCGCATCTACCTGCCCGACGACGACTACACCTATTTCGACACACTGTTTTCACAACTCCAGCAGGCACGTCCATTGGGGAAGACCTACCGTGTAATGTATTATGGCGACTCCCAAATCGAGATGGACCGCATCTCATCGGTGTTGCGTCAAAAACTGCAGGAGTTTTTCGGTGGTTCGGGTCCTAACATGATCCCTCCCATCCAACTAGTGTCAACCATCTCCGTGTCGCAACATTACAGCAACCTTGGACGTTACATCGTTTATGGCGATGCCACCACCCGCCGTGCACCGCACAACCGCTATGGCGTAATGGCTCAATTTGCCCAAGTGTTAGGTAGCAGCACTATCTCCTTTTCCAAGACTAACCACTCCAAAGCCTTCGAGAACGCTAAACAGATTTCCACAGTATCGGTGCTGTTGGGAGCCAATAGCGAAGGTTTCCGAGCCACTTTGAAATGCGATACTCTCGTTATAGAACCTAAAATATTGCCCGCCAACGACGGTGTTTCGCTCATCACTTGGGATCTTCCTGTCAACGTAGCCAAAGGCACCATCACCTTTAATGGCAACGCGCAAATATATGCCGTCATGCTTGACGGCGAGCCAGGCGTGGCTATCGACAATGTGGCGTTACGCGGTTGTGCAGGCAATATCTTCACACGCATCGACTCGGCCACCATGCGTCAGTCGTTCGACTTGCTTGACACCCGACTGATCATCATGCAATTTGGAGGCAACCGCATGCCTGGCATCACCTCTTTGAAATATATCGCCCCTTATATGAAGGAGCTTGAGCAACAGATAGAATACATCAAATCTGTTGCCCCAAAAGCCACCTTGCTCTTCATTGGTCCTGCCGACATGGGAAAAAGCTACAACGGCAAGATAGGCACTTGGAAGGGCCTTCCCGAGCTCAACGATTCCTTGAGAGACATGGCCCTACGCAACCACGTCGCTTACTGGGACATGTTCCACGTGATGGGCGGCGAAGGCTCTATGTCACAATGGGTGAAACACAAGCCCGCCCTGGCTGGTCCCGACTACATACACTTCACCCTCTCAGGCGCCCAAGAAATCGGTAGCGACTTGGCTAAATCGTTCACCACTTACTATGATTTCTTTAAGCTTCGCCAACATGTGCCAAGCCAAAAGGTCCTGGAATTTATGCATAAGAACAAAAGCGAAGACTCTATATTGGTGTCGTACAAAAAACTGATGCCTAGCTACCAACCTTTCAAAGACAAATGAGAATGAGAAGACTGATAACTATCATCGGAATCCTATTCTATTGCCAGCTGCTTTGTGGGCAAACGCTCCCAATGCTACGCACCATACCTAGCCATCACTTTGCCCATTTCGAGCGAAACAAACTGTTGTTCCCAGGACAGCATGATGCCATGGAGCGTTTTTACCAAAAACTGGATTCCGTGGTAGATCTAGGTGAAGGCGTCGTTAACATCATGCATATCGGAGGCTCACACGTTCAAGCAGGAGTGTTTACCCAACAGTTTCGCGATGACCTACTGAGCATCAGCCTCAACGCCCAATGCACACAAAGCTTTGTCTTCCCTTTCGCGGTCGGTAAGACCAACAATCCATCCCATTTCATGGTCAAATCAACAGGTGAATGGAGCTATTGTCGTAATGCCGTCCAAAAAGAGACCGACAAACGCATGGGCCTTGCAGGTGCCGCCATCACCACCAGTGACGACGATGCTTCTGTCAGCATTATTACCCATTCGAAACGTCCCACCGAACTCACTCCAGTTTTTGAATTCGACAAAGTCACGGTAATCGGCTTCTCGGAAACCGAAGACGTAGTTCCTGTCATCAGCTACAACGACTCCATCCTACATGGCGAATATGATGAATGGAAATCGACCTACACTTTCCAACTCCCCGAACGCACCGATTCCATATGCATCTGCTTCGACTCGGTACCAGATGAGTTCACACTCACCGGCATTCTGCTCGAAAATGATTTGCAGGGCGTCAACGTTCATGGCATCGGTGTCAACGGTGCTAGCGTGCCTTCCTACCTGCGTTGCGACGACTTCGAGCGCGATCTCGAGCTCATCAAGCCCGACCTCGTCATCTTCGGCATTGGCATCAACGATGCTTCTGAGCCCGATTTCACTAAAGAAGGTTTTAAAGAAAACTATGAGGAACTAATCCAAATCATCCGCAACGTCAACCCCGACTGTGCCCTGCTCTTTGTGACCAACAACGATAGTTTCAAACGTAAAAGAGTGAAAAGGAAAACCGTTTATGAAGTCAACACCAATGGTAAAGTCGTCGAGCAAGCTTTTATAGAGCTAGCAAAAAAATACGATGCCGCCGTATGGGACCAGTTCGATGTCATGGGAGGTCTTCACTCCATGCGCGATTGGGAAAAGGCTGGGCTGGCCAAAAAAGACAAGGTGCACTTCACCAACGAAGGCTACCAGTTGCTTGGCGATTTGCTGTACAACGCCTTAATTAAAGACTATAGAAACCACTTGAAAAACAAAGCGAGCAAATCCTGACATGTTAACCTTCTCCGAAATAGCACTGGACTTCTTGCAAAAGCTTTTCTCGTTCGACAAAGCCCACCCTCTACTTTTCACCCAATTCTATTTTTGGGCCTTTTTCGCCATTGTGTTTGCAGTATTCTGCTTGGTAAAAAACAAGTGTCTGTTGCGAAACACCTTTTTGTTTTTCGTCAGCTTGTTTTTCTATTACAAGACCAGCGGACTGTTCATATTAATACTCATTTTCATTACTTTATATAACTTCTTCGCAGGAAAATGGCTGCATACACGAAAGAAAAACGGAAGCCGTAACTTCGTGTTGGCGCTTAGCGTCATCGTCAACCTTTCAATCCTGTGTTACTTCAAATATGCCTATTTCCTCACCGATGTGGTGAACAACCTCACAGGCCTTGATTTCCGTGTGTTTGATGTCTTCTCATGGGCTGGCAACAAAATCACTGGTACCAACCGCTTCAGCGTCGACGACATTCTTTTGCCAGTAGGAATCTCGTTCTATACCTTCCAGGCCATCAGCTACATCATGGATGTGTATCGAGAACGTATCGAGCCCGTCAGAAACATCTTCGATTTTGGGTTTTATGTCAGCTTCTTCCCACAGCTAGTGGCGGGTCCCATTGTGCGTGCCAATGAGTTTATTCCCCAGCTCCACAAAAAATACTTTCTAAGCCGCAAACAATTCGGCATCGCCATTTTTTGGATCATGAATGGTTTGGTGAAGAAAATCGTGCTGAGCGACTTCATCGCCATCAACTTCATCGACCGAGTTTTCGAGCAGCCCTTGCTTTACACCGGTTTTGAGAACCTCATGGCTTTATTCGGCTATTCGCTGCAAGTATATGCCGACTTCTCGGGTTATACCGACATCGCCATCGGCGTGGCCATGCTCATGGGATTTTACTTGCCCAAGAACTTCAACTCTCCATACAAAGCCAAAAACCCAGGAGAGTTTTGGAAACGCTGGCATATCTCTCTTTCACGCTGGTTGCAGGATTACCTCTACATCCCGTTGGGCGGCAACCGTAACGCCACCTTCGGCACGTTCTGCATCATCATCGTCATTGCAGCCATTGCCACTTTCCTTTCAGGCAGCTGGTGGGTCGGCTTAGGCATTGGCATTACGGCAGTAATCCTTGCATTGGTGGCCATCTTCAAACCCGAAAAACGGAAGAAGATCACCACCAATATCAACGCCATGGATACCATGCTGCTTGGGGGTCTTTGGCATGGTGCTTCATGGAATTTCATGATTTGGGGCGGTCTCAACGGCATTGGCATCATCTTCTATAAATTCTGGCGCGACTGGAGTGTATATGGACGCACCCTGTTCATCCTAATCGCCACCATTGCTCTTCGTATGCTGTGCCTCTTTGTCCCTCAACCCGTGTTCAATGTGCTCTTCGTTTGGTGCGCCATCATTTTGGTCGGCAACATCATTCGTATGATCTACAACCTGTGTGGCGGTAAAAAGGCTTGGCAATGGCTACAGGATGCATGGGCCATCTTCCAGACCTTCACCTTCATCACGTTCACCCGTTTGTTCTTCCGTAGCGGTTCCAACCTCAACCCTGCCGAAGCCAATGAAACCGCATGGAACACTGCAAAAAGCATGGTCAATCAGATGGGAAGCCACTGGCGTTTGGAACAGATTCCTGAGATTGCCTACCATTACCGTAACGTATTCATCCTGATTCTCATAGGTTTAATCATCCATTGGCTGCCAGAGAATTTCAAACGACGTTACCGTATCTGGTTTGCCAAGATGCCCCTGCTAGTCATGGCCATTGTTTGTGCTATCATTGTGTTCATCATCTACCAGTTTATCACAGCCGACTTGCAGTCTTTCATCTATTTCCAATTCTAATTGCTATCTTTGCGTCATGGACAACCTCAACATCGCATACATACAAGCCAACCTCATCTGGGAGGATAAGGCCGCTAATTTGGAGCATTTCGGCCAGTTGTTGGAGCAAGTGCATCCTGGCACCGACCTGATTCTCATGCCCGAGACCTTCACCACGGCCTTCCCTGTCGACCCAAAGCAGTTTGCTGAAAAAAAAGACGGCCCCACAATGCAATGGCTGCATCAACAGGCCGAGACCAAAAATGCGGTCATCTGCGCCACCTTCCCTCTTGATATTGAGGGACATTATTACAACAGCCTGGTTTGGATGCGTCCTGATGGCAGTTATGAGCTCTATTTCAAGCGGCACACCTTCACCATGGGCGGCGAGGACAAGTTGGTTGAACGTGGCGAAAAACAACTAATTGTAGAACTTAACGGCTGGCGCATTAGGCCCATGGTATGCTACGACATCCGCTTCCCCGTTTGGGCACGCAATCGTTATGAAAACGGAGCGTATGAATATGATTTGGCGTTCTATCTCGCCAATTTCCCCGATTCAAGGATGATTGTTTGGAACACGCTTTTGGTGGCCCGTGCCATCGAAAACCAAGCCTATTGGATCGGCGTGAACCGAGTCGGCGAAGACGCCAACGGATTACATTATAGCGGCGAGTCGCAGGTCATCGACTCTAGAGGAGAAGTCATCTCCAAGGCCGAGCCTTACCAAGAAGCCGTGCTACACTGCACCTTGGATCACGAGAAGCTGCAGCGTTTCAGACAGAAGTTCCCGCTTGGTCCCGACTGGGATTCTTTCACCATAAAAATATGATGCCATGACCCTGTCTGTTTTCTCCAACGAATACTACATGAAACAGGCCTATCAGGAGGCTCAGCAAGCCCTTGAAGCCGATGAGATTCCTATTGGTGCTGTGGTGGTATGCAATAATAAAGTCATCGCACGAGCGCATAACCAGACAGAGACCCTCAACGACGTGACGGCTCATGCCGAGATGCTGGCCATCACCGCCGCAGCCAATGCCTTGGGCGCAAAATATTTGGATGAGTGTACGTTATATGTCACCTTGGAACCCTGTCCCATGTGCGCTGGCGCCTTGTGCCACGCTCATATCGGCAAGGTGGTTTGGGCTGCCGATGACCCCAAGAATGGCTTCTCACGCTTCGGCAAGATGCTGCATCCCAAGACAAAGACAGAAACTGGCGTGATGCATGACGAATGCCTCTCCTTGCTGACGGACTTCTTTAAACGGAAACGTTAATCTTCAGATATTTCACTCATCATGGCGCGGTAGGCCGAGAACACATTGGCTCGCGAGAGGTAACCCAGGTACTTTCCTCCTTGGATGACAGGGATATTATACTTGCCCGATTTCTGGAACTTGTGCACAATCTCCTCCATGGGCTCGTCGGGGTGGATGACATAATCGGGCAGCACCGCATAGTTCTGGATCGATTGGTTGTAATGACTCTCATCGAAGAGTATGCCGCGCACGTCGTCGAACAACACATGCCCGCAGAAGAAACCTTCCTTGTCGACCACAGGGAAGATGTTGCGCTTCGACGACGACACCAAAGGCAACAGGTCGCCGAAAGTGCAATTGGGGTCAATGGGGCTGAAGTTGGTTTCGATCAACTGATTGATGGCCATCATGTTGAGGATGCTCTTGTCCTTGTTGTGTGTCACCTCCACGCCCTTCTCGGCCACGGCATTGGTATAGATGGAGTGGTTGAAGAACAGCCTATTGATGGCGTAGGCCAAGGCCGATACGATCATCAGCGGCACGATGAGTGCATAGCCATTGGTGATTTCGGCGATGAGGAAGATGCCCGTCAGCGGGGCATGGAGCATGCCTGCCACCAGGCCGCTCATGCCTACGAGGGCGAACTTGGCTGGATCCAACTCAGCGATACCCAGATAGTTAACCAAAGTGGCAAAAAACAACCCAGTGAAAGCTCCTATGAATAGTGCAGGAGCAAAGGTGCCACCCACACCGCCTGCACCAAAGGTGAAAGCCGTGGCGAAGGCTTTCAGCAATATCATCCCTGCAAAGAGGATGATGACCACCAAGTCCATGTTCTTGAACTGTGCAAACCAAGGATTGCCGAACACTGGGCTATAGTCTCCACGCAGGGCCGAGTTGATAGCTTCGTAACCCTCTCCATAAAGGGCGGGGAAAAGGAAAATCAGGATGCCCAAGAGCGTTCCACCTATGAGGAAACGCATCCAAGGCGACTCCACCTTCTTAAAACGCTTCTCCATAGTAAAAGTCACTTTGAGAAAATATGCTGACACCAGACCTGCGAAGAGGCCCAACAGCACATAATACAAAGCATTGGATGGGATGAAGCCTTCGGTGATGGAAGCGGGATATTCAACCGTCTGGCCCAAAAACCAATAGGCAGTCAAGATGGCGACAAACGAGGAACAGATGATAGGCACCAAGGCAGTGAGCGACAGGTCGATCATGAACACCTCAAGAGCGAAGACGATGCCTGTGATGGGAGCCTGGAAGATGGCAGCTAGGGCCGCCGCGCCACCCATGCCGATGAGTAGTATGGTATGTTTGTAGTCGAGTTTCAGCAACTGTGCGATATTGGATCCTATGCTGCCACCTGTCGACACAGAGGGCCCTTCCAATCCCACCGAGCCACCAAAGCCGACAGTGAGGGCGCTGGTGACGATACTTGACCAAGTGCTGCTGCGGTCCACCTTGCCTTTGTTCTTCGAGATGGCATAAAGGATACCAGGAATACCGTGTCCGACATCTTTCTTCAGGATATACTTGCAGAACAGGATCGTCAGCAGGATACCTATGGCGGGACAAATAAAATAAAGGAAATGTGAATAGTTGAATTGTGCATTGATGACAACATCGCGGATGCCATGTGCAAGCTTCTTGATGATGACAGCAGCAGCGCCCGCAAGAAAACCTGTCGGGATGCTTAGCAAAAGCATGAAACGCCGATCCGTCATGTGGGTCGCACGCCATGTGTTGAACTGATCAATCCATCCGTTAAGCTTGTCTTTTAACACAACCACTGCCGTTTTAAGGCTGCTAAAATAGGAAAAAGTAACGCACAAAGAAAAAAGAAATGACTTTTTCCCTATTTTCGCAGCATAAACAAATCAGCATGAAAATCGTCAGCTACAACGTGAATGGCATCCGTGCAGCCATCAACAAGGGCCTGCTGCAATGGATCCAAGACTACCAACCCGATGTGCTTTGCTTCCAAGAACTCAAGGCTACGCCCGACCAAATCCCATTAATGGACTTCGAGATGATGGGCTATCACCATTATTGGTTTCCAGCTCAAAAGAAAGGCTACAGCGGTGTCGGGCTCATCACCAAACAAGAACCCGACAACGTGGTCTATGGCATGAACGAACCCTTGTATGATAACGAGGGCCGCTTCCTTCGCGCCGACTTCGGCGACTTGTCAGTGGTCAGCGTCTACCATCCATCTGGCACTACGGGAGACGAGCGTCAAGCCTTCAAAATGGAATGGCTCGACTTCTTCCGCAAATACGTTAATAAGCTAAGAAAAGAACGCCCCAACCTTGTGCTCTCTGGCGACTACAACATCTGCCACGAGGCCATCGACATCCACAACCCCAAGTCGAACGCCAACTCGTCAGGCTTCCTGCCCGAAGAACGTCAGTGGATGACCGACTTCCTCAGCGACGGCTACATTGACTCGTTCCGTCACCTGGTGAAAGAACCCAACCATTACAGCTGGTGGAGCTTCCGTGCTGGCGCTCGTCAGAAAAACCTCGGTTGGCGCATCGACTACCACATGGTGACCGACAACCTCGAAAACCACATCGCCGGTGTCGACATTCTGCCCGAGGTAATGCATTCCGACCACTGCCCCGTCGTACTGGATTTGGAATGATTTTGAAAAAGTCTTGCTCCAGTTTCGAGAAAAACTGTACTTTTGCAGCGGATTTCTTTCCGATGGCCTAATAGTTCAAGGGATAGAACGGAAGTTTCCTAAACTTTAAATCTAGGTTCGAGTCCTAGTTGGGCTACCATACCAAAGCAAATAATTGATCGTCAGTTATTTGCTTTTTTTTGTTTTCTCTCCAAACAAACAATAAAAACACAAAAAAGCCGTTCTATATTCAGTAAATTCGTAATTTTACGGCCTTAAACCTCATCATTGTCATGAACAGACTTAAGTATTTTACACTCCTCATAGCCTCATGGCTCCTCTCCTCGTCCGCTTTTGCCCAAAGCGACATCTCCATCGGCAACTGGCGCACCCATCTGCCCTATCAAAAAGTCATTAAAGTCGAACAATTTGACGGCAACATCTATGCCGCCACCGAATACGAATTGTTTTTCTATGATGCTGAAGACAATTCCATCAACATACTTAACAAAATCAATGGCTTGTCTGACATTGGCATCAGCACCATTGCCTACAATGACAGCCAACGCAAGTTGTTCGTGGCATACACCAATGCCAACGTCGACATTATTGACACCGAGGGCAACGTGACCAATATGAGCGACATCAAGGACAAGACCATACTCGGCAACAAAACCATCAACAATGTTCATATGAAAGATGATTTGGCCTATGTGGCTTGTGGTTTCGGCATCGTGGTCTTCGACATGAAGAAAGAAGAGGTGAAAGAGACCTATTATATCGGCGACCAAGGCGACCCCGTCAATGTCAGCGACGTTGCCTTCTTCAACGGAAAGATTTACACCTCCACAGACCAAGGCGTTTATTATGCTGCTGCCAATGACCCTCAGCTGACCAACTACGCCTCATGGCATTTCGACTCCAGCCCTATCCACCCACACTTCGCATATACCGAAATGGAAGTGTTTAATGGAAAACTGTATCTGAACTTCGATGGCGGCTTCAAACAAGACACACTTTTCGTCTACAATGGCGCAAGCTGGGATTATTGCCTTACGGGAACCCCCGACCAAAGGTATGAGCTTCGTGCTTATAATGATTGGTTTATCATTACACATCGATATCATACCACCATCTACGACAAAAACTTGAATGAAGTCTTGAAAATCCATTCTCCAGGTGGCGCCATCGAACCCTTATCGACTTTCCGTACAACCGATGGTGCGTATTGGATTGGCGACACCAAACGTGGGTTGATAAAAACCACAGACGGATGGAATCATATGGACGTTTTGCCGAATGGACCATACTCGAAAAATGTCTTTGAGCTTCAAGCTTGTGGCGATCAGGTTTGGATGGCTACCGGAGGTCATGCACCCGATTGGAGCAAGCGTTATATGAAACAAGGCGTAGCTCGTTTCAACGGGATGTGGACCTCTTTCCATAACGCCAACACACCAGAGATGGCCAACTTTTCGGATTATACCTGCACTGCCACGAACCCTAAAGACCCCTCTGTGACTTATGTCGGCACTTGGGGCTATGGTGTATTGAAAATCAAAGACGATGAAGTCGTAGAAGTGTACAATGCTGACAACAGCACTTTGGAGTATTGGATCAAAGACCCCAATCTGATTAATATCAGTGGCTTGGCCTTCGACAGCAAAGGCAATCTTTGGGTGGCCAACACGGGTGCCAACAACCTGCTTTCCGTCATGGATCCTTCTGGAAATTGGCGTTCCTTCAACTTAGGAAGTAGCCTCAGCGGCACCGACATCGCCAACTTGATGGTGGATGCCAACAACTATAAATGGATCATCAGACGTAGTGGGGCCGAAAACAAAATCATCGTGTTTAACGACAATGGAACCCTCGACAACCCAAGCGATGACCGAGTTGTCACGCTCAACAACGCCACAGGAGTAGGCAACCTACCGGGCGCCGTCAACTGCATGACGGTAGACAACAGCGGACAAGTGTGGGTGGGCACCGACAACGGCCCTTGCCTGTTTTCAGATACCAAGAAAATCTTTAACGGTTCCAACTACGACGCCACACAGATAAGAGTACCTCGTAACGACGGCACTGACCAATTCGATTGGCTATTCGACAACTCCAACGTACTTTCCATGGCCGCCGATGGAGCCAACAACATCTGGTTTGGTCTCGAATCTGGTGTCTATCTGATGTCGTTCAAAGACGGCGTTTCCGAAGTGCACTATTTCAACACTGACAACAGCCCTCTGCTCGACAACTCAGTAACCACCATGGCTATCGATAATAGTGGCGAGGTCTTCTTTGGCACCAACGAAGGCATCGTTTCCTATCGTAGTGAAGCATCAACCCCAGAGCCAGAGATTAGCAATGTGGTAGCTTATCCCAACCCTGTAAGACCAGGATATACAGGGTATGTTGGCATTAAAGGATTGGTTGAAAACACATTGGTCAGAATCACCACGGTCGACGGAGCCTTCGTCACCGAGATGATGTCGGAAGGCGGTCAGGCCATCTGGGATTGTACTGATATTAAAGGCAACAAAGTCACCCCTGGCGTTTATTTTATCTTTGTTAGCACCAAAAGTGGCGACAACCGCTTTGCCACCAAGATTCTCGTGATGAACTGATGGACGACAAGACACAAGGCGTCGTAGTACAATCCTTGCGTTATGGCGACTCCAGCCTGATCGTTAAGGTGTTTACTCGCAGCCAAGGCATACAATCCTACATGGTAAAAGGGGCTTTCAACCATAGCTCCAAAAGCCGAGCGGCTCTTTTCCAAAACTTAAACATCATCCATTTCGTGTCGCACAGTAAGCCCAACGGAGGAGCCTTGGGGTATCTGAAAGACGTGCAGCTTGCATATGTGTATCAAAGCATTCCATTCGAAATCAAAAAAAGCGCCATCCTGATGTATGTCGCCGAACTGCTCTCAAAAACACTGACCGGACAAGAGAAAAACGAGCCATTGTATGATTTCATCATCCGTTCCATGGAATGGCTTGACCTGGTGGATTGCGATTACGCCAACTTCCCTTTGTATTTCACCATAGAACTGACACGTCATCTGGGATTCTACCCGCACACCAATTATCAGCCAGAATACCATTTCGACATGTTGGAAGGTTTGTTTGTCCACGACACTCCACCTCATCCCTATTACCTTGATGCTGACGACGCCTCTTTATTGGCTCGTTTTCTTGACACAGGCATCGACACGGCTTGCCTCCTACCGCTTCAAGTAACGCAACGGCGCGACTTGCTGGAGGGCATCATCACCTTCATGCGCCTGCACGCCCCAGTCATGAAAAACTTCCAATCACACGAAGTGCTAAAGGCTGTGCTACAATAAAAAAAGCCAACCCGAAAGTTGGCTTTTTTAGTTTAAGGTTATATTAGCTTAACGCAACTCCAAAGAGGTTTGGCCTACCAACTTACCGTTTTGGTCATACACATCGATGAAGTAGAAACCCGGCATCAGCTCATAGGCTGAAGGCTTGACGTAATAAGCACGAACATCAGTACTCTTATTGTCATAATTGACACGCACCTTTTCGGTAAACTGCAGGGTTTCGCCATTCGACTGGAACGAATACTCGTCGCCAGATCCTTTACAAATAATCGACTTGGATGGGTCAGCAATACGGATGTAGAACAACTTGGTGCCTGGTTGTACCAAATCGTTTTGCGCTAACGTGAAATTCATTCTAATTCTCTCAGCGCGATTGGCCTTGTCGGTTTCAGTTTCCTTGTTGCCACCTTTAAAACGCACTGCATCAGCACTTAAATTAACGATCTTCAACGTTGAAGCCTGGTTGACCTTATTAGCCAACTCTTCTTTCTGACGGGTCAAGTTGGTGTTCTGCCGACGTTCGGCCTGGAACTCCTCACGAATACGTTCGTTCTCAGCTACAAGTTCCCTGTTAACGGTGTACAGCGAGTCCATCTGGCGGACATACTTTTGTGAAATAGCCTGCAGAGCCGTAACTTTCTGCTTGATGCGGTTATAGTCCCATTGGGAATCAAGAAGTTTCTTGATCTCAACGGCGTCGGCTTGGATGATACTATCCTTTTCGGCCAACTCTTGGCTCAATTCACCATAACTGTCTTTCAGCTCATTGTGAACTTTCAACAAGCTGTCGACCTCGGCTTG
Source organism: Candidatus Limimorpha sp. (assembly GCA_045117495.1). Taxonomy (GTDB): domain Bacteria; phylum Bacteroidota; class Bacteroidia; order Bacteroidales; family F082; genus Limimorpha. The sequence continues at coordinate 10,806 of JBGUNT010000083.1, read as the reverse complement.
GAAATCCTGCCGTTGCATTTCCTTCTCGGCTTCAAGTTCTTTCAAATCGCCCTTGACAGAACCCAACTTCAAGAAGAGCCCAATAATACCTGCTGCCAACAAGCCAAGGATGACATACAACCAAATGGGGGTTTTGGTTTTAGCTTTGTTTTCTTGATCCATATTACTCTATTTTTTATGTTAATACTTCAAAATCACACCGCAAAAATAATAAATCTCATCAAAACAAAAACAGAAATTATTTTTCTGCTTCAATCACGGGTTCAACTTTAGCCCTAGGGATGCTGACAGAAATGTACTGTCCAACCACCTCGATATAAACGACCAAACGTCGCTTGTCCCTCACCGACTCAAGCCTTCCAACCAGTCCGTGCATAGGTCCGCTAGTGATTCTCACCAACTGTCCTTTCTTCAATTCGGTTTGAAGTACGTTCGCTTCGCTCATTCCTTCCTGATCCTCCACATAGCGTTTGATGGCGACGATTTCGTTTTCGGGTACGACCACCGCCTTTCGCTCAAAACTGACAAATCGAACCACGCCATAAAGCCCCAATATCGTAAGGTGCTCCTTTTCACTCGACCGGACGAAAACATAGGATTTGAACAATGGCTCTTCGACTTTCTTACGTCTGTCGCTCCACTGTTTAACACGTATAACCAACGGAAGGTAAGCCTCCATCCCCAAATCCTCAAGTTGGGTCAGGACTTTCTTCTCAGACCGCGATCTGACATACAAGGCATGCCAGTGTCTCTCCGTGTTATCCATTTCAGATTACTTCTTTTTCTTCAAGAAACCTCTCCGCTTCCTTGTCTCTTCGCTGATTCCATAATAGCTGCCGCTGTCACCATATTTCCCATAGTTACCATAGCCATAACCGTAACTATACTTACCATAACCATAGCTCTTGCCTGTTTCAACGCCATTGATGATGATCGAAATCGGCAATTCACGCTCCTCAAGGTCTTTGATGATATTGCCAAAAATATTCTTATTGGTAACACCTTGACGCACGACGAAAAGGTTGACATCCGTGTGGCGCATCAACAATAAAGAATCGGTCACCAAACCAATAGGAGGCGTGTCGATGATGATATAGTCATATCTTTCCTTCAGCAAAGTGAAAAGTTCGTTGGTTTTCTCCGATGCGATAAGCTCAGCAGGGTTAGGGGGTAACGGGCCGCTCGTGATGATATCAAGATTGGGGATCTGGGACGAGCATTGGATGATGTTTTCCAATGATTCCTTATTGGAAAGGTAAGAACTCAAACCCACGTTGTTCGTTAAGCCAAACTCTTGGAACAATCTTGGTTTGCGCATATCGAAGCCTAGCAACACTGTCTTCTTTCCATACAAGGCATAGATGGAAGCAATGTTGATACTATTGAAGGTCTTACCGATGCTCTGCATATCGCCAGTAACCAAAATGGTGCTCTTTGCCTTGCCTTGTGTCAAGAACTCGATATTTGTACGTATAGAGCGGAAGGATTCGGCAATAGGTGATTTGGGGCTGTTGATGACCACAAGTGGATTCTTGTCGCTGGCTTGAGCCACCTGTCCAATGATTGGATAATGCGTCAGTTTTTCAACATCCTTCCGATCGTTGATGCTCACATTAAAGAAATCCTTCAGGAACAGATACAAAGCCGGGATCAACAAACCTAAAATAAAAGCGATCAGATAATTCATCGAGGTACGTGGCGATACCTTATACGTTCTTTCCAAACGCGCCTCGTCGATGATTTCATTGTCAGGGGTATTGGAAGCTTTCAGGATTTGTGCTTCAGCACGACGCTGCATCAAGTATTTGTACGTATCATCGTTGAAATCGAAGTCACGTTGATAATTGATGAGTTGCTGTTGCTTCCCAGGAAGCAATCGGGACTCGGATTCAAGAGAATTAATACGTCTGTCTATTTCCTTAAGACTCATCTCAGCATTCTCCACCAGATTGTTAACATTCTCGAGAAGTGCCTTCTTTGTGGTGACAATCTGTTCGTTAAGCTTCACGATCTGAGGGTTCTGTTCTGTCAGGGTGAGCGATTGGGTAGCCTTGGTTTGAGAAAGGCTTACCAGGTCTCTGGCCAACTGATTAAGCAAGGGATCGTTGATACCCATGGTGCTTGGGGCGGCAAGGTTTTCAGGATCATCAATTTGCACTCTGATGTAATCCTGCAGCTTCTTATAAATCTTTACGTTAACAGCCATCTCCGACCTTTCCTTGTCTAACGCACGCAGATTGGTATAGACTTGATTCGCCTGCAAATCAAGGTTCATAAGGTCGTTTCGCGTACGGAAATCCTTCAATTCTCTTTCCGACTCGCTTAATGAAGCCTGGATGCCCGTCAACTCACTATCGATAAACTCGATCGTATTCTCCGAAACCATGTTCTTTTTCTCCAGTCCACGGCTGACATATTCTACCATCAAAGTGTTGACAAAGTCGACTATCTTCTGCTTGTTCTCACCATTCTTGGTAATCGACAGCACCGAAGACTGCTTGCTGGTAGGGCTCACCGAGAAAGAGCTCATTTGTTTGTTTAAGCTTGAATAGCTGTTCAGCCAAAACGACAGCTTACGGTTTTTGTCAACTTTAGGATTATGGTTGTCGTTCAATACGATACAGAATCTGTTGTAGCCATTGTCAGCCCACTCTCCTTGCTTGCAAACGTTGGTCACGTCTATGATTTCAGGATGGCTTTCAATAGTCTTCGAAAGAAGAAAATCGTATTTGCACAAATGCTCGGCAGAGGCATGTAAAGTGATCTTGTCTTCTTCTAACGAGATGTTATACACAAGGTCAACAGCTTGAGGTACGCTACGGTCGATCTCAACGGTAAAAGGCGAAACCTTGTAAAGCTCTGATGCAGCAATGCGCCCCTTCTCCATATAGGTAACCTCCAAGTTCATCTTACGGATGACTCGGTCAGTAAGGGAATATGACTTAAGTATGGCAATTTCATTGTCTACATTTTGGTAATTGCCATAGCTCATATTCGTCATGATAGATGTCGCATCAAAAGTAGACCTGTCTTCTTTGATGAGTACCGTGCCTGTGGTTTGATACACATTTGCAGAATAACGATTGATAAGGAAACCCGCCACTAATGCGACAAGAACACAAATGGCAAAAAGATACCAATGATCCAAGAAGGTATATATCAATTGCTTGATATCTATGCTTTGCTCCTCATTTGTTCGCTGAGAAAACGAGGTTTGTTTTTCGTTCGACATGATTATCTAGGATTGGTTTTTCTAAAGATGCTATACAACGTCACGCCCAAAGTGACGATAGAGATGGCTGTGGAATAAGGGAATGTGGTAAAGCCCCACTGCTTGATTTTAAGCGGTTCCACATAGATAATGTCGTTGGGTTTCAAGTAATAGTAAGGTGATGTAAGAATGTCGGCCGAACCCATGTCGACAGTGACGACCTCAGAACCATTATCGGTCTGGCGGATGATTTTCACCGCGTCATTTTTAGCAAAATTGGTCATGTTCCCAGCCATCGCAACTGCCTCAAACAAATTAATCTGCGATTGATAGACCTTATACATGCCAGGCTTCACCACTTCACCCAAGACTGTAAGGTTAAAATTGGAAAGCTTTACGATAAGCGTGGTCTGATTGAAGTATTTGTTGAGCATCTCTTGCATCTTGTCCTTTGCGCCGTCCACTGTCAAACCTTTTAATTCAATCTTTCCCGTCAAGGGCAACTCGATGCAACCCTGTTCATCCAAAGTATAGGACTGCAAATAGATGCTGGCATCCGTTGACATATTAGCTCTTAGGTTGTTGTCGCCTGTCAGTGATGCTACGCTCTTTTCATCAATGTTGTTGATGATGCGGATGAAGAGGTTGTCACCCGGCTGCAATTTATAGTCAACAGTGCGTTCGTTGACATAATTGACAGATTGGCTTTCGGTGGCCATCTGCACATCTTTCAGATAAAGCATCTTCTTTTGGGGGACGCATGAAGCAAAAGACAAAAGCAGCGCGACAACTGCCAAACCTATCCAATTATTTGAACGATTATTCTTCATATCTTTATTCCACTAATTCTTGTTGTTGACCAAAGAAAGCTCCTTCACACCCATCAACGGAGTAATCGGCATCCTGTTTTCCATCTGGAAACGGTACTTACCTTTTTCGGTGAGCTGCAGTTCCTTGTTGATGGGTAATTCGAAGGTGTAACACCCGTCCTTCAACTCAGAATTCCATTGGCCTTCAGCATCTTTTAACTTAAACTTGTACCCTTTGCTACGATAAGGCGTTCCTTCTTCGTCAAAAACATTGAACACCATCGAGATATAGTCAAACGGATAGTCGTCCGTAAAACTGAGCTTGGCCGTCAAGTCATAGGAGCAACCTTCTTGGATTTCGATGTCGTTATACACATAATCGAAGCGCTCCCAAGAATTGTTAAAGAAATCGCGATGCAAAAGACAGGCATTATCTTTACGCAAATTGCATCCCATCATGCATAAGCAACAAGCTAACACAAATAATAATCTTTTTCCCATAATACTTAAAAATCGTGCAAATATACTATTTTCTTTGGACTTTGCTGCCATATACCGCTAGTTTTCCAGAAAATTGGAAAAATTGGTTGAAAAAAGTCCCAATGCGTTTCGGCAATCAAAAAAACAATTATTTTTGTAAATCACGACACAAGTATGAGAACGAACAATAACAACCTGACATCCAGAAAATTCCTTATCATGGGAATTTTCATTGCCATTGGTTTGGTTTATATTATCCGATTGTTTACACTTCAAGTGCTCGACAGGTCGTATGTGGCCATGGCCGACAACAATGCCTTGCGTTTCGTCACCCAATATCCTGCAAGAGGAAAGATGTATGATCGCAACGGTAAACTATTGGTTTTCAACGAGGCGGTCTATGATTTAATGGTAATTCCCAAACAAACCATCATTAAAGACACGCTTGACCCTTTTTACCCCTTCGACACACTCGGCTTTTGCCTCTTGCTTGACATCGACAAGGCTTCATTCATCGAACGCATGGACAAGGCCAAAAAGGAGTCTTATTTGAAACCTTCCACTTTTATGACCCAAGTCTCCAAAGAGAACTATGCTCATATTGCCGAAGTCTTGTACCGATATCCAGGCTTTTATTTCCAAACTCGTACTGTAAGGCATTATCCAGAAGCCATTGCCGCACACACATTGGGCGACATTGGCGAGATCAGCCAGGCAGAGCTTGACAAGGACAAAGAAAAAGAAAACTACTACCGCCAAGGCGATTATGTCGGGAAATCCGGCATCGAAAAGTCGTATGAAAAAGAACTACGTGGTGTGAAAGGCCTTAAGGTGATGATGGTGGATGTGCACAACCGGGAGATGGGAAGCTATATGGACGGACAGCTCGACAAAGACCCTGTTGCCGGAAAAGACATCTACCTCGGACTCGACGCAGAGCTCCAAGCCTATGGCGAAAAGCTGATGGTAGGCAAAATAGGCTCTATTGTCGCCGTTGAGCCTTCGACAGGACAGATCCTCGCCTTTGTCACAAGCCCCACCTACGACCCTAACCTACTCGTAGGCCGTGAGCGAGGCAAGCATTACCAAGAGTTGCAGGAAGACCCGATGAAGCCTTTAATCAACAGAGCCATCAGCGGCACCTATCCCCCGGGATCCACTTTCAAGACCGTCGTAGGTATGATTGCCATGCAGAGTGGCAGCATCACCCCAGCCACCTGCTTCCATTGTGCCGGCCCCGGCTCATTGCCCATCAAATGCACCCACCATCATGGTAGCAGCCCCAATTTCGCCAACGCCATCATGAACTCATGTAACCCCTATTTCTACGAGTCGTTCAAAGCCACCATCAACAATCCCAAATTCGGTAACATCAAGAACGGCTACCAATATTGGAAGGACATGACCTATAAAATGGGGCTGGGGCACAAGTTCGATACCGACATCCCTTATGAACGATCCGGCAACATCCCCTCTAGGGAATATTACGACCGCATGTACAACGGACAATGGAACTCTGTGACCATACGTTCTTTGGGCATCGGTCAAGGCGAGGTGCTCGTGACACCCTTGCAGCTCTGCAACATTGCTGCCATGATTGCCAATGAAGGCTACTACTATCCTCCCCATCTAATCAAGTGCTTTGGCGACACGACAGCCATCCCCGAGGTAATGACGACGCGTGTTAACCCTGGCATTGACGCAAAATACGTTAGGGTGATGAAAGCTGGATTGCGCACTGTATTCAGTGGACCCGCCGGCACAGCCCGACGTTACGAGATGAGCGACATCCCACAATGCGGCAAGACTGGCACCGCACAAAACCCACACGGCAACTATCACTCCAACTTCATCGCCTTTGCACCTGCCGATCACCCTAAAATCGCCCTTGCCGTGATTATCGAAAACGGCGGATACGGTGCCACTTGGGCAGCTCCCATAGCCAGCCTTATGATCGAAAAATACATCCGGGGTTACAGCGAACGCGAAGATCTGGAGAAACGAATGATGGAAGGCAGAATCTCTTATAAGAACGAACGATGAACGAAAGAAATAGTATCATAGGAAAAATCGACTGGGTGCTCGTTGCCATTTATTTCGCCCTCGTGCTGATAGGCTGGTTCAGCATCTTCTCTGCCAAATATGACGAGTTGCACCCCAGCATCTTCGACCTCTCACAAGTGTATGGTAAACAGCTGATTTGGATAGGAGCATCGCTGCTGGTGGGCTTCGTCATCCTATTGATCGACGCCAAGTTTTTCAACGCCTTCTCTTTGTGGATTTATATCATCGTTTTAGTCAGCTTGTTCATGGTATTGGTGTATGGTAAAGCCACCAAAGGCGCCACCTCATGGATTGACTTGGGAGGAGGCATCAAATTCCAGCCCTCAGAATTTGCCAAAATGGCTACGGCATTGGCATTGGCAGGCTATCTCGGACGTCTCGATACCGACTTGCAAAAACGTAAGAATCAAATTGTTGCCATCACCCTTATCCTTATTCCCATGGCACTAGTGTTGCTCCAAAACGACACGGGGTCAGCCATTGTTTTTGTTTCGTTCATCCTAGTTCTCTATCGTGAAGGTTTGCCCGGTGCAGGATGGGTCATGGTAGCAGGCGTGACTGCGATACTGCTCTTCGTATTCACCTTGGTTTGGTCGCAAAAAACGATGTATATCATCTTGGGCAGTCTGACACTCCTTGCCGTTATCTATTACTTGGTAACCAAAAAGAAAGGCATCGCCAAAATGCTTGCTGTCTTCGCCTTCATGTTCGTTTTCGTGTTTTCTGTAGACTATGCTTTCAACAAGGTACTGCAAGAACACCAACGCAACCGCATTCTGGTATTACTCGGCCAACTTGACGACCCCAAAGGCGTAGGCTACAACGTGCACCAATCGAAAATCGCCATCGGCTCGGGTGGCTTTGCCGGTAAAGGTTTCTTGCAAGGCACACAAACCAAATACGACTTCGTGCCCGAACAACACACCGACTTTATTTTCTGCACTGTCGGCGAAGAAGGAGGCTTCCTCGGCACACTGGTTGTCGTGCTGCTTTATGTGGCTTTATTGGTACGCATCATCTATTTGGCCGAGCGACAACGATCTACCTTTAGCAGGGTATATGGTTATTGTATTGCCGGCATTTTCTTCGTTCATTTTGCCATCAATATCGGCATGACCATAGGATTGGTACCCGTCATTGGAATCCCCTTGCCATTTTTAAGCTATGGAGGGTCGAGCATGCTGGCATTCACCATCATGCTGGCCATTTTCGTCAAGCAGGATGCCAATCGATTAAACGTATTGTGAGTCTTCGTAGACAGAAGTAAGCTCAAACTTGGTGACGTCGAACAACCCTCGGTCGCTGAGCTTCAGCTCTGGTATGACCAACAGCGCCATGAAAGCCAAAGTCATAAAAGGCGCAAATAATGTTGACCCCAGACGCTTCGCCAAAGCATCGGCATTTTTGTAGGCTTGTGCCACCTCAAAGCCGTCCTCATTGCTCATCAGTCCGGCCACGGGCAAAGGTACAGCCACCATCTCCGTTCCGCAATAGGCTGTCACACCGCCCTTATGCTCGATGAGTAGGTTCACCGCATGGAGGATGTCATTATCGGTGACGCCAACGGCCACAATGTTATGGCTGTCGTGCGCCACGCTCGATGCCAACGCTCCCCGTTTCAACCCAAAGCCCTTGATGAAGGCCACAGCGGGTGTATAGGGCTGGTATCGGTTAACCACCACCATCTTCAAGATATCGTTCTCCACATCGCTGACGATGCCGCCGTCGACCACCTTGGGATCAGCCAAGATACTCTTGGTGATAATCTGTCCGTCAAAACACTCGATCACTTTGATTTTCTTTCCCTTGTCGGGAACAAAAAGGTCTTGACTATAAAGGAAGGGGCGTTCGAAAATGTTAGGCGTTTCCGTCTCCACATACTTGAAGTTCGACACGCCGTTTTCAGCCACCAGCTCTCCTCGGATATAAGTCTGTCGTGCGACGGGGTTGCGCAAATCGTCGACCACGATGAAGTCGGCATCGTCGCCCTGTTGCAACATACCCACAGGAAGGTTATAATGCCTCACCGCATTGAGCGAAGCGGCTTTAAGCACGTCTATCACGTCATAGCCCAAGTCAATTGCTCGACGCACTAGCACATCAATATGGCCGTCATCCAGTTCGTCTGGATGTTTGTCATCTGAACAGAACATCAGCTTGTCGGGATGAGTGGCCATGAGTGGAATGAGGGCTTCGAAATTCTTGGCGGCACTTCCTTCGCGGATGAGAATTTTCATGCCCAGGCTGATTTTCTCAAGAGCGCCAGCCAAGGTAAAACATTCGTGGTCGGTGGTGATACCGGCGCCGATATATTTCTGTAGGTCTATGCCCGTCACTGCTGGTGCATGGCCATCGATGGGCTTATGGTATTTCTTAGCCGCAGCAATCTTGCGCATCAATTCAGGGTCTTCGTTGATGACACCAGGGTAGTTCATCACCTCCGAAAGATAGTATATGTCGGGCGATGCCATCAGCTCTTCAATGTCATTCGAATCGAGGGTGAATCCCGATGTCTCGAAGGCTGTGGAAGGCACGCAACTTGGGGCACCGAAGAAGAACTTGAACGGCACTTTCTTGCCATTTTCTATCATAAACCTTACGCCACCTTTACCCAGCACATTGGCAATCTCGTGAGGGTCGCTGACCGTGGCCACCGTGCCGTGTGCGGTTGCCAGCCTAGCGAACTCTGACGGCACCAGCATGGAACTCTCGATGTGAACATGTGCATCGACGAAGCCTGGCATGATATAACGCGTGTTGCCTACAGGCTGCTCCTCGATTTTTTTGATTTTGCCGTCCTCAACAATGACGACGCCAGAGAAAATCCTAGAGTTGACAAGGTCGACGATCTGACCACCGATAGTAAAGCTGTTGTTCATGAAAGATAGTTCAATTTTGGTGCAAAGTTACGGAATCGATTTCATATTGGAAAAAGAAAAAAACTATCTTTGCATCAAAATCCAGACCTATATGGAACAAACCCCACTTTACCCTGTCATACGGCTCAATCCTGGCAAGGAGGAAGCTATCAAGCGTTTCCACCCATGGGTGTTTTCAGGCGCCATCCACGATGCTGCCGAAGGCCTGCAAGCCGGCGACACCGTCACCGTCACCGACTACGACGGCAACATCCTCGGCACGGGCTTCTGCGAGTCGGACAGCATCGCCGTTAAGATGCTCAGCTTCGACAACCGAAAGATTGACGAATGGTTCTTTCTCGAACGGCTCAAACAAGCTTATGAGGTACGCCGTATCATGGGGCTCACCAACAACCCCCACACCAACTGCTTCCGCCTTGTTCACTCCGAAGGCGACGGGCTGGCAGGCCTCATCGTCGACATCTATGGCCACACCGCCGTGGTCCAAGCCCAGACCGAGGGCATGGCTCTTCATCTGAATGAAATTGTCCGCGCCCTCAAGCTGATGCCAGATTTAGGTGTGCAAGCCATCTACAACAAAAGTGCCGACGCCATGCAACGCATGGGCAAGGAAGACTCCATCATAGAAGATGGCTACCTCCTCGGCGACAGGCTTGATGAAGTGATCCTGGAAAACGACAGCCGCTTCCTTCCCAACTGGGAAGAAGGCCAGAAGACCGGTTTCTTCCTCGACCAACGCGAGAACCGTGAATTGGTAAGGCGTTTTGCAGAAGGCAAGACTGTGCTCAATGCCTTTGGCTATACAGGTGGTTTCTCCGTCACCGCCCTGAAAGGCGGAGCGCGCCGCGCCGTCACCGTCGATGCCTCCAAAAAGGCCATCGCTATCGCCGAGGCCAACCTTGAGTTGAATGGCTATTCAAAGGAAGAAAACCCTTGCTATGTGGCCGACATGAAAGAATATGTGACCGAGATGCGCGAAGGTGCCTTCGACCTCATCATCCTCGACCCACCTGCGTTCGCCAAACGGCATAACGACCGTCACCGTGGCTTGGGCGGCTACCGTTTCATCAACGCAGAAGCCATCAAACGCATCGCCAAAGGTGGTTTGCTGTTTACCTTCAGTTGCTCGCAGGCTGTCGACAAAGCCACCTTCCAAGGCATCGTCACCGCGGCTGCCATAGAAGCCAAGCGCAACGTGCGCATCATCGACCAGCTATCGCAACCTGCCGACCATCCTATCAACATCTTCCACCCAGAAGGTGCCTACCTGAAAGGTTTGTTGCTATTGGTGGAATAAAAAAATTGCCGTGCATAGACTCCCGAAGGAGTAACATGCACGGCAATAGTTATATCCTATTGATTG
>JBGUNT010000082.1:0-32914 GCA_045117495.1 Candidatus Limimorpha sp. | reverse complement strand
CCTTACAACAGGCAATATCGATGTAAAGACTCGTCCCACCTCGGTCGGCAAGCTCTATCCCGAGCAAGAGGCTAAAGTGGTTGATGGCGAATTGTGGTTCCGTGGCGACAATGTATTCCTCGGATACTACGGCGATCCCGAAAAGACGGCCGAAACCCTTACTGAAGACGGTTGGATCAAGACAGGCGACCTCGTGCGTTTCGACGAGGAAGGATACATGTACATCGTTGGCCGTATCAAGAACCTGATCATCCTCTCCAACGGTGAGAATGTCAGCCCTGAGAGCATCGAAGAGCCTTTCTACAAGGACCCGAAGCTCCGCGATTGCCTCGTTAAGGAAGACGAACTAGACGGTCGTCAAGTGATTGCCATCGAAATCCTGCCACGTATGGAGGAGTTTGGCAATGGTCCATGGGAAGAAGTGGAAGCCTATTTCAAGGATTTGGTCGGCAAAGTGAATGCTGAGTTACCTTCAACCCATCGTGTTAGTAAAGTCACAGTGCGAAAAGAGGACTTCAAGCGTACTGGCGCCATGAAAGTCTCAAGAAACCAATAAGCCATGGAAAGAGAACAAATTTTCAACGAGCTGAAGGAAATCCTGAAGCTCATCAAGCCATCCGCTGATTTCAGCAACATTAACGAAGACTCACAACTAGTTCGCGACGTGGGCTTGGATTCACTGACCATCTTGTTGCTTAGTCTCGCTATCGAGAACAAGTTTGCCTTTAAGTTTGAAGGCAACCCCAAGTTCACCACTGTGGGTGAAGTCATAGACTTTATCAATTCTAATACAACAATTTAAGACAATGTCGATAGATATCGTAAAGGTGGAAAGTCACAAACAGTTGAAAAAGTTTGTGACTTTTCCACTCCACTTATACAAAAACTGCCCCAATTGGGTGCCTGCTTTGGAAGGTGACGAATATGACACCTTTAACCCTGAGAAAAATGGGGCCTACGACTTCTGTGAGGCGGACTGCTTTTTGGCCTACCGAGGCAATGAAATCGTAGGACGCGTAGCCGCCATCATCAACCACAAAGCCGACGACGCTGAGAATATCGTCCGTTTTGGCTGGCTCGACTTCATCGAGGAAGAGGAAGTATTGCGTGCTTTAATCGATACCGTTGCCGATTGGGGTAAACAACGAGGACGCACCGAGATGCGTGGTCCTTGGGGATTCACCGACATGGACAAGGAAGGCCTCTTGGTGGAAGGCTATGAGCACCTCAGCCCGTTCACCTGCCTCTACAACTATCCTTATTATGGCGAAATGCTGGAACGCATTGGCTTCACGAAAGATGTTGACTGGACACAGCGGACGCTTGAGGTGAGCAAGGAGCTGCCATCGATGTTCCAGTTTGCCAATCTGATAGAGGATCGTTTCAAAGTGCATGTGGTGCAGCCGCGAAGCATGAAAGATATGGCCAACCGATATGGAATGGAGATTTTCCACATGTACAATGAAGCCTTTGCGCCTCTTAATGGGTTTTCTCCTTTGACCGACAAGCAAATTGACGCTTATCTAAAGACGTACGTTCCCATTCTTGACAAGGACTTTGTCGCTTTGGCCGTCAATGCCGACGATAAGCCTGTGGGTTTTGTCTTCTGCGTGCCTTCGTTATCCAAAGCGGTGAAGAAATCGAACGGTCGGTTGTTCCCGTTTGGTTTTATCAACATCCTGAAAGCTTTAAAGAAAAACGACACCCTTGAGGCCTTAATCATGGGCGTAATGCCCGATTATCAACAATGCGGTATCCCGGTACTGTTGTTCAAATACCTTCATGAGAACTGCATCAAGCGGGGCATCGACACCATCGTCATGAACCCGCAGTTGGAGGAGAACTACAAGGTGCAGTCACTTTTCGGTGACTACAAGACCGAGCCATTTATGCGGCGCCGTGCCTACAAAGAGACACTTGGTCAGTAACAACTACCTATAAAGAAGCAAGCCGTTGAATCAGCGTGTCGAAAGGATAAAGTCCGTCGGCATTTGCATTTAGACCTTTGAGCCGGATGGGATACACAACGGGTGGGTTTTCTAAGTCTAGCAAGGCCATGTTGCGCAACTGTTCGGTACTTTGATAAACGAGGTTGAGCGTAGCAAATGATTTTCCTTCGGTATCTTCCCATTTTTCGATGACCAGCTTGCAGCCAATCGGCGTCTTCTTCTCGATGGTCTTCGGCAGACTATAGTCTTCAGCATCCAAAGCTGCCAAAACGCTGGCGATGTTGGAGTCGTGGCCGCAGAGGAAGGTGAATTTTCGACCTTCGGCCTGCAATTCTTCGAGTATCGTCCGTAGGAGTGGTCGGGCTACCTGACGTGCTACCGCCGGTGGGGTGAACAGCACGTCGCCGTACCAGTCCTTGATGGCCGAGATGCATTCCCAATCCTCCCAACACAAGGTGTCGCCGAAAGCGGCCTTGACAGCGTCCGGTTCCTCATAGTATTGCAGGATGAGTGCGTCGGCGGCCTGACAGGCGAGACGCAACGAACCGCCCATGCCAGGTTCGCGGTATTTGATGAGATATACATGCGCGTCGTCGGTACGGAAATGGCAGCTGTCGCCTTCAAGGCAGGCTTTGCTTTGGTCCATGTCGAGCACCCGTTCCAACACCTTGTAGTTGTTCGCCATCTTCTCTCCAATGCCGACCAAGCCTTTTTCGCCACCCATGGCAATGATTTGCTCTTGGGCAAGGGCTCTGAAAGCTTCACAATCGTCAGTGATCTGCGGGGCGAACACGGAATCCATCTTACCAAGTTGGCAATGGTGCTCGATGCGGATGTTGGCCACGGGCAGCATCCCTGCAGAGAAATACTGGGCTGTGGCAATGGTACGTTGCAGGGAGTTGGCATAGAAGCGCATGGTGCCCTCAGGAGGAATCTCGTTTTCTTGCATCAGTCTCTTGCTGACGAGCCATTTGCGGAAATACTGACCCATCATCGTCTCCAGTGCGCCACCTCGTAGCGATAGTTCGCTTGGTGCTGATGACCAGTGGAACCATTCGTGTGGGGTGATGCGTTGCATTGTGGAGTGTCTTCCCGAAAGGGGTGAGCGAATGTTGTGACGGCTTAGCACCACGACTTGTTTCAACGTGTATTGTTTGCCATAATCGTCAGGGCGATTGACTTGGGCAAAAGAAGGGAGTGAAGCGCCAAGCAAAAGAAAATACAGAATGGTTTTATATGCTTTGAACATAGGCCGTGTTTGCTTGCAAAAATAAATAATTGTGCGAGACAGAACCTTCTGTCTCGCACAATAAAACTAACTCAAAACTCATTCTAAAAACTAATGACAAAAATCTGCTGCAAAAATACGGCGGCCTTTTCACCTGTGAAATCCCCTTTGATGGTTATTTTTCAAGTGTTGCCATCCCCAATTTCGGTGATTAACGAATAGCAAAACCGCCACAAAGGCCTTTGTGGCGGTTATAATCATCGGGATACGACATCATTTGGCCGGTTCCCATTTGCAGCGGACGGGCGATACGATGGCGCCTTCCTTCTTCAGGGCGTCGAAGGCCTTGTCGACCACTTTACGGTCGAGGCCGGTCACTTCAGCGATTTTTCCCGCGTTGACGGGTGCGCCAATCTCGCGCATGGCTTGCAGAACTTGATCTTTTGCTTCCATTGTTGTTTAGTTTTAGTGTTAGTTATCTTATTTAAGCATAGCTTCAATATCAGCCTCCATGTCCTCGGGCTTGGCCACAGGAGCGAAACGCTTGATGACGCTGCCGTCCTTCGAGATGAGGAACTTGGTGAAGTTCCAACGCACGCCACCTTCTTCACGACCTTCGGATTTGCTCAGGCCATCAACCAATTTCATCGTGGCTTTGTCTTTCAGACCGTGGACTTCTTCGGTCGGTACTTGTTGCGTCAGATACTTAAAGATGGGGTGGGCGTTCTCGCCAAAGACGTCGATTTTCTTCATCAGCGGGAAGGTCACGCCGTGGTTGAGGCGGCAGAACTCAGCGATTTCTTCGTCGGAGCCGGGTTCTTGGTGCTTGAATTGGTCACAGGGGAAGCCGAGAATCACCAGACCTTGGTCTTGGTACTTCTTGTAGAGGGCTTCCAAGCCGTCGTATTGGGGAGTGAAACCGCACTTTGAGGCGGTGTTGACAATCATGAGGACTTTGCCTTTGTATTGCGACATGTCCACTTCTTCGCCCTTGTTGTTCAGGGCCTTAAAGTCATAAATCGTAGCCATTTCTTTAGTGTTTATTGATTTGTTTATTGTTGCTTAAGTCCTTGGATGAGTTTGTCGAGGGTGGGAATCATCTGGGAGATTTCTTCTACCGAGCCCTCGTTTTTGATGATGTCGGCACTGAGACATTCAGGGATGTGCTTGGCCTGTTCGCGCATTTCGATGCCTTTTTTCGTCAACGAGACGATGCGCTGACGGGTGTCTTCCTTGCCTTTGGTGCGTTTGACCAATCCCGATTTTTCCATGCGTTGCAGGAGAGGAGTGACGGTGTTGGTCTCCAAAAACAGCTTGTGTGCAATGTCATTCACTGGCTGCTTGTCCTGCTCCCACAACACTAATAATACAAGGTATTGGGGATAGGTTATGCCGAGCGGGTCAAGATAGGGATGATAGGCCCCCATCGTGAGGCGCGCCGCCGTGTATAGACGGAAGCAAAGTTGATTGTCCAATTTGAGTTGTTCGTCTTTCATCTCAACAATTTATATCGTTCACGATGCAAAAGTACACATTTTTTTATATCGCAAGCGATATTTTGATAATTTTTTCAAGAAAATAAAAAATTGTATCTTTGCGACCTGTAAATGAATGCATTATGACACTACAAGAAGCTATCATTGCCCGCCACTCGGTGAGGCAATACTTGGAAAAACCTATCGAATCTGAAAAAATCGCGCAGCTGCAGGCCTTGATTGACGAATGCAACAAGGAAGGTCAACTGCACCTCCAATTGGTTACTAACGAGCCGAAAGCCTTTGCCAGTGGCATGGCGAAATATGGCGGTTTTAAAGGGGTAAGCAACTACATCGCTGTTGTTGGGCCTAAAGGTGAAGATGTGAAACTGGGTTACTATGGCGAGAAAGTGGTACTTTTGGCACAGACCCTAGGTCTGAACACTTGTTGGGTGGGCTTGTCGTACAAGAAGCAACCCGATCAATACCAGGTGCTTGACGGTGAATCCTTAGTGGCAGTAATCGCTTTAGGTTATGGCGCCAATCAAGGCAATGCCCATCCGCAAAAAAAAGGCATCGAGCATTTCTGTCATGTCGAAGGAGCCATGCCCGAATGGTTCCGTCGGGGCATGGAAGCCGCTTTGTTGGCACCCACGGCTGTCAACCAACAGAAGTTCGAGTTCATCCTTCACGATGGCAACCAAGTGGAAGCCAAGGCGAAGTTCTCGTTCATCGGCTATGCTGCCCTTGACCTTGGCATCGCCAAGTGCCATTTCGAGATTGGGGCAGGAGAGGAGAACTTTAGCTGGGCGTAAAGGTCACTCTCTTTTCCTTTTTAATTGATCAGCCAGGACACACCACCGCTGACAATAAGATGCTTCCCTAGGTTTTGGAAGTCGAGGTCGGCGGCGAGATCGAGTTGTACGCGGTGCGATACCAGCTAGGTGAGTCCGAACTCCGTCAGGTATTGGTTGCCGTCATCGGGATGGAGGCGGTTATAGGTCTCCATAAAGGTACCTATTTGGTCTGTGATGTCGAAATACAGTCCCAACCCCAGGAAGGTGGTGGGAGTGGCTGTCTCACCATCCCATTCCGCGCCAACGTTATAGCCGATGCAAAACCAGTCGTTCACGCTATGTTCAAACAAGAGATGTAATGACGGCGTGAGATGCTGTGGAAGAAGTTCCTTCGTCCCGACATGCGGCGACTTCAACTCGGCCAACAGCGCCACGGAGGGCAAGAGGCCTGTGCCTTCATAGAAGCGAGCCTTCATCCCAACGCTAAGCGGAGCTACACCAAAAGTAGGTTCCATGGCTTGACCTTCGTTGAACATCAGTAAATCAGTTCCAACACGAATCTCGGCATTCTCGAAGAGGCCGAACCTGAGCAAGGTGTTGTTGAGGGTAAGGGTGTGTGGCCCGTCGGTTGTCGATTCATATCCCACGCCCGTCTCCCATTGGAGTTTGAAGCGGGGCATTACATCTGTGCCAGTCAGGGTGCCAGGTCGGTCTGCGGAGATAGTTGGCAGTTCGTCTTGTGCATTGCAAAGACTGCAAATAAGGACCAGTGCGGTCAAAAGGAAGTGCCTAGCGTTGTTCATCGGATTAGTTCAAAAGAGACAACTATTAATGCTAAAAGGAAGGCAAGAAGTAATATGATTTTTATTCTTCCCTTCCTTTTTCGTGGCTTATTCGTTCATCAGTCTGCTTTCGCCCCAGGTGTATTGCGGATAGGCATTCTTGAGGTCGTTGGCCGAGCCTTTCACGTCGCTGCCGCCGCTGGTGGCAAACACGTTGAGAGTCTTGCCGCTGAGGTCGTGGGCCTCGATGAAGGTGTTGACGATGGTTGGGGCAGTGTACCACCACACGGGGAAGCCAATCCACACCACATCATAGTCGGCGATGTTCTCGCAACGGCCTTGGATGGCGGGACGAGAGGTCTTGTCTTGCATCTCGATGGTCGAGCGTGAGGTCTTGTCGCGCCAGTCGAGGTCGGCGTCGGTGTAAGGCTCTTCCGGCATGATCTCGTAAAGGTCGGCGTTGAATTCTTTGGCCAACTTCTGTGCGGCAGCCTTGGTAGTTCCCGTGGCCGAAAAATAAACCACTAATGTTTTCATTTCTTTTTCCTTTTGGTTTTCAGTGTTTTGTGTTGTTTCTTTGTTTTCGTTCTTCTTGTTGTTTTGCGCACAGCCGGCAAGCACCATGCAGCATGCGGCAAGAATCAATGTGATGCGTTTCATAATAAGAGGTTTTTATAATATGATTTCGATGCAAAATTACACAATTTTTAAATATTGCATACATGAAGCAGACCTGCTATCTATTGAATATCGTAAGCTTGGGGTTCGATCCGCAACACATGCTTGTTTTTCTCTAAACCTCATGCCACTCAGAGGCTCGATTATTCATTGTGAATCCCATTTGCTGCAAAAGTACTATCTTTGCCGAAAATTTAACTACGTTGAAATGCTTTGCATTCGGCGTAGCCAATCTAACGATTTCAAAACCATTCGATCATGAATCAAAGAATAGCCATACCCACCAACGAGGGAAAACTGTGGCAGCACTTCGGGAAAGCGCCACAAGTCACCTTTTTCAATGTAGAAGACGGAAAGATCGTTGATCAACAGGTACTGCAAGCGCCAGAGCATGAGCACGGTGCCATGCCGAGGTTCTTGGCTGAACAAGGTTGCACTGATGTGCTTTGCGGTGGAATAGGTCAAGGTGCTGTTAATCTACTGAACCAGTTAGGTATAAGTATCCACGCTGGTGCACCCGAGCTTCCTGTGGAACAGGTATTGTCGATGTTTCTCAACGGCACCATCGTTTACGGTGACCCCAGCTGTCATCACCACTGCGAGGGACATCACCACGAAAAAAAAACCGCCGCAAAAGATAACCTTTGCGGCGGCATACAGTTTCAATCTTTAAAAGAGTCACACTTGTTTGCCTAAGTCATAAGCCTCCTGTAACTTGGCGTTGCCTTCAATTTCTTTCGGAGCGCCTACGCCACCGCAGAAGATATGACCTTTAAGACTTGACTTGCCGTAGCAGTCGATCCAGCCGGTGAGACCGCTTTCGGCGCGCTTTGGCACGAACACCTCGTTCTCGGCGGCCGTGGTCAGCAGATAGACGTCGCGGAACTTGTAATCTTTGGGATACATCGCGTTCATGCGGTCGATGAGGGTCTTCATCTGGCCGCTCATCTCGTAGTAGTAGATGGGCGTGGCCCAGCAAACCACATCAGCGTTGAGCACGCTTCCCATAATGGCTGGCACGTCGTCCTTGAAGACGCAGGCACCTGTCTTTTGGCACGATAGGCAGCCGATACAAAACTTGATTTCCTTGCCTCTGAGCGACACGAGTTCCACTTGATGCCCAGCAGCTTCCGCGCCCTTGGCAAAATGCTCCGCTAAAGCGTTGCTGTTCGAGCCGGGGCGGAGACTGGTTGAAATTACGATTACTTTTTTCATAGTTAAAACTTATCGGATGAAATTGGTGTATTTCGTCACTTCCTTTTCAGGCAATCCGTTGCGCTCGCACTCGGCAGCGATGGCGTGTATGAGGAAGGCCATGTTGCGGCCCAAGATGCGCATGATTTGCACGCCTTCTTCGTCTTTCATCACATCTTCTGGGGTATGTCCATGTACCATGTTCCAATAGCGGCTGCTCACCACGGGCATCTCGCTGATGGTAAAATACTTGTTAAGCCTGTCGAAAGCGGCTGTGGTGCCCCCACGTCGTGCCGAGACGACGGCCGCGCCCACCTTCATCCGTTTGTCGAAAGGTGTGCTGAAAAACAGGCGGTCGAGCAGGTTGGTGAGCGTCCCGTTGGGGCCGCCGTAATACACTGGCGAGCCAACCACGAGGCCGTTGGCTTGCTCAAACTTAGTTGCCACTTCGTTCACCATATCGTTGAACACACAATGCCCCAATTCGGCGCACTTGCCACAGGCGATGCAGCCTCGGATGTCCTTGTTCCCGATGTGGACGATTTCGGTTTCTATGCCGTTCTTCTGTAGTTCTTCCGCCACGATGCTCAAGGCGGTGAAGGTGCAGCCGTTGGTGTGTGGGCTGCCGTTGATAAGGAGTGCTTTCATTTGTGATTATTTTGCTGCAAAGGTATGAAAAAACTCATTCTAATGAGACAATAGGACTTTAGGCTTTCCGCTCGCTGACCACCATAAACAGCACAGCGGCGATGCAAATGGCAATGCCGACAAGGATATTGGCGGTCATCGGCTCTGCAAACATCAGCGTTCCTACAAGTATGCCTGTTAGTGGCTCAAACACGCCTAAAACTGCAGTCTTTGTCGGGCCGATCAAACGCGTTGACATCGAAATGGTTAGCATGGAAATCATCGTGGGGAAGATGGCCAAACCGATGAGGTTCAGCACCTCCGTTGGTTGGTCGATGCCTTGAAGGATAGGCGTTCCATCGATGATTTGATACGTTAAAAACAACGTTGCACCGACTACCAAGGCGTAAAAGGTCAGAGCGTGCTCGGAAATGTGCTTGATGCGCTGCGAACGGTTGACGATGATCAAGAAGAAGGAATAGCTGAGGGCCGACAGGGCAGCCAACA
Source organism: Candidatus Limimorpha sp. (assembly GCA_045117495.1). GTDB lineage: Bacteria > Bacteroidota > Bacteroidia > Bacteroidales > F082 > Limimorpha. The sequence continues at coordinate 23,677 of JBGUNT010000082.1, read as the reverse complement.
CCATCCCTGCCCAATGCAGCGTCACGCCGCCGCCTGGCCAACTGAGCACCACCACGCCGCCCACAGTGGCGGCAATGCTCAGCCACACCTGCCATGTGGGATAGACCTTTAGGAACAGCATGATAACGGCCACGAAGATGGGATAGAGATACACCAAGGTAGTGGCCAATCCAGCGGGAATAAACTTGTAAGACTCAAACAAAGTTACGCTACTGGCAGCAAATAGGATTCCCAGCACAATCAGCAGCTGAAACTCTTTCCACGTCGCTTTGAAGGTCTCTTTCCGCAGCAACATCCATCCACCCAAAAGCAAGGCAGAAATGGCATAGCGGAAAAACAGCATGGACAGTACCGGCACGCCGCCATCCAGCAATGGCTTGCCAAACAGCGGATTCAAGCCGTATGAAACTCCGGCCATGATTCCCGCTGCAAAACCTAAAAGTGTTCGTTTATTGCTTTTCAAAATGCAGTATGGTTTTATTCTTCCTTCGCATTAGGCACCGCAAAAATAACCGTTAGTACACCAATGGCACCGACAATGGGCACGATGATGCGAGCCACCGAGCCTTTAGGGATAAAGACGAATGTAGAGAGTAGCACCATCGTCACCATAATGCCACAAGCACCGGCTTTTTGCGCAACGGTCATCCCGCCGCGACGGCGATAACTGCGGATGTAGGTTCCTAACCACGACTGCAAAAGCCACTCCTGTAGCCGCGGCGAAGAACGGTAGAAGAGCCACGAGGCCAGCAGCAGGAAAGGTGTGGTGGGCAATCCTGGCACCACCACACCTAATACTCCAAGGCCTACACAAAGCAGGCCTAAGACAATGTAAGCTATGCGTTTCACTTAACTCTTGGCTTACCTGACCACTCGCGTAAACACAGGATTTTCGCCATCTTCAACAGTCACATACACCTTCAGTTCTCCCGTAGGCATCCCTGGATTGTCCTCACGTGGAAGATCCTCGGCTGTGAACAGGTATTCCGTGCCTCCGGGAATAGTACGCGAAGCCACAGCCTTGGCTTGAGCATGAAGCATCTGATAACCATCAACAGCGGCGTTGAAAATGGCCGCTTCTTCTTCGTTTACTGGATGTTGTTCTGGGAAATCCTCCAACTGAACGAACTCTCCTTCAAGGAAACCGTTTGCCTTCAGGAATTGGTCGATTTCTTTGGGTGCAGCATCGAGTCGGGCTGCACGCACGCCATAGCCAGGAAGGATTTCCGCTTTCGGCTGTGCCTCTGCCAAATCCTTCATGCTTGACTCCAGTCCGCCACTGCCGAAGGTACAGAACGGAACAACTTTCTTGCCGCTCAAGTCCACTTGACTCAAGAAGGTAATCACGGGCGGCGCGTAAGTGCCGAACCACACGGGATAGCCGAGGAACACCACATCGTATTTGGCGATGTCGGCTGCCAACGGCTGAATCTCGGGAGCAATGCCTTGTTCGCGATCTTGCTTGCAACGTTCGATGGTGGCTTGGAAATCCTCATCGTAAGGTTTCGTGGGAACAATCTCCTCCATGTCGGCACCGAGCCGTGTGGCGATTTCAGTCGCTACGGTTTTCGTGTTCGACGTTTGGGAATAGTAAAGCACCAGCACTTTAGGAGTTTCTGCCTTGGGCGCTTCTTCCTTTTTGTTTTCCTTTTTCGGACCGCAGGAAACGGCAGCCATCGCTACGATGGCGAGAATGAGTAATCTCTTCATTTTGAATCGAATTTTATTCATTGACTTTCAAAAACTCCTGTATGGCTCCCTCCATCATGTCGGGTGTCACCATAGGCTCGAAACGGAGGATGGTCTTGCCGTCTTTGGAGACCAGGAACTTGCCAAAGTTCCAGCGGATGGCGTCACCTTGGTCGAAGCCCGTGCCGGTCTTTTGGTGAATCTCGTCAAGCATTGTCGCAAACTCCTCTGCACCCTCGGGATAGCCCTTGAAAGGCGCTTGTTTCTTGAGGTAGGTGTAGAGTGGGCTTTCCGCCTCACCGTTGACGTCAATCTTGTCGAACAGCGGGAAGGTGACATTGTAGTTCAGCGAGCAGAAACTTTGGATCTCTTCGTTGGTGCCAGGCTCTTGACCCAAGAATTGGTTGCAGGGGAAGGCCAAAATCTCCAAGCCTTGGTCTTTGTACTTCTGGTAAAGGGCTTCAAGGCCTTCGTACTGCGGAGTCAGTCCGCATTTGCTGGCCACATTGACGATGAGCAGCACCTTGCCTTTGTAGTTGGCCAAGGATACATCGCTTCCGTCCATGTCTTTTACCGTGATGTCATAGATGCCACCGGTCTGCTCGACCACAGGTTCGGGTTCAGTCGCCACTTGTGTGGTCTTGTTGTTCTGATTATTGCAGCCTGTAGTCATCATCAAGGCCACTGCTACGAGAAAGAATAGTTTTTTCATATTGAATAGGATTTAAAGCTCATTTCATACACATTTCAAAGATCTTCTCCACATCGGCCTGCTGCAAGGGCTTGAAGCCTGGCAAGGTACCACCGCCAACGGCTTTCTTGGCCATCACTGCGAAGTGAGTCCTGTCGATGCCTACCTCGGGGAAGGTACGCTTGAGTTGCAAGGTGTTGAAGAGGAAGTCGCTCAACTTGTCAATGGCCTGATGGGCGATGTCCATGGGTGCCAAGGTCGGGTCGATGCCGAAGACGTTGGTGCCGAACTGGACGTATTTCGAAACCGTGGTTTCGTTGAGGCAGTACTGCATCCACCGCGGGGTGAGGATGGCGAGGCCGAGGCCATGGGTGATGTCGTAGAAGGCCGACAGCTCGTGTTCCATCGGATGGCAGCTCCAAGCCTTGCGTTTGCCTCCGTTCACGAAGCCGTTGATGGCCCATGAGGAGGCCCACATGAGGTTGGCGCGCGCCTCGTAGTTATCGGGCTCTCGCATGGCGATGGGGGCGTATTTGATGACGGTCTTCATCAGGCCTTCCATGAAACAGTCAAGCATGTAGAGGTCCTGATCCATGTTGAAATAGACCTCGAAAAGGTGTGACAGGATGTCGGCTGAGCCGCAAGCGGTTTGATAGGGGCTGACGCTGAAGGTGATGCTCGGGTCGAGGAAGGAGGCCTTGGGCAACATGGCGGGGTCCAAACGACCGATCTTGTCGTTGGTCTCGGGGTTGCTGATGACGGCAGCCGTGTCCATCTCCGAGCCCGTGGCCGCGAGTGTCAGAATGCTGACGATGGGCAGGGCGCGCTCGATGGGGGCACGTTTGCTGAGGTCGAGGAAGTCCCAAGGGTCGTGATCGACACAGGCACCGGCGGCCATAATCTTGGTGGCGTCGATGGTGGAGCCACCGCCCACAGCCAGCAGCACGTCGATGTTATGCGTCTTGCACATCTGCACGCCTTTGCGTACAGAGTCGATGCGTGGGTTCGGCTCGATGCCCGAGAGCTCGAACAATTCGAGTCCAGCGTCTTTTATTTCTTTCACTACACGGTCGTAGAGTCCCATCTTCTTGATGGAGCCGCCGCCGTAGGTCATCAGCACGCGCGTGCCGTATTTCTTGAGTTCCGCGCCAAGGTGTTTCAGTTGGTCGCGCCCGAAGTAGATTTTTACGGGAATGTTATAGATGAAATCGTTGATCATAGTGTCATGTTTTGAAATGAATAATGATAGTTTATTTCAGCACCTTCAAGACCTGCTTTCTGGTAGCCATTCCATCCGTCAGTTTCGTGATGTGTTCGACTAAAAACTCCAGCGATTCCTCGGGAGTGTGGTCGGTGTGGAGCGTGGTGAAGTCTTCGAAGAGCGACTCGGGCGTGCAGAAATACGACACCTGCCAGCCGTTGTAAACCTGCTCGGGTCCTCGATACACCCGTTCGATGGCTCCCGTGACGACACGACACTGTTGCATCAGCTTGCATATAGCAGCATCGGCTTGGCCTTTCTTCACACCAAGCAAAGCACGCACCTCCTTGATGGTGATGCTGCCTTGCTTTTCGATGTATTCCATGATGCGCTCGCCGTTCTTGTCGGGTGTTGTCGTAGCGCGGCGGATGTTCATCAGTTCGCGGTAGAAGGGTACTGTCGCGAAGGCGGCCTTTCCTCCGCAAAGGAACTTCCCGTAGGCGATGCCGCCATTTTGCAGGCAGTCGATCTTCCAGTCCCACGGTCCGAGCGAGTCCTCCTCGCCGTCAAACCAAAAACCAGGCTGGGTGAGTTCCTTGATGGAATAGCCCGGGATGGCGCTGGTGAAAAACGGAACGATGCCCAACTCACAGATGACACGCTCCATCGTCTCCGAACTGCATATTTGAAGGTCGGTCATACCCACCTCACGCCTTATTGAACTTCTCCTTGCTTTGCTTGCAGCGTGGGCATTTCCAGTCGTCGGGGAGGTCTTCGAAGGCCACGCCGTCGTGTTCGGCAGGGTCGTAGACATAACCGCAGATGGAGCAGACGTACTTGCCCGAGGCTTCCTTCTTGGGGAAGTCGATTTCGTCAAAAACGGTAGGTACGGGGTTGTCAAGGTCCATCACACGTTTGGCTTCGAGGTTCTCATAACCTTGAGGCGTGTGGGTGCCCATATAGACCGTGGGATGGTTGCGAACAAACTCGCGCACGCGGTCCAAGGTCTCGCGGGCGGCGGACAGGTCGTCATACACTACCGAAAGTTTGTTCTCATATAAAGCCTCGTCCACGTACGTGATGTCGGCTTGGAACATATAGAACAGGCCTTCGTTCTCGGCAATCACGAGGCTGTTGCCACGGGTGTGGCCTTTGGCTTTGACGAACCAGATGCCGTCGCAAATCTTCTGTGTTTCGGGGAAGTTGTAATACGCGCCATCAGTGAAGTGTACTGGCACGAGATTGGGCAAGTTTTGCAGTTCGGCGGCTTGCATCTCGTCGGCGTTCACATAGATCTTCGCATTGGGGAACGAACGGAGCTCGCCGCTGTGGTCGCTGTGGCGGTGGGTAAGGAGGATCTTGGTCACTTGTTCGGGCTTGTAGCCGAGGGCTTTGAAAGCGTCCATGTAGCTGCAAATGTCCTTGCCGGTGTAGGCTGCCGAGTTCTCGTCGGGTGCCTCTTCGGGTGTGCCTGTGGGAAGGCCTGTGTCCACCAAAATGACATCTTTACCCGTGTCGATCAGATAGTTCTGGAGGCTACCGCGATAGCGGATGTTCTTGTCAAATTTGTCGGTCCCTTCTTCGCCGCCAAAGGCAAAAGGCTGGGAATAGAACCCGTCTTTTCTGAATTTTACTGCTTTGATGTCCATATGTAATATGTTTTGTTTCATTTAAGTGACAAAGATATAAAAAACCGCAATTCGTGCCATACCTTAATTGCGGATTTTGCGACGAAAAACAATCCGATTTTTTCGGTTTTATCGATAAATTCCCCGATTAGTAATAGGAAATAGATTTGCTTTTGAAAATTATTGCGGATTTTTACAAAAATTTTCAGTAGAGAATAGTTATTCTCTTCACAGTGGAATTGAGGATTTCCTGCTAAATGCTGAAAGCATGGATTTGTAAAAGTATCCACAAAAAAGGATAGAAACAAAAACCCGCAACCTAAGCCCTCGCCCAGATTGCGGATTCCATCGTTTCACTTTGTCTTTTATTTAATCATCCGAATCACCTTGGCAGGAACTCCGCCCACGATGGTGTTGTCGGGGACATCCTTTCCCACCACGGCACCGGCGGCCACGATGGCGTTTTCGCCGATAGTGACACCCGCCAATATCGTGGCGTTGGCGCCAATCCAAGCGTTCTTCTTGATGACGATGGGCTTGGTGAGCAAGGAATGTCTTGTTTCAGGATCTTCGGGATGGTATTCTGAGGCCAAAACCACATGAGGCGCAATGAAAACGCCTTCCTCAATCGTGATGCCACCAAGCGCCAGGAAGGTGCAGCCGAAGTTGACGAAACTGCCCTTGCCGAAGGTGGTCTTCTTGCCGTAGTTGATGTTGAACGGCGGAAACACACGCACGGTGTCGTCGATGTCGGAGCCTGTGATCTGTCGCAGATACTCGCGCACCTCGGCCTCGGTGTGGTAGCCGGTGTTCATCTCGGCAACCAGTTTCATGCAACGCTGCACATCGGCATAAAGCTCATCGCTGCCGACGTAGGTTTTTCCTGTGGGTTGTTCGTTCATCATGTATTATTTCAGGTTTTCAGTGAAAAACTCCGCCAACTTATCCCACGGAATGTAATTGCCCTCGCCATCGTCGTAAAGGTCGCAGTGGGTGGCACCGGGGATGATGAGCAACTCTTTGTTTTCTGGGTTGGGATTGGGCTTGCCGATGAAGTGGTAGCCTTCTGCCTGGCCTTCCACCATGTATTTGTAAGCAGCCTCACCAAAATAGCGGCTGTGGGCTTCCGAGCCGTGCATCACGAGGACTGCGGAACGGATTTCGTTGATGTAATAGAGGAAACGAGCATTGGCGTAAGCCTGCGTGCCGATGACTCGCCAACCGTCGTTGCTGTTGCCGCTGCGCTTGTGATAGCCGCGCGGAGTCTTGTAATAGGCATGGTAATCTTTCACAAATTGAGGGGCATCCTCAGGAAGTGGATCGACGACACCGCCTGCCATCGCCAATGGGTCGGTAAGACGCTGTTTGGCGAGGGCTTCACGGGCGGCATGGCGGTCGGCCTCGTTGTCGTTTGAATCGTAATAGCCGTTGCCGCTGATGCGGGTCATGTCGTACATCGTGCTGGCCACGGTGGCCTTGATACGCGTGTCCGTGGCAGCGGTGTTGAGGGCAATGCCACCCCAACCACAAATGCCGATGATGCCAATGCGCTCGGCATCCACATTGTCTTGCTTTGAGAGGAAATCGACGGCAGCCATGAAGTCCTCGGTGTTGATGTCGGGCGAGGCCGTGCGACGCGGTTCACCGCTGCTCTCACCGGTAAAAGACGGGTCGAAGGCCAAAGCCACAAAGCCGCGCTCTGCCATCCGCATGGCATAGAGGCCGCTGCTTTGCTCTTTCACGGCACCGAAAGGTCCGCTCACGGCGATGGCCGCCAATTTGCCTTCGGCATCCTTTGGCGTATAAAGGTCTGCGGCCAACGTAAGGCCGTATTGGGTTTCAAACGTCACCTTGCGGTGGCTCACTTTGTCGCTCAGCGGGAACACCTTGTCCCACTCTTGCGTGAGGTTCAGTTCTTGCTTCATTTCTTCTTTGGGTTCTTTTGTTTCTTCTGTTTCTGTTGTTTGCGGTTGGTTGTTGCAGGCGGTCATGAGTGTTGCCACTGCTGCAAGGATGAGAATCTTTTTCATGGTATCATTGATTTATTCTTTTTTTTCCGTTTTGAATCACAATGCCTTTGTAGCCTTTTGGCGCAATCTGTCCCGTAATGGTGTAGGCTGTGCCATCGTTATTAGCATCAGGAGTAAGTTCTTGGATTCCAGTATGGATGGGCTGCAAGGAAAGTGTGACGCTTACCTCGCCTTCACCTGCCTTGACGAACCGACGCACCTGGTCAGCCGATAGGTTGTCGAGTTTGCCGATGCGCGTATAGGACCACGAATTGCTGCCATAGAAAATACAGATGTTGTCGCCGTTGTATAACACAAGGTCGCCCGCTGAAGTGGTGGTTTGATGATCTGCCGTCGGGAACGACTGCCCGACATAGCCCACCTTCTCAAAGTTGCCGTAGTCGTGTGCCGGGTAGGTGATGTTGTCCGTTTGCAATGCGGCTACCAAGGCGCGCGTGCCGACATTGTCTTCCATTGTGACGGTATGCGTCTCGTCCCCGATCGTGATATACATTTTCTCTTCCATTGTCTGCGCAAAAGACTCGCTGTTTTTAGAGCAACCCGTAATCAGTATTGCTGCCAATAACCAAAGCATCTTTTTCATTTAGGCCTAATTCTAAATCCGATGGCAAAAGTACACTTGTTTTTTTAAAGAGGTATTACACAAATTGGCTGTATATATACCAATTTCGCTGAATTTATAGGATATTTGCAAATAATAATACCATTTTTCCTAAATTTTCCCATTTTTATTGTACCTTTGCCCCACGATGAAGAAGATCCTGAAAGTTGATAGTCCCAATGACTTTGCCCGATATGTGGAGGCTCCTGTGCTGCATCCGCTGATCAGCATCATCCACTTCGACGAATTGGCTCCATTCCGCCATAGCCTGAACAACTACGGCGTCTATGGACTTTTTATCCAACGCCAATTCCCTGAGGGCCTCTCTTACGGCATGAAGACCTTGCAGGTGAGCGATGCCTCGATTATTGCCGTGGAGCCTGGACAGATTGGCGGCTTGGAAGACAATGGGGAGCGTATCTCGCTAAGCGGATGGGCGCTTTTGTGGTCGCCCGAACTGCTGCATGGCTCTGAACTGGAACGCCAGATAGACCGCTATCAGTATTTCTCCTATTTCTTCGCTGGCTCGCTTCGGATGGAGCCTGACGAATGGGACTGCATCACACAACTGCTCGCCCAGATGCGGCAAGAGTTGGTGACTCACGTCGACTCGCCCTCGCTCAGAAGCATCTTGCTGGGCTATCTGCGCCTGATATTGGAATACTGCAACCGCATCTATCAGCGGCAACTCTCCGAGGAAGACAAGGGCGGCAGCGACCTCTTGAAACGCTTTCACGACCTGCTTCAACAGTATTTCCGCGAGAATCGGCAGTTGACTCAAGGCTTGCCCACCGTTGCCTATTGCGCTTCAGAGTTAGCCTATTCGCCACGTTATTTCGGTGATATTGTCCACAAGGCAACTGGAGGAACCGCCATCGGCTACATCCACAACTACGTTATCAACCAAGCCAAGAGCCTGCTGATGAACGGTCACAACATCAGTGAGACCTCGCGCCTCCTTGGCTTCGATTTTCCCCATCATTTCACCCGCCTCTTCAAGAAGAGGACTGGACTCACGCCTAGCGAGTATTTGGGGAAATAGCTGGGTTAATTGGGTATATTGGATGATTATTTTAAAGACTCTTCAACCATTTCTCAACCTTTGCACGACCTGTGCGCACTTCATGCCCATAGATGCTGAACTCGCCTGTGACCTTGGCCTTCGGGAAAGCTTTTTTCACATCGCTGGCGCAGGAGGCGAGGCCACTGCCTTCGTGAGTAGTGAAAGGAATGACGGTCTTGCCGTCGAGGTTGATGTCTTTAAAGAGGGTAAACATCACCTGCGGATAGGTGCCCCACCAGACTGGGCCGCCGATGAAGACGGTGTCATACTGCGAAAGGTCGGGGGCGGTGCCTTCGTAAGGCGGCAGTTCGCCCTTGTTGGCCTCTTCCTTGGCCAAGTTGATAAGCGGTGTGTAGGCCATGCCGTCGTACTTGTGGGTGATGATCTCAAACTGGTCTGCACCCTTGATTTCAGTGATGTAGTCGGCCACGATCTTGGTGTTGCCGACCTCGATGTTGCCCACGCTGTAGTTGTCGCCCGCATGGGAGAAGAAAATGACGATGGATTTGTTCATGGTGTTCTTATTTGATGATTTGACTTCTTGTTTGTTTTGTGCATTGCAGCCAGTGGCCATAAGGAGTGCTAGGACTGCGGTAATGATTCTTTTCATAGTTCTATAATGTTTTTAATGAATTTCGCAGGGTTGCCGCCCACGATGGTATTGGGTGCCACATCCTTGGTGACCACGGCACCAGCGGCCACGACGGCGTTCTTGCCGACAGTCACGCCGGGCAAGATGGTGGCACCAGCACCTATCCAAGCTTTTTCGCAGATGTGGACGGGCTTGCAGAGGAGAATCTGGCGGTCGTAGAGATCGTGGTTATTGGAGATGAGTTGTGCGTTGGCGGCAATCATCGCTCCGTCGTCGATGGTGATGCCACCGCGAGCCATCATCAGGCAGTTGTTCATGATCATCACGTTCTTCCCGATGTGTACACGGTCGAAGCAAACACCAGTGAGGCCGGGCATCACCCAGCCGCCTTCGCCGAGGTTGTCGCCGAAGAGCTCGCGCACGAGAGCGTTATACTCATCGGTGTAAGGCATCGTGTGATTCAGTTTGAAAAGGACTTGCGCTTGGCGTACGCCTTCTGCGTGTTCTTCGGCTGTGGTCAGCTTGGGGTCAACTCTTTGCTCTTGCATCGTCTTTAGTTTTGAATTACGGTGCAAAATACAGCGACTTAACGACATATAAGTTTCACAAAAAGCACCATTATTTTCACAATTTACTCAATCTTTTGGGCTACCGAAAGGAATAATTCGTATTTTTGCGCCATGAAGATTGATTTTCAGTACGCTACGGATTTCTTGGGGATGAATGACCCCAAATTGAGTCATACCTGCATGCATCTGCTCTGCACAGAAGGGGAGGGGAGTTTTGTGTTTAACGAACGTTGTTATCACTTGGAAAAAAACGATTTGGTGGTGATGCCCAATCCAAGTCGTGCAAAGAACCTTGCCGCCGCCCCTGGAATGCAGGTGGAGTGGTTTGCCGCCGACTATAGGTTCCTTCAAAGTCTGTTGCCTTCGAATAATTACAGCATAGGAGGAAGCATTTCGCTCAACCAAGACCCCGTCATTAAACTTACCGACGAGCAGGCGGTCATTATGCTTGCCGACTTTCACCGACTCCGCGACCGCATGGGCGACCGCCACCTGTTGTTTTACCGTGAACTGATGGGGAGTCTCTGTTTGACGATGATGTACGACATCTTCGAGCCTCATGCCCAACGCGATGCCACCGACACCCATAGCGACCGAACGGCTTATATCGTCAAACAACTGATGCAACTTTTAGGCACAGGCATCAGCCGCACTGAGCGTGAGGTGAGTTATTATGCCGAACGGCTGAATGTTTCACCGAAGTACCTCTCCGACACGGTTAAACGTGTGACAGGGCACAGTGTCAGCAGTTACATCAACCGAGCCACAGTGCCCATCATGAAAGGTTTTTTGGACGACGAGCGCCTTTCGCTCACCCAAATCGCCGACCGCATGAACTTCACCTCATTGAGTTATTTCAGTCGCTACTGCACCAAACATCTTGGACAATCGCCCAGCGAATATCGGCGGAGTCTGCAACCAAATGGTTGAGGATGACTAATTCTCACCAAAACATATTGCAAAAAGAGATAATTCGCCTAAAACCACTATCTTTGCCGCCTCAAAACCATTCTATGAGTGCACAAAATCCCATATTCAACCGTTTGAACCTGCTTTTGGGTGAGGAGACGATGGAGCGCGTCATGAGTAAGCGCGTCATCATCTTTGGCGTGGGGGGCGTGGGCAGTTGGTGCGCCGAGAGTCTGGTGCGAAGTGGTATCAGCCACCTTACCATCGTGGACAGCGACCGCGTGTGCATCACCAATGTCAACCGACAGTTGCAAGCCACCACCAAGACGGTGGGACTGGTCAAGGTGGAGGTGCTGAAGGAACGCCTTTTGGAAATCAATCCAAAGGCCGAAATCAATGCAGTGCAGGAGATTTATTCTGCTGAGAACGCCGAGAAGTTCCAACTCGAGACCTACGACTACATCATCGACGCCATCGACAGTCTCAAGGACAAGATACACCTTATTTTGCACGCCACCGAATGCCCGGGCAAGCTTTTCTCTGCCATGGGTGCCGCACTCAAAATGGATCCGACCAAGATACAGGTGGCGGAGTTTTGGGAGGTGAAGGGCTGTCCGTTGGCTAGCATGATGCGCAAGCGTCTCAGAAAAGCGAAAACCTATCCGAAGAAAAAGTTTCTTTGTGTGTTCTCGCCCGAGGTGTTGCCTAACAAAGGTGCTGAAACCACCTGTGGCACTAATGCCTGCATGTGTCCCAAGGCCATCATCGCTGCTGGCAATCCCGACCTCATCAATCACGAATGGTGCTCCTCGAAAGCCCAAATCAACGGCACCTCGGCCCATATCACGGCCATCTTTGGCTTCATGCTTGCTGGATTGGTGATGAATGACCTGTATGCTAACGGATAATTTGTTTCTGTTTCTAGCTGTAATTGTTTTTTGGGTCAACCCTCTTAGGCTTTGAAATCTGATACATAAACGCAGTGGCTTTTCGGTGGAAGCCGTTACATAGATTTCCAGACGACTTTCATATTTTTAGATGAGCAATTATAGCTCGACTGTTTATGAAAGATATTCAATCAATGTTCCAATATGCTGATGGATCACCATCAAAGATTGTATCGATATCATCATCACTATAACCCATTTCATCTTGTGCATATGAGCCGTTATATCTTTCATAAGTGTCTTCTTCTTGTATTTTTGCAATTTCGTCATCTTTTTCTGCTTCTAGCATTTCTTCAAGAGTAGTATTCTCGAAATAATTGAATTCAAAAAACTCTTCTCTACGCTGCTTCATTCTCTCCAATAGCTTAGGTGGTAGTGCAATAGAAGGAAATAATGTTTGTATTTCGCTAATTACCTCTTCCGAGAATGCACATCTATCACCATTAATATTATCTGTTACCCATCGAATATAATCTGGCGCATACATTAATACTTCTCCCAAGTCGCAACCTAGAAACTTGCCGAAGTTAAATACCTGGATTAATGATTCAAAGTAAATCATAATAACCTTCGACTTCACAATCTTCAATTGTCAATTCGCTCAAATCAAATAATGCATAGCGCAGATGTCCAGTAGTTTTACAAACATATCTACACACGGCTACTAACTCTTGGCCTATGCTTTTAATGGAATGATCAAGCGCATGAATGCAAAGCGTATCTCCTTTTTTTACCTGCAAAAGAGCATTTCCTTCTTTTATGATGATATTATTATCAGCAAAAGTTTTTGCTGAATTGTATTTGTTTACAATTTGTGGAGTGACTTCAACACCAGTTCCCCTGCGTGAACGAATGAGGCAATAAAGCTTGTTCGAAATAAGGTTAGGCATATGTAAATCTGCAATATTTAGTTCTATATCTTCTCTGCAATTACGTAAACCTATGTAGATTGGTGTTGTCAAGCCTGTTTGTTTTACATTTTCTCCATCAAACCATTCCACTACTTGATACATATAAAAACCTCTTATAACTTGTTGGTTAGGGGCTTTATTTACTATTCCAAGCAAATTGAATTGGTTTGATTTGAACTCTTCAATCATCTCCTTGCTGCTGTTTACAAAACCGTAGATTTCAAGTTCATTAATTAGAGTTCCCTTAACAATCATTCCATATTTGAGCCATCCATATTTTTCAAGATAGGATTGCAACGTTATTCTACTCTTTTCCATAAATAATCACATTTTTGTTTTTAATTGTATTAAAGTTAGATTTAGAAATTAGATATTGTCGAAACACTATCATTTTAATCTACTCTATGCTAGTATGGATTTCTTCCGCCAAAACATCATAAACATAGGCAGGGCTTTGGAAATAGAGTCCTGTATTCAGATTGTTAAGAGCGGCATAAGTCTTTGAGTTATAGACAATATCCATTGCCTCACGCATCGAAAGGGAACGCTCTTCCATGAGCCGCGCAATCAACTCGCGGGTCAATGTTTCAACCATGAAAGTTTCTTTGCCGTTCATATCCTTTGTAACAAATTGATTGCCTTTTGAGTGGCAAATAAAAATTGTATCGTTATCGTATGGAACTTAATTTCTTCCAAAAACTGTTCTTCGTTGATGATGCCTTCCTCAACGCGACGGATTTGATAACCAACCACATCATCGGCAATTGGACCAATAACTATGTCGTAATCATGTATTTGTTGACGAGTACGGTTCTTACGATTGCTCAATACAAACCGAGCCCATTCAAGTGAGTAACCTTCAAAACGAAGGATTTGCAGCGTTTTTATGGCTTCATCGTCGACATAGTATTTGTAAACCGTTGCTTCACCTTCTCCGAATTGCTCGAATTTGCGTTCTGCTTGACGTTGGGCCACCGTTTTGTCAGGAGTAAGATAAAAGCCTAATCCAAAATCCTTTCCGACACGACTTTGAGAAAGGTCAATGTTTTGGATAACCGCATTTGTGCCATGATAAAGTATCATGCCAGTGTTCCTCCCATACGTTGGCAATAAGCTGTCAAGTCTTCCACTGTGTTTTCAAAGGAATAGGTGTGTTCCACATCATAGAATTTGTCCACGAAATCAAGCCCTTTGTATTGTTGCAGATACCGATAAGCCTGTTGCGTGGTGATATGATGCGCCGTGGCAAACTCTGTTATCAAAGCCACGATGTAATTGATTTTATCTATGATGGACTTGCTCATTTGTTTTTTCTTCGATGCAAAAATACAAACATTTCACAATATGGCAACAAAAAGTTTCATTGATAGGTTTTTAGATGTAGTTACAACCTAACAACCTCTCCAATCTGACAAGTGACCAGCTGAAGCCCAAATTGCTCTGCCGCCTTGCATTCGTTTTTCCTGGGTTCGTCCCATGGATGGTTCGAGAGGCAAAACTTGGAGTGGTGGACGGTGACGAAACGCCGGGCGCCAAGTTCAGACACGGCTTGCCCCAAATCTTCGGGCATGGTATGGATCTGGCTCCAGTTGGCATCGTATTGGCCGTTTTCCATGATGGCGAGGTCGATGTCGGGAAACTGTTCCCCGAAGCGTTTGAAGCGACTGCTGTAGCCGCCATCGCCCGAGAAAAAGACCTTCCTCGCCGATGATTCCATTAGCCACGAGGCCGGCATCGTCTTGGCTTTCCAAAAACCGCGTCCCGAAAAATGCTGGGTGGGCAGGCAATGGAAGGTCAAGCCGTCGGAGGTGGCACTTTCATACCAATCCAACTCGATGAGTTGCTGCTTGTCGTAGCCCCAGTATTCAAAGTTCTCGCCCACACCCAAGGGACAGACCACCTTCTTTACTTGGTCTTTCAACTCGCTGACCGTCTGGTAATCCAAGTGGTCCCAATGGTCATGCGAGATGAGGAGAAAGTCGATTCTCTTGGGCATGTCTTGGGGCTTGTAGAGGTCCGTCCCAGGAAAGGCCCGATTGACGAAAGAGACGGGCGAGCCTTTGTAGAACACGGGGTCGGCGAGGATGGTCTTCCCGTCCAAGCGAAGCAAAAAGGAACTGTGCCCGAACCATAGGTAGAAATCACCAGATTCGGGCAAGCAATTCAAGTCGGTCATGATAACGGGTATTTCACCCAGTTTTGGGATCCTGTTCTTTGGCTTTTTCCCAAAGAGGAACTTGCCAAGATTCTTCAGCATTCCACCTTGACCCGTGAACAGCGTGGTCGCTTCCTCATTCTGGAACTTGTCGTTCACAAAATGAGGCGACTTTCGTATGCGTTCAAGGCGTTTGCCTCGAGCGGTCCGTCCAAACTGTTTGATAAGGTCAGCTGGTTTCACTTATTTGTCAATGCTGACAATGGTGTATTTCCTGGTTCCCAGTCCGATGGCTTCAGCGTGCTCGATGGTGTGGGTGCCATGTTGCTTGTCGATTCGGCTGAGCAGGTCGGTGGGGTCGTTTTTGGCGGTCACTTCCTGGTTGTTGATGATGTCGACGCAGGCTTGGTCGAGGGCCACAGGGTCGGTGCTGGCAAGGATGCCGTAGTCCTCAAGCTTCACAGGGGCAGGATGATCGACACAGTCGCAGTCGATGCTCATGTTGTTCATCACGTTGATGTAGATGATGCCCTGTCTCTTTTGGAAGTAGTTTGTCACAGCTTGGGCTGCTGCTGCCATGCTTTCAAGGAAGCCGTCCTGATCACCGATGTACTCAGGAGTCCAAAGCTTGGTCATATCGAGTTTTTCCATCTTTCCCGAGGAGTGGATGTATGCTTTGCCGTTGCTGCTGGCGCAACCGATGCTGAGGTTCTTCAGCGCACCGCCGTAACCGCCCATCGGGTGGCCCTTGAAGTGGTTGAGGGCAATCATGAAGTCGTAGTTGGCGATATGTCCGCCCACGATGTCGTATTTGATGTGACTCTGGTCCTTCACGGGGATGCGGATTTCGTCGTATTCATCCATGATGTCGACGGGGAAATAATTGGTGAAGCCATGTCTGCGAATCACTTCCCAGTGGACGGCCGAGTTGTTGCGCTCGTCCTTTTCGTCGCCAGGGCCGTTGCCGTAGGCTGTATTGCACTCTACGATGGTGCCGTCTACCGCATGAACGAGGTCTTTGATGAGTTCGGGCTTCAGGTAGTTGGGGTTGCTGCCTTCTCCGGTCGAGATCTTCACGGCCACGCGGCCTTTGGCTTCCACGCCCAATGCCTTGTAGATGTTCACCAAAGCTTCAGGGCTGATTTCGCGAGTTAGATAGACTTTTGCTGTGTTTTCCATATTTTTATTGTTTTGATTGTTGTCTGTTTGAGTGTTGGTACAAGCGACAAAGGCCAGAGCACACAAGAGGATTGTCGTTATTATTTTCATCGTGTTGATTATTATATGTTTGCAAAGTTAGTAAAAAAACCGAATTACCACACCTTTCCAGCAAGTGGATTGACGTCAATCAGTTTCAGGCTCTTCACCATCTTGGCCGTACCTTCCTTGTATTTCTTGAAGTGCGCAGTCTGGATGTGGCTTTGGTAGGCCGCTTGGTTGGAGTAGATTTCGAGGATGTAGATTTTGCAGGGGTCTTCCTTGGTTTGCATCGAGAAGAGCGTCAGTACGCCGGGCTCCACTTTCGTCGAGGTCTCCCCTACTTCCTTCGCGAAGGCGAGATAGTCCTCGAGCATCGAAGGCTCCACTTCGATTTCGGCGAGGCGGACGAGCTTTTCGCCATATTGTCTCAACGGGATGCTCTCTCCAAACAGGCGCCTTGCATTGTCGGTAAAAACATCCCGCGGATTCAACCCATGCGCGGCGAGACGACTTTCCAAAGCTTGTTTTCCACTGATAAGTACTGGCTCGGCCACATACGGATAGTCGCTGCCATAGAGGATATGGTCGGGCGGGGTGATAGTCAGGAGGGCATCAAGGACTTCGTCGGTGGGTGCTCCGGCAAGGTCGTAATAGAGGCGTGACAAGTTAGCATCGACATCCACAGGTTGCATCATGCCTTGTTTCACCATCACGGGCAGGAGGGAGCGGAAACGGGGCAAAGCATTGGGCAGGAATGAACCGCAATGCGGCACAACGACTTTCAGATGTGGATAGCGTACCAATACATCATGTGCTACCATGTTGAGTACTGTGCGCGTGGTCTCGGCCAAGTATTCATAACTAGCCAACGGCACATCGGCAACCAGTTGTGCATTGACCGCCGAGGGTTTGTGTGGGTGCAGGATGACGACGGCGTTCTGTTGATCGAGATAGGCCATCAGCGTGTCCAAAGCGGAGTCACCGAGGTATTGGCCGTAGCTATTTGTTGCCAATTTAACGCCATCGGCGCCCAAGACTTCCAAGGCATAGCGAGCCTCCTCCAATGCGTGTGGCACATCGGGCAAAGGCAGAGCAGCACAAAACATGAAACGTCCGGGATAGCGTGCCTTGAGTGCGGCGCACTCTTCATTGTAGCTGCGGCACACCGCCGCCGAAGCCTCGGCATCGCCGAAATACGGCTGCGGCGCGGGCATGGTCAGCACCGAGGTCTGGATACCAGCCTCGTCCATGAAAGCGAGGTGCTTTTCGACATCCCATGCAGGGATGGAGAATCCTTCGTCCATCTCGGCACCGTTGGACTTGATGTAATCGATGTAACCTTTCGTGATGGCGTGGCTGTGGAGGTCGATTTGGGCGATGGATTGGATTGCTGAGAAGGCCATGATCAAAAGTGTTATGATGCTTTTCTTCATTTTCGGTTCTTGATTGTTTCGAAATAATGCATGGAAATCAAAAGACACATTGTGACGGTGAAAACGCTAACAACATGTCCTCGTTTGCCTCAGTTGTTCCTTCCTGGCCGATGGGATAATCTCTTCGTGGTAGAAATAGTTGACCACCACGGGTGGCTGGCCATGCTTAGAGCGTACGGAGTCATCGTTGCGGACGTAGGGAAGCCTCTCTGCCTTGCAGAAGGCTCGCATCTGCATATCGAGCTGCATCCAGTAGGAGCGGTCTTTGCGGGTATAGATGTCGTGGTAGAGCTGGTCCAGTTCGGGGTGGTTTTCGTGAATCCAGGCGAGAATCTTTCCCTTGTAGTCGCCCCGCAGGTTCAGGTTCTCGAGCCACACTAAATTGCAGAAGCCCTTGGCCCGTTCGATGATGGCCTCCACGTCGGTGATGCCAGGAAATATCGGAGAAATGAAGCAGGTGGTCTCAACGCCTGCCTCGTAGAACTGACGCATGGCCTCCAGTCGGCGTTCGATGCTGACGGCCACGTCCATCTCGCGGCGAAACGACTCGTCGAGCGTGTTGATACTCCACGACACACGGGCATGGGGGAAGGTCTTGATGAGGTCGAGGTCGCGCAACACGAGGTCCGATTTCGTGGCGATGCTCACGCTGATGCCACTGTCTTGTAGCTGTTCCAGCAGGGCGCGTGTCCGCTTGTATTTGGCCTCATGTGGCTGGTAGCAGTCGGTCACGGAGCCGAAGAAGGCTTCCTTGCCCGCATACCGCTTGGCATTCTTGATTTCTGGCCAGTACTTCACGTCGATGAACTCGCCCCACGGCTCCGGATGGTTCGTAAACCGCTTCATGAACGAGGCGTAGCAGTACTTGCAGCCGTGCAGACAACCCACGTATGGATTCACCGAGAAGTCGGCCACCGGCAGTTTGACTTCGTCATCACCGACTTTACTTCAATCTTTTGTATCTTCACCATGCTGCTTCTTGTTTTTGGCGCTGTTCAATGTGTTTTATTCCATTTACTTGTTCTCTCCCTTAAACTCGAAACCTGCCTTTTCGACGGCTTTTTGAACTTCGTCGGCAGTGGCAGTGCCCGTGACCGTCACGGTTTTTGCGCCAAGATTAACCTCGGCTGCGGTCACGCCCTTGATTTCGCCCACGGCTTTCTCGACGGCAGCCTTGCAGTGGTTGCAGTGCATACCCTCAACGGTGTAGGTCGTCGTGCCTTCAACGGCCTCTTGTTTCTTGAATTTGTCAAAGAGTTTCATATTTAATGCGATTATGATAAATGTGACTAAAAGTACAGAACAAATGCTGCGGAACACACTTGGATGGTGCACCGTGGTGGAGCAACAACCGACGTTTTGGGCAGCGGGCGCAACAAGGTTGGCACCAATGCCCAAGGCGTTGATGAGCAATCCGAAGAGAACGGAAAAGACGACAATCGTGAGCAGATAAATCGTGGTGAAACGCCGCCCAAGCGATTTGTTCACCACGAGGATGGAAGCCAGATTGACTGCTGGTCCTGCCATCAGCATCACCAAGGCCGCGCCTGGCGACAAGCCTTTCATCATCAGTGCCGCCGCCACGGGGATGCTGCCCGTCGAGCAGATGTACATCGGAACGGCGATGGCGAGGATGACCAACATTTGCAGCAAAGGATGGTTGCCGAAGGTGAGGAAAAACTCGTCGGGAACGGCCACGTTAATCAATGCTGCCAAGAGCAGACCGATGATGAGGCGCAGGCCAATGTCCTGAATCATATCGAAATAGGCGTACTTGAACACGCGCCAAATTCGGTTGCCGTGTTCTACGCTGCAGGTGGTGGCCGCTGCGTTGTCGTATTCTTCATCTTTCACGAAACGGTTCACCAGCAAGCCGCCACAAACTCCTGTAACCAAAGCTGCCACGGGGCGCACGATGGCAAACCCCAAGCCCATCAGCGAAAAGGTGGCCAAGATGGAATCGATGCCCGTTTGTGGCGTTGCGATGAGAAACGAAGCCACGGCCCCTTTCGAGGCGCGCTCGTTTTTCAAACCGATGGCCGTGGGAATCACGCCGCATGAACACAAAGGCAACGGTATGCCCAAAAGGGCTGCCCAAAGCACCGAAAACTTGTTGTTGCGCGACAGGTATTTGGCATAGAAGTTCTTGGGTACAAAAACGTGCAAAATCCCCGCAATGAGAAATCCCAGCAACAAATAAGGACTCATCTCATTGATAATGTGCAGAAACGAAGCAAAGAAACTCTGAAGGCTCATGGCAAAATTTGGTTATAAACCGGTTTTTGTTACCAGTTGCAAAGATACGGAATCTTCTTCAAAAACACAAAAAGTGCACCAGCTTGTCATCTGATGCACTTCGATCTGATGTCTCGTTGCCAGTGGTTTACTTGGCAGGTTCCCATTTGCAGCGGACGGGTGACACGATGGCACCTTCCTTTTTCAGTTCGGCAAAAGCTTTGTCGACTTCCTTGCGGTCGGCGTTCAAAGCCTTGGTGACGTCGCCAGCAGAGACGGGCTTGCCGGCCTCGCGCATGGCTTGCAATACTTGCTCTTTCATAGTATGATTTGTGTTATTTATTAAGTATCTATTTTAAGGTTTATAATTGCTTACTTTAGTTTCAGGCCGTCCTTGAAGGCTTCGCCGACGCGCTTCGTCACTTGGTAGTAGCCATGGGTATAGGGGTCGAAGGCGATGGCTTGCAGGGCTTCGATGTCGACTTTGCCGTCCTTCATCTTGTCGGCCTCGACCGAGGTTTGCAGCACCTTGCCGATGACGCCAAGACCTGTGTCGTCGCTTTGGTATTCGATGAACTCACACTCCATGGCGATGGGCAGCTCGTTGATGATGGGGGCGTCCACCAATGAGGATTTGGTCGCGGTGAGACCGCTCTTGGCGAACTTGTCCTTTTCGGATTTGCCCGACACTACGCCGAAATAGTCGGCTTCCACCACATGGGCTGCATCGGCGATATGGACGACAAAACCTTTGCGTTGCTTGATGTTTTCCACGGTCTTGTGGGTCTCGGTCAGGTTGAGGGCCACGCGGTTGCGGTCGAGCATGGTGCCCCAGGCGGCGTTCATCACGTCGATTGTGCCGTCTTCGTTGTAGGTGGCCACGAGCAAAACGGGCATCGGGAAAATGGCTTCTGTTACTTTAATGGGTTGTTTCATAATAAATTGAGAATTGAGAATTGATAATTTATAATTGACAATGGATTTGATACTATTTCGAAGAAGGTTTTAATTCTATCTCAAAGATGCTGCGCTCCACGATGCGGTAATGTGGGTGATAGGCCTCGTTATAGCGACGGCTGTGGTGCACGGCTTGGTTGTTTCGGGCGGCTTCGGTCAGCAAGGGAAGGTTGGTTTCGAAGCCTTCGATTTCCATCTTGTTGGCTTGAATAATGCTGACTATGGTTTCCCATTTTTCCAACCAACTGACGGCTGGTTCTTGCCACAAATTGGCACTTCTGACGAAAGCATCCAAGAGTTGCTCGGCGGTAATCAGGTTGTCGGCGACAGCAGAGAGATAAACTCTGACATAATCACCTTGGCTGCCCGTAGGCTCAAAATAAGGTGATTGGGTTTTGCCCATTTCCGAGAGTTCGCGCATCAGATAGCGTCGCGCCGAGGCCGTGTCGCTGATGATATGGCCTGGGCCAAAATGCTCTTGGTAGAAACTCTTGTAAATGTCCTGCAATGTGGATTCAGGATAGGTCACCAACTGCCTCTCGATGGCCGAACGCATCGCTACCGTGTCGATGGTTTGGCTAAAAAGGTTGAAGGAACAGGCCAAGGCTAATATCAGTAAAAGCTTTCTCATCACGCCTTAATAATCGTTTCCGCCATCCGTTTTCCAGCATCGAAGGCCTTCTGCAGGTCCTCTTCCCAGTGCTCCTCGCGGTACTTGCGTTTGGCTTCTTCCGAGAAGCCTCCCAACTCAAAATTGGCGTAGTTTTTCACTTGGTAGGTGTTGTTGGCAAACAGTTTCTCCGGTTGTCCGAGGGCCCTTGCGATGCAAGGCTCCATAGAGCCGTAGCCGTTGCAGTTGCTGCCTCCTACACCACCGTTTTGTGTCTCCACCAACACTACGGGCATCCGCTTCGGGGCGGTGATGCTGTAGTCGTTGTAGGAGAGCCAGGGGAAGGCCAAACGCTCCAAGAAAGCCCTCATCTGGCCAGTGATTTCACCGAAATAGTTGGGCGAACCTAATACCAAACCGTCAACTTGCGCAATCTCCTCCAAGACAGGAGTCAAAGCATCCTTGAATTTGCACACCTGCGAGGCTTTGCCCTTGATTTTGCAGGCCATGCACGACATGCAGCCTTTGTAGTCGAGGGCATAGAGTCGAATGGTCTTCACCTCGATTTCGTTGCTGACGGAACTGGCTCCCTCAGCGAATTTCTTGAGCATTGAGGCTGTGTTGAAAGTGGCACGCGGGCCTCCGTCGATGATGATGATCTTTTTCATTGTTGTAGTTTTATTTTCGTTCGCAAAATGTCACATGCACCATGTCGCCAAAAGTCTTGCCTATTTGTTTGCGGATGTCCTTCCGCAGGCCGATGATGAAGCAAGGCGTTCCCATCTTGACGATTTGGCCGTCGTATGGCACGCCGTCGAAGGTGGCATGGACCGCCAACCGACCTTTGCCGAAGAGCGCCTTGATGTCGAAAGGCACCTCAACATAAGCGGCATCCATATCCTCGTTTTGCAGGATGATGGCGTCGAATTCGTAAGGTTCTGTTGCAGCCATGTCATTTGTGGTTTTTCTGATGTGTCTTCAGCAGTTTCACCGCCTGCCCGTAGGGACTTGAGGTGACGCTCACGAAGTAGGCCGCCATGTCGGTGGTGTAGGTGTTTTTGTAGTAGCCTTTGTTGAAAAGTTCTTCTTCGGTGAAGCTCTCGGCGAGGTGGAGCATCTCCTCGTGGGTCTCTTGCAGCAGGCGTTTGGCTTCCTCCAAAGGTGTGCTTTGGTGTTTCTCCACCAGCATCTTGTCCATCTCGTGGTAGTTCTTACGGTACTCGTCGGGCAGATAGTCCCTCGGGTGACCTTCGCGGATGTTGTTTACAAATTCGCGCATCAGCACCTGCCATTCATAGAGGTGGACTAGAAGGTCGCGGAGGCAGCGGTCGTATTGCCAGCGCACACCGCATTTCTTCGGGTCGGCGGCAAAGTCGAAGGGGGACGAAATCGCCTCTTCGCTCATCTTGCCAATCTGTTCGCTGAGTTTGGCATAGCCGTCGGCCATGGCGGAGAGCAGCTCTTGTTTGTTGGTTGGATTGGGCATAGTATGCAAATTTAGGGCGCAAAGATACGATTTTAGCAGGCGAAACAGAGCAATGGTCAGCAAAACAACAAAAATTCCAAAAACAAGCGCGGGTAGTGGAAATATGCCTACCTTCGCGACGTAATTTATAACGATAAATTGGAGTTTATGGAAATAAAAAACAGGCCAAATCCGAATGACGCTTTCCCGAATCCTAAGATTCCAAGCCTCTGCTTCATCAAAAACGTGGTGAAGAACCCTCGTATCATTATAGGTGACTACACTTATTACGATGATGTGGATGGTGCTGACCAATTCGAGAAGCATGTCACTCATTTCTACGACTTCATCGGTGACCGACTGATTATCGGTAAATTCTGCGCCATCGCCAAAGGCGTGGAATTTGTCATGAATGGAGCCAACCATAGGATGGATGGCGTGACAACCTATCCGTTTTATGTCATCGGTGGTGACTGGGGAAGTGCCATTGCACCAGTGAAAGACGAATTGCCTCTGAAGGGTGATACCACTGTGGGCAATGACGTCTGGATTGGTCAGAATGTAACCATTATGCCAGGCATTAATATCGGTGATGGTGCCATCATCGGAGCAAATTCTGTCGTGGCTTCAGACATTCCTCCATACGCTGTTGCCGTGGGAAATCCCTGTCGAGTGGTCAAGATGCGTTTTGACGACCATTTCATCGCCTATCTGCTGCAACTGAAATGGTGGGATTGGGACATAGAGAAAATTGAGGCAAATTTTGAAGCCTTGTCAAGTGGTGATTTGTC
>JBGUNT010000081.1:0-29394 GCA_045117495.1 Candidatus Limimorpha sp. | reverse complement strand
TCATCATTGCAGAAAACAAGGCCAAGATGGTGGAAGCCGTCCGGAGCCTCAACGAAAACCCACAGATTGCGGTCAAAATCGGTGAAGCCGCGCGGAAACTCGTTGAAGACACCTACGATAACCGTAAGATTATCGCAAGGCTGCTGATGTTTTATGAGCAAATTAAACCTGGAAGTAGGATTAGTTTCCTATAGTTTACTATCTTTGTTCCCCAATTGGTTTTGAGATGAAGATATTCGTACTCCTGCCTCGCATCCCCTACCCGCTCGAAAAAGGCGACAAACTGAGGGCTTTTAACCAAATAAAACAACTCGCCAAACACAACGAGATTGTCCTTTGTGCGTTGAACGACAATACAAAAGTCAGCGAACAGGACGCTTTCCATGCCTTGCAACCTTATTGTCAGTCCATTAGCTTCATCAGCATTAACAAAGCCCAGATTCTTTTGGGTCTTGTCCGCGCCTTTTTCAAAGGCCTACCTTTGCAATGCGGCTATTTCTACAACCGAAAGGCAGCCAAGAGAATCGACATGCTTATCACCAAGCACAAACCCGACATGCTCTTCGGACAGCTGTTGCGCGTAGCCGAATACATCCGCCATAAAAGCGTCCCAAAAGCCCTTGACTACCAGGACATCTTCTCCTATGGTATGAAACGCCGCGCCGATATTGCTTCGCCTGTCACGCGACCTATTTACGATATGGAGTACCGTCGCCTGAAACGATACGAAGCCGCCATCTTCAACGACTTCGACGTGCGCAGCATCATCAGCGAACCCGATCGAGCTTTGTTCCCCCACGAGAGACGCAACGAAATCCTCATCGTACCCAATGGCGTGGACCACGATTATTTCAAGCCTCAAGAAAAAGAAAAGAAATACGACCTCGTCTTCACCGGCAACATGAGCTACCCGCCCAACGTGAATGCCGTAGAATATCTGGCCCATGAAATCATGCCCATCGTTTGGAAGACGCTCCCCGAAACCAAACTCTACATTGCAGGAGCCACTCCCGACCCCAAGGTAAAGAAAGCCGCCTCAGCACGCATCATCGTCAGCGGTTGGCTCGACGACATCCGAGACGCCTATGCCGAGAGCCGCATCTTCATCGCCCCCATGCGCATAGGAACAGGCCTGCAAAACAAACTGCTGGAGGCCATGTCGATGCGCCTACCTGCCATCACATCGCCCTTGGCCAACGCCTCTCTTGGCGCGAAGCCTGATGAAGAGATTTTGGTCGGCAGCAATGCGGAAGAAATGGCCCACCACATCATCACCCTGTTGACCGATCAAGAAAAAGCCGAACGTCTCGCCCAAGCAGGTTTTGACTTCACGAACCGCGTTTACGACTGGGGGAAGGCGACGGAAAAGCTGGAAGAAGAAATGCGGAGAATTTGTCTCTTTTAGAATCATATTACAAACGCAAACTAAAACAACACTTAAAACAACACTTATGAAGAAACTATTTACAATTATGTCAGTATTGATGTTGTTTCCATCAATGACTATGAAGGCTCAAATTATCGACAGAGACCTTACCAACCTCGTGATTTTCATGCGTTTTGCCGATGACGAGGAGATTACACACGACTTCCCTTCAATCGACTCCATGTTCAACGGCAAGACCCCTGGCTACCTCAGCATCGCTAATTTCTACGATGCACTGACGTATGGCCATATCAGCTATAACACAGTGTACACCAACAATATACAGAACAACCAAATAATATCATATCAGGACGAGATGCCTCGTGGCTATTTCGAGCCGTACAGCCCTTCGAATCCCATAGGATACACTGATGAGAATCCATTTATTGGAATCAGCCGTCGTGAGGCCGAGCTGTTGGCACGTGCTTTCCAATATGTCGATGAAAACAACCTCGTTGATGACAACGTGACGCTTGACGGCGACGGCGACGGTTTTATCGACAATGTGAGTTTCGTCGTGAAAGGCGGTACGGGCGCATGGGCTTCCATCCTCTGGCCCCACATGGAGTATTTCCCACACGACTCTATCGACCATCCCGTGACAGTGAATGGCGTCCTTCCCAACACGTTTAACCTTGAATTTGAAGGCTCTCCACAATATTTCACAGCGAATGTCTTCCGCCACGAGATGGGACATTCGCTGGATTTGCCCGACCTTTATCATTATGTCAATTATACCAATGTGCGACCGGCTGGAAGTTGGGACATGATGGAAGACAATTCTTACCCCAATCACACTGCGGCGATTTATAAGAGTAAAGTCCTGCATGTGTGCGATGACCCGATAC
Organism: Candidatus Limimorpha sp.; assembly: GCA_045117495.1. GTDB lineage: Bacteria > Bacteroidota > Bacteroidia > Bacteroidales > F082 > Limimorpha. The sequence continues at coordinate 27,120 of JBGUNT010000081.1, read as the reverse complement.
AAATCACCGAAGATGGCGACTACACCCTCAACAGCGTTGGTTCAAGCCAATCGCAAAACTGCTATTATATCAAGTCGGCCATCGACTCCACGCAATGGTTCGTTTTTGAATATCGCAGATATCTTGATCTTTTTGATGCCGGAGTCCCTGGTTGCGGACTTATTGCAGCACGTTGGAACGACACTGTTCCGCTTGATTACAGCGGAATGTTCGCCAACGCTTTCTTCGACAACCAGAACATAGCGCATCAGTATTGGATTTTCCGACCTGGTAGCAGTAGCGACATTCAAAATGGCCAACTTTACAAGGCGCATTTCTGTCAGGCAGAAGGCCGCACTTCGTTCGGACCGTCCACCAATCCGCATCCCTATCTCACTGACGGCACGCCTGAGACAAGCTTCGAGATCACCGACATCCATGAAAATGGTACCCAGCTGACGTTCCATGTCCATTTCTTCTCTGACGACGTTGATGAGGATCAGAATACAGGGCTGTTTACCTTCTATCCAAATCCTGCCACCGACAGGCTTTTTATCAATGGCCAAGGCATGAAACAAGTGGAGCTGTTCAACGTTTTAGGGCAATGCAGTGCCTCTAAGATCATTGATAATGGATCATCCGCTGAAATCTCCCTGGAGTCTTTGCCCGCAGGAATCTATTTGTTAAAAGTGCAGATAGATAACGGCGCGACAGAGGTTAAGAAAATAGTTAAACATTGATTCTTCATTTTGTATCTTTGTACCCTTATTGAAACAGAGGAATACTATGGCACAAGTTGACGACAAAAAAATCATCTTCTCAATGGTAGGTGTAAGCAAAATCATCCCACCATCAAGGCAGATCCTGAAAGACATCTACCTCTCCTTCTTCTATGGTGCCAAAATCGGCATCATAGGCCTCAACGGCGCAGGCAAATCCACCTTATTGCGCATCATCGCAGGTAAGGAGAAATCCTATAACGGCGAAGTGGTGTTTTCGCCCGGCTATTCGGTCGGCATGCTCGACCAGGAGCCACAGCTCGACGATAACAAAACCGTCCGTCAGGTGGTGGAAGAAGGCGTGCAGGAAATCGTCGACATCCTCAAGGAATACGAGGAAATCAACAATAAGTTCGCTGAACCTGATGCCGACTTCGACAAGCTGATTGCCCGTCAGGGCGAGCTCACCGAACTCATCGAACAGCACGATGCTTGGGAGCTCGACAGCAAACTGGAACGCGCCATGGATGCCCTCAACTGTCCCGATGGTGACACGCCTGTGCGCAACCTATCGGGAGGCGAACGCCGTCGTGTGGCATTATGTCGCCTGCTGCTGCAAGAGCCCGACATCCTGCTCCTCGACGAGCCTACCAACCACCTCGATGCCGAGAGCATCCAATGGCTGGAGAGCCACCTGCAGCAGTACAAGGGCACCGTCATCGCCGTCACCCACGACCGTTACTTCCTTGACCATGTGGCTGGCTGGATCCTCGAACTCGACCGCGGCGAAGGCATCCCGTGGAAGGGTAACTACTCGTCGTGGCTCGACCAAAAGACTGCCCGCCTCGCCATGGAAGAGAAGACCGAGAGCAAGCGCCGCAAAACCCTCGAACGCGAGCTGGAATGGGTGCGCATGGCCCCGAAAGCACGTCACGCCAAGGGCAAAGCCCGTTTGGAGTCGTATGAGAAGATGCTCAACGAAGATGTGAAAGAGAAAGAAGAAAAACTCGAAATCTATATCCCCAACGGCGACCGCCTCGGCACCAAAGTCATCGAGGCACATAACGTCACCAAAGCCTATGGCGACAAGCTGTTGTTTGAGAACCTCAACTTCAGCCTGCCGCAAGGCGGCATCGTGGGCGTCATTGGCCCCAACGGCGCTGGCAAAACGACCTTGTTCCGCCTCATCATGGGCTTGGAACAACCCGACTCTGGCACCTTCGAGGTAGGTGAGACCGTGAAGATCGGTTACGTCGACCAGCAGCACGCCGACATCGACCCTGAGAAGACCGTCTGGGAAGTCATCAGCGGTGGCAACGAGCTCATCCAACTCGGCAAGCGCAGCATGAACTCGCGTGCCTACGTCAGCCGTTTCAACTTCGGCGGCAACGACCAGCAGAAAAAAGCCGGCGTGCTGTCGGGCGGTGAGCGAAACCGCATGCATCTGGCCCTCACCTTGAAGCAGGAAGCCAACGTACTCCTTTTGGACGAACCCACCAACGACATCGACGTGAACACGCTCCGCGCCCTGGAGGAAGGCTTGGAGAACTTCGCCGGCTGCGCCGTCATCATCAGCCACGACCGCTGGTTCCTCGACCGCGTGGCCACCCACATTCTCGCCTTCGAGGGCAACTCGCAGGTCTATTTCTTCGAAGGCAGCTACTCGGAATACGAAGAAAACAAGATGAAACGACTCGGTAACGTGGAGCCCAAACGCTTCAGATATAAGAAACTCAAAGCAGATTAATCACTAATTATCAACCAATAAAAACTTATCATCATGATCGCAACAATCATCTACATCATCGGCATTATCCTTTGCATCAAGGCCGTCCTCGAAATCCTCAAAATGAACATCAGCACCGCTGGCAAGGCCATCAGCATCATTCTGTTGTTGGTCACTAGCTGGATTGGCCTTTTGGTGTATTATCTCTATGCCAAAAACCATCTGACGGAATGGTTCAAATAACCCCGAAGACGGTATGTCATACCGAGCGATGAAAGAAGGACTGTATCCATTCAGACAAACGCCTCGGTATGACATGCTCTCTAATAATGGCAAAAATCGATAGCTGGGTCATCTCCAAAAGCTCAAAAAAAACACAGCACCCTGTTATTTTTTCACAAAAAGCTGCACCTATTGCTTTAAATAAAGCAATTATTTTTGCCACCTCATTCAAAAACAACTAAGTAAAATTACGTAATAAGATGAAAAAGTTTTATTTGACTTTATGCCTCCTCGCTGTCGGTTTCAGCAGCCTGATGGCCGGCCCCGTCGACCAACAGAAGGCACAAAGAATCGGTGCCAAGTTCCTGAGCACCACCTCCCTCGCTCAGCGTAATGCTGACATCCAACTCAACTGCGTCGCTGCCGCCACCGACATCACCCGTGGCACCATCGACTACTACGTCTTCAACGTCAAGAACGGCGAAGGCTTCATCATCGTTTCGGGCGACGACTGCGCCAAGCCCATCCTCGCCTACTCTACCACCGGCACCTACGACCCGCAAGACGTGTCGGAAGGCTTCGCCTTCACGCTGAAAGGCTTCCAAGAGGAAATCCAATACATGCGCGAGCACAACATCGCCGCCACCCCCGACATCGTGGCCGAATGGAAACGCGTCAGCACAACGGGTAGCCTCAACCGTGGCGGACAGACCCGCGCCGTGGTCGACGTGCTCTGCCAGACCCTCTGGAACCAAAACTTCCCCTGGAACAGCCAATGCCCTGAAGACACCACGGGCAGCGGCGGCCACGTCTACGCCGGCTGCGTAGCCACCGCCATGGGACAGGTGATGAAGTTCTGGGATTGGCCTTCCACAGGCACCGGTTCGCACACCTACAACCCTTCGGGCTATGCCCAGCAAACCGCCAACTTCGGTGAGACCGAGTACCACTTTGAGCTGATGCCCAACGTGCTCGACTCGACCAGCACCGAAGACGACTATTACTACATCGCCCAGTTCCTACACCACTGCGGCATCGCCGTCGACATGCAATACAGCGGCAATGGCAGCGGCGCCTACTCCGAAGATGTGCCCGACGCCTTGCGCAACTATTTCCGCTACACCTGCGACGACCACATCACCAACTACGGTGATTGGTGGCCGGGCATGGGTTACACCAACGAAGAGTGGGCCCAGATGCTGAAGGACGGCGGCTTGGACGAAGGCCTTCCGCTCTACTACAGCGGTCAAGATGACGATTTTCAAGGTGGTCACGCCTACGTGGTTGACGGCTACGACGAGAACGACTACTTCCACTACAACTGGGGCTGGAGCGGTCGCGACAACGCCTGGTGCCCCATCGGCGCCGCCAACACCACCCGCTACCACTTCAACACGATGGTGGGCTTCACCGGCCACATCATCCCTAACAACGACACCTATTACTCGCGCCCCGACAGCGTGGCTAACATGGCCGTGCTCGAAAACGCCGACTTCAATGGTGTCCGCCTCAGCTGGACCAACCCCACGCTCGACCTCAACGGCAACGAACTCTCCAGCATCACCTCGGTGACCATCCGCCGCAATGGTGAAGTCATCGCCGAACTGACCAACGCCCAAGTGGGTGCCGACATGGACTACGACGACAACGGCCTCGAACCCGGCCTCTACGAATATGCCATCTTCGTCACCAACGAAGCCGGCATCAGCCGCACCACCTACCGCACCATCCTCGTGGGCGAGAAGTGCGACATCGTCTTCCAACTCCACGACAGCGCCGGCAACGGCTGGAAAGGCGCCGCCATCAGCATCGCCGACGAAAACCTCAACCGCCTGGCCATCGTCACCATGACGGAAGGCGCCGAACAAACCGTCACCGTGCCCATGATTCACGGCAACCTCAACTTCGTTTGGAACCACGGCTGGTATCACGCCTATCCTGAGCACGATACTGACGGCGAATGCTCGTTCACCATCCTCGACAGCGACGGCAACGAACTCTACACCTCCGCCGAACTCGAAGACGGCGTGTTCATGACCTATGAGAACAACTGCGAGCAAGCCCCGCTGGCCTGTTATCCCGCCCAAGACCTGGAAGGCGAATACCAATGGCACAACGACGCCGAATTCGGCGTGTATCTCACCTGGAGCAAGCCCGCCATCACCACCTATCTCAACCACTTCAACATCTACCGCATCGCCGCCATCACAAAAGACGCCGAGCTGATCGCCGAAGTGCCTTACACGGGTGCCGCCACTTACGAATATTTTGACGCCTCCAACGAACAAGGCGACTACGAATACAACATCACTTGTGTCTTCGTCAAAGGCCAAGAAGACTGCGAGTCCGAAATGGTTGGCATCGGCGGCCTCATCGTCACCAACGTCAACGAAAACACCGATGGCATCCAAGTCTTCCCCAACCCGACCACGGGCCTGCTCAACGTGAACGGCAACGGCACGATGCACATCACCGTGAGCAACATGCTTGGCCAAAAGATGATGGAGACCACCGCCGAAGGCAATACCACACTCGATTTGAGCGAATACGGACAAGGCATATACATTATCCGCATCGAGAACGAAAATGGCGTGACGGTGAGGAAGGTCAACGTTAGACAATAACACTAAGAGGTTCCCGCTTCGCGGGAATGGAGTTATAATCATTTTATAAACCGCGGCGGCCTGTAACGCTTACAAACTGTAAACGCTACAAGCCGCCGCTGGTCATTTTATACCTTACTCCATTTCCGCCGCAAGGCGGGAACCTCTTACCACTTCAAGATCTTCTTGAAGTCGTAGTCTTCCGGATTCGGCAGGTAAGACTTCGCCATGATGTAGTCAACAGGCGTGATATATTGCAACCCATCGTTGAATATCAACTCGGCCTTGGGGCCACTCAGGTTGACCAGACGCGGCTTGATCTTGCCATTCTCGTCTTCCACATCCTTCAGATACAACGGCATGATTTCACCCTTCGGGTTGGTGGTCACCATAGCGCCACTCACACCCTTGTCGAAGAGTTTCTTCACGCCGTAGCCCAGCAGTGAGCAATAGGTCAAGTCGTAGCCGTTGGGCTCGACACAACGGATGCCATAGCCGATCTCGACAGGACGGCTCTTCACGTTGATGCCCAAAGCCTTCAGACGCTGTTGCAACAAGAGGTTGAAGATATGGGCCTTGCTCACGTTACCCAATTCGGGATGGCCATGTTCGTCGTAAGTGAAGGCCACGCCCGACTTCTCGATTTCCTCGTCGCTCATGAAATGGAACACACCCTCACTGATGATGACAACGCCATAATTGACGCCCAACAGCTTGCGCTTCACGATAGAGCTGACCACCAGTTTGATGATGGCATCGAAAGTGACTTCCGTCTTGTTGAACATTTCGGGGATGACCACCATCGGGCAGTGGCAGGCCGAAGTCATGCCGAAAGCCAGGTGACCAGCTTCACGACCCATAGCGGAAACCACAAACCAGTTGCCGCTGGTACGAGCATCTTCGTAGATGGTCTGCACCAGATGCACGGCAGCATCCTTGGCGGAATAATAGCCAAAGGTCGGACTACCCTCAGGCAACGGCAGGTCGTTGTCGATGGTCTTGGGCACGTGGATGTTTTGGATGGGGAAGCCGCTGCTGGCCAAAAACTTCGAGATGCGGTTGGCCGTCGACGCGGTGTCGTCGCCGCCGATGGTAACCAACAATTTGATATTGTTCTTGACAAAGAACTCGGTGTTGAACTCTTCATTCTTGGGTTTGTAACGGCTCATCTTCAAGGCCGAACCGCCCTGCTTGAGGATGGCATCGGCATAGAGGAAGTCCATCTCGACCACATCGGGGTTGGGCTTGAAGAGGTTCTTGTAGCCTTCGTTGAGGCCGAGTACACGATAACCGTCCTTGAGGAAGGTCTTGGCCACGGTGCTGATGACCGTGTTGATGCCAGGTGCCGGACCACCGCCGGCGAGGATTACGATGGATTCTTTCATATGTGTTTATTATTTAGTTGTTATTCTATCACCAATTCATCACAGAAGATCCATGCCTTCTGACCCGCACCGACATGGCCTTCGGGGCAGGTGCCAATGGTCTTTGCCACCATCTTCACATAACGTGCCTCGGTGCGTGGCCTCACCTCCATCTCTTGGACAAAAGCACCGTCGGCATCCACAGGCACCTCGTTCTTCACCTTGCCCACACTACGGAAGTTGCGGCCATCGTCGCTGATGAAATACTCCACCTCGGTGGGCATCCAGATCCAAGAATAGATCTCCTGTAGGAAACTGCCAGCCAAACGGTTGATGCGCTTCGGAACGCCCAAGTCGACGGTGGCGACGAGGTCGACGCCATAATAGCCTTGCCACGAGCCCGTGCGGAAGTTCTCACCACCACGCTTGTGGTCGATCAAGGCTTTGAGACCTCCAGCTTCATATTGCTCGTTATACTTGTTTTCGAGCTTCACGCTATGGCGGGCGTCGATCAAGTAGTATTGTGCATCGATCACGTTGCTCCATCGGCCATCCTGCTCTGCCGCGGCACGGATGACCGTGTTGCCTTTCAGACAAATGGGTTTCTCATACAGCAAAGCCGAGTCGGAAGGCATGGTGCCATCGAGTGTATAGTATATCTTCACGCCTTCGACAGGATGGCTCATGCTGACCATAAGGCTGTCGAAGAAAGTGTCGGAATCTGCATTGATGGTAGGTACGATGACGATGCTTTCGCTGGGAATGCGCACCACTGGACAGTTTTCGGGTTGTGTGGCCCAAGCGGAGTTGGGCTGGTTGGTCATGGTGAACTCGAGCGTGCCGCCATTCAACACCTCCTCACAGGTGATGAAACTGCGTTCCAACGTCTTGCCGTTCAGCTTCACCGACTTCACATAGCAGTTCTTGTTGCTCAAACCCTTGGCAATCACCTCAAACTGTTTGCCATCCTCTAAAGTCAGTCTCACCCGTTCAAAGCGAGGCACGCCCAGCACATAATAACCCGAGGCAGGCGTGGCGGGATAAAAGCCCATGGAAGAGAACACTGCCCACGCCGACATCTGTCCGCAGTCTTCGTTGCCCGAATACCCATCGCGACGGTCGGAGTAGAAGTCGTCCATCACCTGCTTCACATAATACTGTGTCTTGGTTGGCTTGCCGACGAAGTTGTACATATACACGGTGTTATGGCTTGGCTCGTTGCCGTGGGCATATTGACCGATAAGTCCTGTGATGTCGGGCTGCTCGCGTCCCGTCAGGTTGGAAGGTGCGTTGAAAAGGGCATCGAGTTTGGCTTCATATTCGTTCCAACCGCCCATGAGAGCGATGTGGCCGTTCACGTCTTGCGGTACAAAGAAACCGTACTGGTAGGAGTTGGCTTCGGTCAGCGTGAAGTTGACCTGTGCGGGGTCGAAGGGACGCATCCAGCCACCGTTGCGGCGACCTTGGAAGAACTGGTTCTCAGGGTTGAAGATATTCTTGTAGGCCTGAGCGCGGGCATAAAACTCCTTGGCGATGTCGGCTTTGCCCATATCCTCAGCCATGCGGGCCACACACCAGTCGTCGTAGGCGTATTCGAGGGTCTTGGATGTAGCTTCGCCTTCGACCTCAATCGGGATGTAACCGTATTTCATGTAGGCGCCCATGCCGCGGAAGTCGTCCTTCGAGCTTGCCACCATGGCCTTCAATGCCTTTTCCGTGTCGAAGTCGCGAATGCCCGTGAAATAGGCATCGGCGATGACGGGGATGGCGTGGTTGCCGATCATGCAGTAGGTCTCGTTGGCGGCGAGTTCCCAAACGGGCAGGATATGGTGCGGGTTGGTCTCGTACTTATTAATAAAGGTGTTGATGAAGTCAAGGGTGCGCTCGCGCTGCATCAGGCTGAAAAGCGGGTGCAGGCTGCGGAAGGTGTCCCACAGCGAGAAAACCGTGTAGACGGGTCTTTCTGACTTATAGACCTTCAGGTCGTGGGCACGGTAGCGGCCGTCGACATCGCTGAAGAGGTTGGGGGCAACCATGCAGTGGTAGAGGGCGGAGTAGAACACTGTCTTGTTCGACTCGTTGGGGTCGCTCACCTCATAGCGTTTCAACTCCGAGTTCCATTTGTCGTAGGCTTTCTGGCGCAAAGCGTCGAAGTCAAAGTCGCCATCGGCAAGTTCAGCCTTCATGTTGTTCTTGGCGCCTTCCACGTCGACGGCGGAGAGGGCGATACGCATGACGAGAGGCGTACCGTCTTCGGCATCGAAATCGAAACTCGCCTTGACATAGTCGTCTTCCACCTGATTGGCTTTCACGCTGTCGGCAACAGCCGTCACGGTGTCGGTAACAAAGGCATAGTCTTTTATTGGCTTGTTGAACTCAGCATAGAAATAAAGATATTGTTCACGAGCCCAGTCGCGGGTGCGACGGAAGCCGCTGATGGCATTGTTGCCTTCCACCTTGAGGCTGGCATCATACACGAACTCGTCGTTGACACCTTCCACCATGTCGAGCAACATGTGGGCGTCGGCACCCTGCGGGAAGCTGCAGCGCATCATACCCACGCGGTCGCCGGTGGTAAGCTCCACTTTGGTGTTGTAGTCATCCAGCAGCACAGCGTAATACCCTGCTTGTGCTTCTTCGTTTTCATGCAGGAAGGCAGAGCGGTAGCCGGTGGCCGTTTTGTCTTCCTCGCCTTTGTCGAATATCACCTCGCCGACGACGGGCATGAAGCGGAAGTCGCCATAGTCGGAGCAGCCCGTACCGCTAAGGTGGGTGGTGCTGAAGCCGAGGATGGTGTGGTCGGAGGTGTGGTAGCCCGAGCAGCCGTCCCAGTCGTTCATGCGGGTGTCGGGGCTAAACTGCACCATGCCGAAGGGCACGGTGGCACCCGGGAAGGTATGGCCATGGCCGCCAGTGCCGATGAAGGGGTCGACGTAATGGGCTGGATCATTGACGTATTTAGCCTTGGGCTGAGTGGAGCAAGCCGCAAGGGCGAGCAGCATCAAAGGTAATAGAAGCTTTTTCATAGTTTAGCGTATTTGAGGGTGTAAAGATATAGTTTTTATCGATTCAAAAAAAACAAAAAAAGAATAATTTGAGATTCCCTGCGGGAATGGAGTGTACGTAACATGTATTTAGCGGCGGCCGGTAACGCCTACGGGCCGTAAGCGCCACTGGCCGCCGCATTTTACGCCATTTCTGGCTTGCCATTGGCTTCGTCGAATCAGTGATTTCCCGAAGGGAATCTATTACTGTTTTTTTGAGATTCCCAATTGCTGAAAGACCAGTGAGAGTTTCCCTGCGGGAATGGAGCTTATTATCCAGTTGTTATCGGCGGCAAGGGTCGGTTGCCGACCAGTAGCCGTTTCAGGCCGCCGCTGGTAACTTTGGCCTTGGCTCCATTCCCGCAGGGAATCTCTCCCAGTTTTTTGGCATATTTTTTGCGAGAAAACAACATTTGTAAAAAACACAAAAAAAAAAGACTCTTTTTCCAAAAATGATTATATTTGCAGCCCAAAATTTGACATTAATCTCATTTACTAATTAAAAAACACAAAAAAAATGAAAAAAGTTCTTTTACTTTCATTGAGCCTTGCATTAGGCTTCAGTGCTTTCGCCCAGCAGCGCGTCATTAAGAACGACGTCCGCAAGGCCGAAGCCAAAGTAGAAAAAAGCTTTGCAGGTAAGGAAGCCGTTGCCGAAACAGCCAGCAACTTCGCTCCCCAATCCGCCCAAAGCGTCGTCACCAACCGTTACCAAAACATGGAAAACGCCGAAACCATGTGGACGCACTACGACCTGCAGTCGAACCAGTTCGTTGCCAACCGTATGTTCCAGTTGCCCAACGGTTCGGTAGCCGTCACTGCCACCATGTCACACGATCCCGAAAAAGTCGCCAATGACCGTGGCACAGGCTACAACTTCTACAATGCCAATGAATCGGTCTGGGAAAACGCTTGGTTGGGAATGCCCGACGAACGCGTTGAGCCTTTCAAGACCGGTTGGCCTTCCATCGCACAATGGGGCGACAACGGCGAAATTCTCCTCTGCCATGGCGGCGGCAACGGCGTTCCCAGCGGCATGCAATGCTTCACCAGAGAAACCGCTGGCGAAGGCGAATGGCAATACATGGGTGCTCTTCCGAATTTTCCTGAAGGCTATCCCTACAACGAATACCCCACTTGGCCCAGAGTGGTCACCTGTGGCGACCACCACAACGTCATCATCGCCGTGGCTGCCCTGCAACACTCCATCAGCAGCACTGAAACCGACGTCCGCACAGTTATGTTCCGTTCAGAAGATGCCATCAACTGGACCATTAGCTACGGTCCTCTTGCCGACCTCGGCCTTGGCTATGAGATTGGTAACTTCTCAGCTGACGACTACTGCATGGCCGCCAATGGCCACAACGTCGCCGTTGTCTATTCCGGTTGCTTGACCAACAGCGTTTGGCTGTTCAACTCCACCGACGATGGCTTGACCTGGACTCCCACCAAAGTTTGGGAACACCCCTTTGAAGGCGTCGAACTTGACGAGCCTGGTTTAGACTATGTGGACACATTGTACATGCCTATGAACAGTTCTGTCGTTATCGACAACAACGGCGTAACCCACATCGCCATGAACACCTTCGAAATGGCCCACTTTGCTGACGATCAGCCTAATTACTACACCGCTTTCTATGGTCGTGCTGTCGATGGCATCCTTTACTGGAACTCCACACAAAATGCTCCTATTACGGACACCGAACATCCGGAATACATAGGCACTACTTATGAGGCACATTTCGCCAACCCCAACCCGTTCCATGCTGCTCGTCTTTGGTGGCCAGACTCGGAGAATCCAGGTTATGTTCAAATGGTCGCCGACTCCACTAAATGGATCGGCATGATCCCGATGTACCAGGATGAAAACGGCAACTATATCGCATGGGATAACAATAAGTTCTACCACGACGATTATCATAGCAAGTTCTACGGTGCCTCTGGCCATCCCGTCCTTTCGTGCGACCCCATGGGTAACCTCGCATGCGCCTTCTCAGCTCCTTGCACAAACGGGGATGAGAACGACCAATACTATTACAGACACATCTATGTGAGCTACCGCAACGTGGACGAAGGCTATTGGCATCAAGGTGAAGACGACATCACTGATCCCGATGAAATCTTCGAATTGTGGCAAACTGATAATATCTTCACCATTTCAGCGCTCAACACCATTAATCCTGGCGAGTTCTGGTTTGGCTATCAAAGCGACAACCAAATTGGTTTCTATTGGGGCGGCAGCGATGATAACCCAGCTGACCAACTAGATGCTTCAGAAAACTACATCTTCGTCACGAAGATTCAGGCCAGCCCCGAAATGGTGAGCATCCCCGAGCATGAAGCCATCAACCCGATGACCACCACCCGCGTGTATCCCAACCCCGCCACCGACATGCTCAACATCGAAGTGAACGCCTCTCAGGCCTCCGAGATGAGCATCAGCGTCTACAACATCATGGGACAAATGGTGATGAACCAGAATGTCAACCTTACCACTGGCATCAACACCAAGCCCATCAGCATCTCCAATCTGACCAGTGGCGTTTACTTCGTCACCGTCAAGGCCAACGGCTTTGAGAACACCATGAAGTTCATCGTGAAGTAAGCTATCACTTGATTCTTTTTAAAAAAGGAGGCCTGCGGGCCTCCTTTTTTTGTGCAAAAAAATCCTCAAAAACATGCTCTTTTAAAAAATTTGGTTATTTTTGCCTCGACTATCCCCCCGAAAAAAGGGAAAGGCCTAATTGAGAAAACATCATCTAAACAACCTTATTATTAATTAAACTCATTCAAAATGAAAAAGTTATTTACTTTAGCAATTGCCCTGTTGGTAGCCTTCGCTGGTTACTCACAGGTAAGACAAACCATGTCGAAGGACTTCAAGGCTGCCTCTATGAAAAAGGCCGCCAGACTGGAAGCCAGCTTTGAGAACGTTCAAAGCCACCCCAACATGACCCGTACCGACGGTGAGTTGGACTACACCACCTACGACTGGCAGTCGAACAGTGGCGCCCGCACGTGGACCATCAACTGGCCCGATGGCAAGGTGAGCTTCGGCTACACGATTTCCAGCACCGAAAATTTCTCCGACCGTGGCACCGGCATCGGCACCTATGATCCCGCCACCGATGAATGGACTCCTTGTGGTGGCCGCATCGAAAACGAGAAAACAGGCTTCGGCTCCATCGCCCGCTACAGAGACAACGGCATCGTCGTGGCCGCCCACACCGCCACTGACCTGAAAGTCTTCATCGTGGAAGACAAGGACAACATCACCCCCAACAGCGTCCCTGCTATCTATAACGCTGGCAAGGATTGGTATTCCCACCCCGCTGTAATGACCTCTGGCCCCAACCGCGACATCATCCATATGGTTGCCGCCGAGTTCGTAGACACTGATCCGGATGGCGATGGCATTAAACATAGCATGAGATACTGGCGCTCGCCCGATGGTGGACAGACTTGGGACAAACAAGAAGCTGTTCTGCCTTTCCTGACCATTGAATATGGCATTGAGCATGGCACCAACGGTTATTACTTCATGGAGACTACCGACGACAACTGCCTGGCCCTTGTCATCAACACCGGCAACACCGATGGCATGGTGCTCTACAGCTACGACAATGGTGACACTTGGGAGAGAAAAGTGTATTTCCACGATCCCGCCCCTGGCGTTCTGCTCGACAATTCGTTCGTCTATCCCCGTTGGACCTCAGTCCAATGGAATAGCAACAAAGAACTGATGATGGCCTATGAATTCAACTTCAGCGATCACCAAGGCCACTATGGCCCCAGCCTCGGCGGCGTGGCATTTTGGAGTGAATACATGCCTTACTATGGCGATGGCAGCAGCTTCAACCAGTGGGGTGTCGACCCCACCAACCCGATGCCCCCTGTTCAAGGCGAGCCCTTCATCATGGACTCCGCTTACCTGTTCCAAGACATTTATGCCTCTTGGTTCGTGTGGAGCGATGCCAGCCATGACATGTGGCCTGAATACTTCGGCTACCTGACCACTCTGGATGAAAACGGTGATTGGGAAGACCCGTATACAGCAACTGAATTTAACCTCTCAGCAAGCACTGAACGTGAACTACATGGCCCATACAACAGTGGCGTTTGTGCTTTCCCTGTGCTCTGTAAAGTGGACAACAGCGACTATGACCTGGTGGCCGTTTGGAGTGCCTTGGACGAGAATAACAAGGATGGCGCTGGTAAATATTACTACAAACTCTTTGCTTCTTATTCAGGCGATGGTGGCATGACATGGAGCACCATGAAGCACCTCACCAATAACTTCATGTATCAATACAGCGAGTGCGTTTACCCGCAAGCTACCGTGAGCGGACACACCCTCGTGATTGCCGCCCAACTCGATGGTGCAACAGGCACTTTCGTACAATCTGATGAAGATAACGCTATGGATTGCTACTACCAAGGCTTCACCTTCGATCTCGACGAGCTCTTCCCGGATGCTGGCGTCAACGTTCCTGAGAACAACACCGTGAAGATGAGCATCTATCCTAACCCCGCCGTTGACCAACTCAACGTCACACTCAGCAAGGGTGCCGGCATCGTGATCTACAACGTCATGGGTCAGGCTGTCCGCACTGTGGAAGGCCACGTCGGTGCCAACACCGTTGACCTCAGCGGTCTCACCAGCGGCGTCTACTTCGTCAATGCTGGCCAAAACACCCAGAAGTTCATCGTGAAGTAAGAAATCACTGATGCATATGATAAAAAAGGAGACCCGGCGGGTCTCCTTTTTTTCTTGAGATTCCCAAGGGAATCTCACTTTCGACATCAAGCTCATATTATATATACCCACCAAAAAAACAAAAACCTAACCAACAATCCAAAAAAATATCTATCTTTGCCTCGTATATCCCGAAAGAAAGGGATGCCTAAATAGAAAAAACATCACTAACAACTCAATTATTAATCAAATTCAATTAAAATGAAAAAGGTATTTACACTTGCATTGGCACTGATGGTAGCCTTCGTCGGTTACTCACAGGTCAAATCATCATCTGTCAAAGACGCCAAGCCAGTTGCAGCCCAAGAGCGTGTTTACACTGGCACTGAGACCTTCCAACATGTGGGTGCCCAACCCAACATGAACCGCGTCGACCCTGAAAGCGATGCCATGCTTGACTACTCGTACTACGACTGGCACACCAACACGGCTGCCAAGAACTGGACGATGAACTTCCCCGATGGCTGCGTCGGCTTTGCCTATACCATGTCATCTGATGAAGCCCACAGCGACCGTGGTACCGACATCATCATCTACAATCCTGCCACCGACGAGTGGACCTCCACCGAAGGCAAGATCGAAGACCGCAAGACCGGCTTCGGAACTGCCGCCCGCTATGGCGAGAACGGCATCGTTGTGGTTTCGCGTGATGCCAACACCCTCGACTGCAGCGTCTACATCATCGAAGACAAGGACAACCTGCCTGCATCAGGCACCGTTGCCCCTGCCTACACATGGACCAAAGATGACAGAAACATCCACTTCCCGACCGTGATGTGCACCGGTCCCGACCACAAGCACATCCACATCCTCTTCACCGCATTGAGCTATACGAATGAAGATGGTCAAGTCAACCCCTATTACTACTTCCGCTCGATGGACGGAGGCAACACTTGGGATGAGTTCATGACTATCGATTATCTCGGCCGCGACTACTGCCCTCAATACGGTTCTGGTTCCGATGCCTACTTCATTGAGAACAACGGTGGCAACCGCCTCGAGATCGTGGTGAACACCCGTCGTGGCGACGGTGCCGTTCTGACCTCCGAAGACGAAGGCAACACTTGGACCCGCACCGAATTCTACCACCACCCAGGCATCGATGTCGACTTTGGCGACCCGCAAGTCGACGGTGTCATATACATGTATCCCCGCTGGACTTCAGCCTTGAGAGACAACAACGGAATCCTTCACATTGCCTACGAATTTGGTGCTGGCACCGGCGATGCCACCTCCACCAGCTATTATCCTACCCTTGGCGGTGTTGCCTATTGGAACAGCGAACTGCCCTACAATGGCCCCGAAGACGTTACCCCCAATGGTTACGACCCGAACAACCCGAATCCTCCCGTTCCTGGCCAGCCCTTCATCATGGACTCAGCCTATATCTATAACGACATCTATGCCGCTTGGCCACGCTGGAGCGACCAATCCTATGACAACCCATACTACTTTGGTTATGTTTCACCCCTCACCGAGGAAGGTGAATTTGAGAGCTGGGAGGAAGCAGAATCCTTCAACATCGAAGACTTCAAATTACACGGCTCTTACAACGGTGGCATCTGTGAAATGCCCGTCTTGCTGACCACGCCCGACCAAGACCTTCTGGTGGCTGTTTGGATGGCTATGGACGAAGAAAATGTGGATGGCTCTGGCAACTTCTACTTCAAGCTCTTCACCTCCGCCTCCTACGACAATGGCCAGACATGGACGACCATGAAAGCACTCACCAATGCTTTCACGTTCCAGTATTCAGAATGCGTATACCCACAAGCAGCCATCACCAACAACAAGCTCGTTGTCACCGCTCAAATGGATGGTGCCACTGGATCATTTCTTATTGGTGGTGATCCTGCTACAGATACTGATGGTTCCGACAACTACTATCAAGGCCTTGTCTTTGACTTGAACGATCTGTTCGGCTACGACGGTGTCGAAGAAGTTGAACCTGCTGTGAAGCCTGCTACCATGAGCATCTACCCCAACCCCGCTGTTGACCAACTCAATGTCTTCCTCAGCAACAGCAGCGACATCGTGGTCTACAACATCATGGGCCAGGCTGTCCGCACCGTGGAAGGCCACGTCGGCGTGAACGCCATTGACCTCAACGGTCTCACCAGCGGCGTCTACTTCGTCAATGCTGGCTCCAACACCCAGAAGTTCATCGTGAAGTAAGCTAATTACTGTCACATGATCCATAAAAAAAGGAGGCCGTTGGCCTCCTTTTTTTGCTTTTCTTGAGATTCCCAAGGGAATGGAGTGTAAGTAACATGTATTTAGCGGCGGCGGGTAACGCCTTCGGGTCGTAAGTGCCACTGGCCGCCGCATTTTACGCCATTTCTGGCTTGCCATTCCCGAAGGGAATCTATTATTTTACTACTTTTGTCACATTATTGTTTTACCATGAGATTCGCTTACACATATATCATGACCAATGTTTCGCATTCGGTTTTATACACAGGATGTACAAACGATTTGGTTCGTAGGGTAAGTGAACACAAAAAACACCTTTACAAGGGATCTTTTACAGACAAGTATAACTGTGAATATTGTGTATACTACAAAGAATTCAACAGTTATCAGTCTGCCATCGACGAAGAAAACAGAATAAAAGGGCTGTCTCGTAAAGCAAAAATAGAGTTGATCGAAAAGAAAAACCCAGAATGGAAAGAACTGGTGACCGAGAAAGGTTTCGTTTATGACAAAACTCCTTGGAGTGAGAAGGTAAGACAGGCCTTAGACGATTTGCTGAATGACCAGTGAGAGATTCCCAAGGGAATGGAGGTGCGATTGTTGTGTAATACGCGGCGGCAGGTAACGCCTACGGGTCGTAAGCGCCACAAGCCGCCGCTTAATAACAAACACACAACTCCATTCCCGAAGGGAATCTATTACTGTTTTTCTTGAGATTACCATGGGAAATCACCAATTGCTTTTTTGTTGGGTATTTGGTGGGTCTCCGAATCCACCGCCCTTCGGGCACCCCTTTGCCAAGGGGGACGCGCAAAGCGAGCAGTTAGTTTTCCCTATGCGCATTGACGATATCCAATGCCAGATAGAGCGCCGCCCTATAGGCATCGGGCGTGGCTTGGTTCAGATTAGCCAACTCGAACTCGGGCCCTTGCAGCGGCGCCGTGACTACCGCAGGCAAACCCGCCCAATAATAGGCACAGCTGTCGTCAGAAAGCAATCGGAAGGGCAACGTGCCCTGCTCATGGGTCATGGCAAGCACCACGTCATATTTCTTCCACATGCCTGTGGCAAAAAACTGCGTGGACGTGAAAGGGCCAAAGGCCATGATGCCCTTCTCCCTGACCAACCCTATGGCTTCGGCAACGACATGGTTACTGCCTTCGGGGGAACCCTCGGGGTCGATGCCCAGCACAGCCATCTTGGGCGAAGCAAGCATGAAATCCTTTTTCATGGCAGACGACAACAAGGCCAGCTTACCTACCACATAGTCCTTCGTGAGCAGCGGCAGGGCCTTCTGTAACGGCATGGGATCCGTCAGCAGGGCCATCTTCATCATGCCGCTCACCAACACTTGCATTGTGTCGGCAGCTTGGAACAACGACGACAGGAACTCCTTATGCGTCTGGCACAGGGATGGCGATGAAGGCGCCATCACCACCGCATCGAGATAGCCCACACGCAAGTCCTCAGAAGCCCGTTTCATCGACATGATATCCATCTCCGTCGACACCTCCGTAACCATGCCAGGATCAATCTTAAGCTCCTTGTCAACGATATTGACGATGTTGAACTTCTGCCCCCATGCCTGACGTGCGTCACGGGTCAAGGAATAGTTGAAGCTATCCAATCCGAAGTTCTTCTTATAATAGGAGAATGCCTTCGACTGGCCATACAAGACGGGCGTCATCATGCCTAACATCCTAGCGTCATCAAAAGCCTTTATGACGAGCTCATAACCCACACCGTTGAGGTCGCCATGGGTGAGCCCCACACGGGGCAATTGCAGCGATTGTACCGTTTCTTGCATAGCCTAACTCTTTATTGAATTGAAAATCAGGCTTCAAAAATAAGCATTAAAAATCGAAAAACAAATTAATTTTCAATTTAATGCAAAAAATCGTTTTTGATCTTGCCCATGATAGTTGCCGTGGCACCCAGCTGTCGTTTCACATAGGTCTTGCAAATCGATGACGCCTCACGGCAGAAAGCCTCGTCTTCGACCAAGCGGGTGAAGACGGCATCAAGGTCCTGCTGGCTGCTCACGGCAAAAGCGCCGCCCAAACTCACCAAGTCGACCGCCTCCTTGAAACCATCGTGTTTGGGCCCAAAGACCACGGGGCAGCCAAAGGCTACTGCTTCCTGCGTGTTGTGTATGTTCACGCCGAATCCGCCACCGATGTACGCAAAATGGGCATATTGGTATAATTGCGACAGCATCCCGATGGTGTCGATCACCAAAACCTTTGAAGGCCGAAACGCTTCAAGTCCCGTGTAAAAACCGCAATCGGGGAAAAGCGCCTTGATGTCCTCCAAATGCGTTGCCGAAATGTCGTGCGGCGCGATGATGAGGCAATAGTCATCGGGCAGTTTGGGAAGGAAACCCTGCAGTAGCCTCTCATCAGGAGGCCATGTACTACCACCAATGATGCACTTGCGCCCATCGATAAATCGTTCGATTTCAGGGAAAGGCTTTGCTTGCCCAGCGATGGCTGCCACACGGTCGAAGCGGGTGTCGCCACATAGCGTGACATTGTCGAAACCATGCGTATGCAACAACTCGACGGTGGTTTCATCCTGCACGAAGAAATGCGTCACCGCCTGGAGTTGTTTGAGGAACCATCTGCCATAACCTTGGAAGAAAAAAGAATCGGGTTTGAGGATAAGTGAGATGTAATAAAGGGGGATGCCCGCCTTCTTCAAGGCACGCATATAATTGAACCAAAACTCGTATTTGATGAAGAAAGCGGCCACAAAATGATGCCTTTCGAGCCATTGCTTGGCATGAAGGGCGGTGTCGGAAGGCAGATAGAGCACTTCGTCGGCCAATGGATAGTCCTTACGGACCTCATACCCCGAAGGCGAGAAAAACGTCAGCGAGATCTTGTGTTGCGGGAACTCTTTTTTCAACGCCTCGATGACAGGGCGGCCTTGCTCAAACTCGCCCAAAGAAGCGGCATGGAACCAAATCCAGTCGCCATCCTCCTCATTCTTACTGCCTCTATTTCGATTAAGAAGCCTTTGAAGAGGTTTCCCCTCCTGCCATTGTTTACGTCGTCCTTCCACCCACTGCTTGGCCTTGGCGTTGCCGAAGAAAGCAGCAACATGCACGCCAAAGGTGTAAAGCAGGACTCCTATGGTAAATAGGATGAGCATGTTTAATTGTAATAGAACTCTGCGGGCTGGCGCTGGTAGGTTGGGATGTTCCAACTGACGCGGATGCCATAATACAAGTCGTTGTAGCGTTTGTGTGGATCCGTGTAGCCCACAGGCTCCATTTGACCCGTTTCAGGGTTGGTGAAGACTCTGAAATCATACTCACGGAGATCCTTGGAAAGAGCGTAGGTCACTTCCAAAGAAACAGAAAAGTTCAACAGACGGGTATCGCTCAAAAACAGGTATCCCGCCTCGAGATGACCCGCCGGACCGCCACGCATCCGGTCGTAGCCATATTCATAGTCGCCATACACCACAAACGGCGTGTTGTACATCTCTTGTTGGAAATCGATGCGGAAACGAGTCAGATGGTAGCCCAAGCCAGCCTGCACAAAGACACCACAGTTGGGATTGGGGCCAAAAGGCAACAGCTTGCCTGCCTCGGCCTGAAAATGGACGCCACGCTGGTCGACCAAAAACGATGCGACACTGCCGGCGCCACCGATGATCTCGCCATCTGTAGTGGTGATACCCTCGCCAAACACAGCAAAACGGTCACCCCTCGACCTACCGCCGAAGATATAATTGCCATTAAGTGTAAACAGCCAATTGTTTTCCGTCTTGTGCACGATGCCACCGCCGATGGTGCTCCCGATCTTATAGTCTTTGGCAGCATCCAAGGCAGGAAGACGAAGTGCATAGGTGGCTTGGAACATCGTCACCGGGATGCTTTCTTTCATAATGCTTTTCGTAAGGATTTGGGCCGAAAGCGGCATTGCGAAAGCCGACAATAAGAATAAAGAAATAAAGAGTCTACGCATAAAAATGATTTTTGATTCAAACGAAAATACAAGCGTTTTATTGTTTGGCTCCCGCCGTTCGGGCGGGAGCCAAACCAGTATTACATCTTCACAACCCTACCCACCAGCACTTCGTTACCCTTGTGGATACGGAGGGTATAAATGCCGTTGCCAAGGTTGTCAATCTGATAAACATCACCATCAATCTTGATGCGATCCACCAACTTGCCGTCGGCAGCATAGACTTCGATCATCGTCATGCCGAGACACTCGATGGTCACCTTGTCGGAAGTCGGGTTAGGATAAACGCTCATCTTACCGTCGTTCTCGCCCACACCTGCATAGTAGTCGGCGCAAACCTCTTCCGACACACTGGAAACACCCTTTTCAAACACCGACTGCACAGCGTAGCAGTGTTGCATGTTGAGAGCCATCTCGGTGTCGTTATAGGTGGTTGCAGCGAGGTTTTCAGCGATCAGCTCTTCGTCGCGGTAGAGGTTGTAGGCGATGGCACCTTCAACCGCATCCCAGGCCGTTGCCATATGGCCTTCGATCACATCAGTGAAGCGGATTTCAGGAGCAACGTTGGTAACTTCAAAATCGAACCGCGCCGGAATGGCATCCCAGCATTCCTCATAATAGGTAGGTATTACGACAAGGGTATAAGCTCCGTTTTCCAATTGGGTAGCGTAGCTGTTTTCATACACCACATGCTCCTCTCCGTTCAGCAGCACTTTGTTTTGCGAGATATCCTCGCCTTCCCAGGTTATCGTCACCTCATTGCCATCGAAAGCATAATCGAAATCAGCAACGGCAGGACAAATGTTAGGATTCATGCAAGTCGTTTCAGAAACGCAGCCATACACCGAATGGACAATGACGCAAATCTCATTTTCGCCTGCCACAGCATCAAAAGCGAAAGCATTGTCGGTGGTTTGGTGAACCGTGCCGTTGCATCTCACTTCATAGTATTCCGCATTGGCGACTGGCTCCCATGCAAACTGCAATTGTCCGTTCAGAGTCATACCTTCATATGAAACCTGCACGGCGGAAATGACACATACCTCAATGCTGGTGCCCAGCACATGGCAGCCTTCGGCAACCGGTTTCACCGTCACTGTGGTCAAGCCATCCTCAAACTCGGCGCCATAGGATGTCTCATCGACCGTGGCGGCCAAAACATCGTTGAGATACACTTCATATTGGCTCACACCCTCCACAGCATCCCATGCCACGTCGACCTGATGGCCGTCACCGACATAATGCAAGTTTTCAACGGCGCCCACGATGCAGACATCCACATGCCTGTCTTTCTCACAACCGTCATACACTGCCTTCACGTACACATCATGTTCACCCACTGTAATGGTAAAAGCATAACTCAAATCATTGGTCGTGGTCAACTGTTCGTTATCCATATAGACTTGGTATTCCACCAACCCAGTCGGGTCTTCTGGAGTTTCCCAGGTGAGTGACAGCAAAAGTTCATCATTCAAAGTGTAGTCCAAGTTCCGGACCGCATCGCACATCGACACGTCCACCTCGACGCAAACAAACTCGCTTTGGCAGCCATCATAAGCGGCATAGACACAATAATTGTATAAGCCTTCCGCGACGTTGGCATCGGTGAAGGTCAAACCCTCGACCAAATCAAGGAGTTCGGTGTCGCGATACACCTCATACCAAGCCGGTGTGCCGCTTTCGGGAGCGTCCCAAGCAAGGACGACATCGTTACCATCCAACTCGTAGGTCAAGTTGCGAATCGGCGCACAGAACTCGGGAGCGCCACTGCCACCGGCACAATTGATGGTGAAGGCCTGCGTGCCGCTAAAGCCACCGCTGTTTTGATAGATGACCGAGCCATCCTCATAGGTGATTTCGAAGCTGCATTCCTCCGTCCAAGAACCGTTGTGCCAAGTCAGTGAGATGGTCGAATTGGAAGCCAACTCACGGGTGTAGGAAGCCGAGCTGCCGTTGTTGACCGTCATCTGCTCGGTGGGGGTACCATCGGAATAGACCACAGTGAGATAATTACCTTGCCAGCCGTCGCCATAGGAGTCGTGCAGCGAGAAAATGACATTGCAAGAGTTCTTATAGTTGAAATTCAATATGGTATGGCGGCCATTGGCATCGACAAGATCAAGCGTAAAGGGGATAGCGAAATCCTCAGGCGCATTGGCATCGAGGGTGACATTATAATCGGCATAACCCATCATATCTGCACCGATGGTGCTGAAACTCTTCTGGTTCCCATTCAAGGTGACTAGTTCATAATCGGTTGACAAAGTGCCCATCACCGATTGGGCCAGTTCATTACCTGCATTGTCGACCATAATGCGCAAGTCGGCAGTCTCGCCAGGGTTGAGCAGGCCGTCACCATTGTCGTCATTGATGACCGCCACAGCCCCCTTTTGCAAGTCATAATCGAACACCACAACATTCGCGTTATAGGTTCCAGTCACCTCGCCACCAACAGAAATCTCATAGGAGAATTTGATCTTTTGCAGTGCTGTCACCTCGTCGTCCACCGTAAAAGCAAAAGCGTCTTCCACAGTTTGGGTGGTGTTGGCGGCAAAATTGGGGAACTGTACTTGGTTGTCGGTGATGGTGACATGAGGATTGTCGGAGGTGAGCACCACCGACACATTGTTGACAGCAGCATCGCTGACATTGTCCAAGGTAAGGCTCATTGTGACCGACTCGCCCGGGTTGAGCTTGTGGTTGTTGTTGCCGGCAGGGTCGTTGATGGCAAAGCTGTTATATCTGATGGCACCCAATTGGATGGCTTCGACAGCGGCCAACACGTTGACGCGACCAAAGCCCGTCACGTTGCTCTTGCCATCCGACAGCGGGACGGCCGTCTCTTCAAGGATACGGCAGACATCGGCAGGCGTCAAATTGTTGTCTTTACACAGCATCAATGCCATACATCCAGCCACGCAGGGCGTCGCCATAGAGGTGCCGCTCATATCGGTGTAGCCATTGTTGGTTGCAAAGTTCAACGAAATGATGTTGACGCCAGGAGCGCACACGTCGGGACGGATGAGGCCGATGCCCGGGTTGTAGGCATAGTCGCCAAATTCGGTATTCTGCCAAGTCACAGGACCATGTGAGGAGAAATTGGCAGCATTGTCGTTATAGTCGACAGCACCGATGCAAACCGAGCAAGTCAAATCGCCGGGGTTCTCGCCCTGCACTTCGTCCATATAAGGGGGAGGGCAGCTGCCAGGCACACGCACATTGTTAGGAATAGGATATTGCCATGTTTGGTTGCCTTCATTGCCAGCTGCGATGGCCGCAACAATGCCTGCATCCAAAGCAGCCTCACAGGTATGACGCAACAGCGTACGGTCAGGAATCGATGAAGCGGGCAAGCCGAGCGACATGCTGAACAAGTCGCAGCCATGCTCCACGGCCCATTGGATGCCTTCGCTGATGCTTTGTGCGCCACCATTGCCAGTAGCATCCAAGCATTTGACGCACATCAGCGTGGCATCGGGAGCCATACCCGTCTGTCTGCCTGCCGTTCCGTCACCCAACACGGTTCCCGAACAGTGCGAACCGTGACCGTGGTCGTCCATTGGGTCGTTGTCGTGGTTCTTCACATCGTAGCCATGGTTAGGAAACTCGGCACCGCCGTCCCAAAGATGGTCGGCCACATCCACGTGGTTGTAGTTGACACCCGTATCGATGACAGCCACCACAACGCCTTCACCTGTGTATCCCAAGTCCCACACCTGATCGGCGCCAACCTGAATGACATTCTGCGTGATCTCACGCGTAGCACCGACAGGCCTTGACTCCTCCCCATCGGGAAGCCAGTTATACTCTTTGGCATAACCAATCATTTCGATGTCGTTGCGACGGGCCAAATCCATGATGGCTGCCTTTGTGGCATCAAAATACAAGGCATTGGCCATCCACAAGGTGGTAGGAGCCGACACCATGCCGTTGCGTTCCATCTCTGAAAGCGAACGTTTCAGGTCATATTGCGATGTTGCAGCAAATTCCTTCAATTCGTTGACGACAAACTCGCGACGCTCGGCGCGCGAAACGAAATAATCGGCACGACGGTTAAGCTGCGTTCTGTCGTATCGTGAATTCATGATAACGATCACTTTGAGTTGTTCGTCATCGTTGCGACGGTTCATCTCTTCGCTCAAAAGCGGGTCGATGACAGCCTGGGCGTAACCTGTCATGCAGCAAGCCGCCATCAGTAAAAGGGTAAATAATTTTTTCATGTTGAATAGAATTGATTTTAAAGGTGCAAAGTTATAAATGTTTTCGGTTTATCGTATCTTTTTATCGTATCTTTGCAGCCCAATTCTACACTGATGTTGGAAAACAAATACAATGAGGCTGTCCTACCCAACGGTATCCGGCTAATACATAAAGAAAAACAAGGTGAAATCGCCCACCTCGTGCTGATGGTGGAGACTGGTACGCGAGATGAATTGGCGTCTGAGAACGGCCTTGCCCATTTCGTGGAGCACACCATCTTCAAAGGCACACAAAACCGCAAGGCCTACCATATCTTGAGTTGCCTCGATAACGTGGGCGGCGACCTCAACGCTTTCACCACCAAGGAGGAAACCTGCATCCAAGCCACCTTCCTCAAGCAACACTACAAACGCAGCCTCGATCTCTTCGCCGACATCGCCTTCCAGTCAACGTTCCCTGAGAACGAACTGGCCAAGGAAAAGGAGGTCATCTTGGATGAGATCAATTCCTATTTGGACTCACCCTCCGATGAGATCTACGACCTTTTCGAAGAGATGGTCTTCAAAGGACATCCGCTTTCACGCAACATACTGGGTACCAGCGAATTGGTAAAAGGATTCCATCGTCAGGACATCCTCGACTTCATGGCCCACAACTACAGCACCGACCAAATGATTCTGGCCAGCATCGGAGACATCAGCTTTAAGGAGTTTGAACACCTGGCCATGACCTACTTCGGCAACCAACCCGCACACCTCGTCAACAAAAAACGCGAAGCCTTCAAAGGCTACAAGCCCGAAAGCCGCAACGACAAACGCAACAACCACTTGAGCCACTGCATCATTGGCAACATCGCCCCTGAGTTCAGCAGTCCTTTGCGCATGCCCATCGTGATGCTCAACAACGTATTGGGAGGCCCAGCCATGAGCTCACGCCTCGGCTTGAACATCCGCGAAAAATACGGCTTCGCCTATAGCATCGAGTCACAGTACACCGCTTACAGCGATGTCGGCCTCATCAATGTCTTCATGGGTGTAGATCCCGATTCTTTAGAAAGGTCTATCGAATTGGTACACAAGGAATTGGATAAGCTTTGCACCCAAAAGTTAGGTACCCTTCAGCTCCATCATGCCAAACAACAACTCATCGGACAAGTTGCCCTAAGCTATGAAAGCGGCATGAACGAACTGTTGAGTGCAACGCGCTCGCTCATCATGGGCGAACCCATAGAATACATGGATGACATCATCCAGAAAGTGGAGGCCGTCACTGCGAGCGACATCCTGGAAGTGGCCAACATGGTTTTCGACAAGAAACAACTCAGCCAAATTGTTTTCAAAGGCACTGAAGAATGACCCTAGATCCCTATCGTTTGGAAGAATACATCGAAGCTCACACCACGCTGCCCGATGCGGTGCTTCAAGAGTTGTATCGTCACACTTACCTGCATGAGATGAACCCACGTATGATGTCGGGTCCGGTGCAAGGCAAGTTCCTGCAATTCCTTTGCCAAATGCTCAAGCCACAGCATGTGCTCGAAATCGGCACCTACACCGGTTATGCCGCCATCTGCATGGCCCAGGGGCTGCCTGAAAGCGGGAAACTCATCACCATCGAAGCCAACATGGAATATGAGGAGACCATACGGCATTACCTCGCAAAAGCAGGGGTTGACGACAAAGTGGAGCTACTCCTTGGTGATGCCAAAACAATCCTCCCTACTTTGGACGCGACCTTCGACCTCGCCTTCATCGATGCCGATAAGGTGAGCTATCCCCTCTATTACGAGTTAGTCATGGAAAAGATGCGGCCGGGGGGATTCATTCTGGCCGACAACGTGCTATGGGATGGCAAGGTGCTTGACGCCAACGCTAAGGAACACGACACGCAAGCCCTCATCGCCTTCAACGACAAGATGATGAACGACCCGAGAGTGGAACAAGTGCTGCTGCCCATCCGTGACGGGCTGATGATGGTCAGAGTCAATTCGTTTTGAATTGATATTTCACCTCTTTCAATTCAGCATTCGCCTTGGTAATCTT
Organism: Candidatus Limimorpha sp.; assembly: GCA_045117495.1. GTDB lineage: Bacteria > Bacteroidota > Bacteroidia > Bacteroidales > F082 > Limimorpha. The sequence continues at coordinate 298 of JBGUNT010000081.1, read as the reverse complement.
ATTCTTCAAGTTTTCCTTGTAATTTGCCACTTTGACGGCTATCTGGGCATCGCCCAAAGCCAATATCTCGGCAGCAAGGATGGCGGCATTGAGAGCACCGTTCACGCCTACCGTTGCAACTGGAATGCCAGGAGGCATCTGTATGATCGACAGCATAGCGTCCAGGCCATCGAGCATACCTTTCACAGGTACGCCTATGACAGGCAAGGTGGTGTTGGCGGCAATCACGCCAGGCAAGGCGGCAGCCATGCCGGCGGCAGCAATGATGACCTTAATACCGCGGCCTTGGGCCTCGCGG
>JBGUNT010000080.1:0-14900 GCA_045117495.1 Candidatus Limimorpha sp. | reverse complement strand
AGATCGCCCTCACCAGCGAGAAGGCCAAGGAATACCGTGCCGCCAAGGTGGCCAACATCCTGGTCCGTGAGGAAACCAACCCTGAGGACGTCGAAGGCATGCGTGCCGCCGACGGTATCCTGACCGCCCGTGGCGGTATGACCTCACACGCCGCCCTCGTGGCCCGTGGCTGGGGCAAGTGCTGCATCGTGGGCTGCGACGCCGTGAAGATCGACCTCGAGAAGGGCATCGTGAAGATCGGCGACAAGCAGTTCAAGGAAGGCGACACCATCAGCCTGAACGGTTCGAAGGGCTGGGTCTACAACGAGCCCGTCGGCATGATCAACGCCACCGAGAACCCGCTGTTCCAGCAGTTCATGGCCTTGGTCGACAAATACCGCAAGATGGGTGTCCGCACCAACGCCGACAACCCGGAAGATGCCCAAAACGCCGTCAACTTCGGCGCCGAAGGTATCGGCCTGTTCCGTATCGAGCACATGTTCTACGGCAAGAACAGCGAAGAGCCGCTGGCCAAGCTGCGTAACATGATCCTGGCCAACACCACCGAAGAGCGTAAAGCTGCCTTGGCTGAACTCGAGCCTTACATCAAGAACGCTGCCAAGGGCACGCTGAAGGTCTTGAACGGCAAGCCGTTGACCTTCCGTCTGATGGACCCGCCCTTGCATGAGTTCGTGCCTCATACCGAAGAGAAGCAGCGCGCCCTCGCTAAGGAGCGTGGCATCAGCTTCGAGGAGATCAAGAAGCGCATCGACGCCCTCAACGAAGTGAACCCGATGATGGGTCTGCGTGGCGTCCGCCTCGGCATCGTCTATCCCGAGATCACCGAGACCCAGTTCCGCGCCCTGTTCCAGGCCACCGCTGAACTGATGACGGAAGGCTTCGACCCGCATCTGGAGATCATGGTCCCGCTGACCATCAACGTCAAGGAGCTTGAACACCAGAAGGCCATCGCCAACCGCGTGAAGGCTGAAGTGGAAGCCAAGTTCGGCGTCAAGATCAGCTACATGTACGGTACGATGATCGAGATCCCTCGCGCTACTTTGGTGGCCGACAAGATCGCCAGCGTAGCCGAGTTCTTCAGCTTCGGCACCAACGACCTCACCCAGATGACCTTCGGCTTCAGCCGCGACGACGTCAACGCCATCGTGAAGGATTACATCGCCGAGAAGATCATCCCTGCCGACCCGTTCAACACCCTCGACCAAGAAGGCGTTGGCCAACTCGTCAAGTTGGGTGTGGAGCGTGGCCGTAGCCAGCGCGCCAACCTGAAGTGCGGCGTGTGCGGTGAACACGGTGGCGACCCCGCTTCGGTCCACTTCTTCTACAAGGCCGGCTTGAACTACGTGAGCTGCTCGCCGTTCCGCGTGCCTGTCGCACGTCTGGCTGCCGCCCAAGCCGCTATTGAGGAAGAACGCAATAAGTAAACCGACCTCAAACATCAGAGAGCCTTCGGAAACGGAGGCTCTTTTTTTTTGTTCTCGAGGAACGAAAAAAGCGTTACTTTTGCGACAAATAATAAAGACATCAGCGATGAAAAAGGCTTATTTCTCCGCGGGCTGCTTTTGGGGCGTGGAGTATTACTTCAAGCGCCTCAAGGGCGTAACGAAAACCACCGTCGGCTTCATGGGCGGCGACATGGAAAATCCGAGCTACAAACAAGTGAAAACGGGCACCACAGGCCATTTGGAGACCATCGAAGTGGCGTATGACCCTGAACAAGTTACATACGAAACCCTGGTGCGTTATTTCTTCGAAATCCACGACTTCGAGCAGGTCGACGGACAAGGCATCGACATCGGCACGCAATACCTCTCCGCCATCTGGTTCAACGACACTGAGGAGCGCGACACCGCCATTAAGGTCTTTGGCGAGCTGATGCAGATGGGATATCATCCTGCCACACAAATACGCCAAGCCATGGTCTTCTACCCTGCTGAGGACTACCACCAGGATTACCTCGACCAGCGGAAGGAAACGCCGGAATGCCACGTCTGGAGGAAGATATTCTAAAAAACATGTTTTTCCATCTCGATGAATGGATTAATTTCATAACTTTGCACATCATATATCTTTAACAATATTAACCATGGCTAAGAACATCGAAGAAATCAAAGCCGCGTTGACTGCCTACGGTATCACCGGCGTGAAGGACATTTATTATAACCCGAGCTATGAGCAGCTCTTCAAGGACGAGATGAACCCCGCCCTGACGGGCTACGACAAGGGCGTGTTGACCGAGCTTGACGCCGTCAACGTGATGACCGGCATCTACACCGGCCGCTCGCCTAAGGACAAATACATCGTCATGGACGCCAAGTCGAAGGACACCGTGTGGTGGACCACCGAAGGCTACAAGAACGACAACCACCCGATGAGCGAAGAAGTATGGGCACAGGTGAGAGACCTTGCCAAGAAACAGCTCAGCGGCAAGAACCTCTATGTCGTCGACGCTTTCTGCGGCGCCAACAAGGACACCCGCATGGCCGTCCGCTTCATCATGGAAGTGGCATGGCAGGCCCATTTCGTGCTCAACATGTTCATCAAGCCCACGGCTGAGGAGCTGGCCGACTTCAAGCCCAACTTCACCGTCTACACCGCCTCGAAAGCCAAGGTCGACAACTACAAGGAACTCGGCCTCAACAGCGACACCTGCGTGGCCTTCAACGTCAGCAGCCGCGAGCAAGTCATCCTCAACACCTGGTACGGTGGCGAGATGAAGAAAGGCATGTTCTCGATGATGAACTATTACCTGCCGCTGCAAGGCATCGCCGCCATGCACTGCTCCGCCAACACCGACATGAAGGGCGAGAACACCGCCATCTTCTTCGGCCTCTCTGGCACCGGCAAGACCACCCTCAGCACCGATCCGAAGCGTCTGCTCATCGGCGACGACGAGCACGGCTGGGACGACGAAGGCGTGTTCAACTTCGAAGGCGGCTGCTATGCCAAGGTCATCAACCTCGACAAGGAAAGCGAGCCTGACATCTACAACGCCATCAAGCGCAATGCCCTATTGGAAAACGTCACTGTCGATGCCAACGGCAAGATCGACTTCAAGGACAAGAGCGTGACCGAGAACACCCGCGTCTCCTACCCCATCGAGCACATCGAGAAGATCGTAAAGAACGTGCGTCCCATCTCGGCTGGTCCCGCCGCCAAGAACGTCATCTTCCTCAGCGCCGACGCCTTCGGCGTGCTGCCTCCTGTCAGCATCCTGACGCCCGAACAGTGCAAGTACTACTTCCTGAGCGGCTTCACCGCCAAGTTGGCTGGCACCGAGCGCGGCATCACCGAGCCCACGCCTACCTTCAGCGCCTGCTTCGGCCAAGCCTTCCTTGAGCTGCACCCGACGAAATACGCCGAGGAACTGGTGAAACGCATGGAACAGAGCGGTGCCAAGGCTTACTTGGTGAACACCGGCTGGAACGGCACGGGCAAGCGCATCAGCATCCGCGACACACGTGGCATCATCGACGCCATCCTCGATGGCAGCATCGAGAAGGCCCCGACCAAGATGATCCCGTACTTCAACTTCGAAGTGCCGACCGCGTTGCCGGGCGTCGACCCGAACATCCTCGACCCGCGCGACACCTACACCGAAAAGAAGTCGTGGGATGACAAGGCCAAAGACCTCTCCTCGCGCTTCATCAAGAACTTCGAGAAGTTCACGACGAACGACGCTGGCAAGGCTCTCGTGGCTGCCGGACCGAAGCTTTAAAGACCCGCATCGCGTCAGTGCGAGCGAAACGACAATAAACCACTAACGAGCCGCTCCGATAGGGGCGGCTCGTTGCATTATATCTTTACGCATTATCAAAACCGCATCTTTTCTATGCAGATGTGATTTTTTTGGTATTTTTGCACCTAAATAAATAATCTTACTGTCACTACTAATACAACTACTATAATGAAACATTTGTTTACTCTAATCGCAGCTATCGCATTGTGCTTCAGTTTAAACGCACAGAATCCTTTCGATGACGAGCAAGTCATCATTACCCCTGACTCGTTGCACTTTTACTTCCATGGTTGCACTCCTCATGGCGGACAAATCACCATTAGCAACTTCACCTCTGAGGAATTGGTCATCAACCGCTGCTATGCTGATGGTTTCTTCGTGGAATGCTTTTACGAAGGTGACAACATCGCACAAACGGGTATGATCATTCCCATCGGCGAGACTGTCTTCCTCGAGACATACGCCACACCTTTAACGAAAGACGTTTACGGAACCTTATACATCGACACAGACTTCGGGATTTATACCATCTCCATTTATTATGAGACCACCTATGGTGTCAACGAAGACAACCTGACATTCAGCCTTGCCCCCAATCCCGCCAACGGATTCATCAGCATTAAAGGTGAAAACCTTGGCATGATCAGCATCTTCAACCTATTTGGGCAAAAGATGGAAGACCATATTTCCGATGGCAAGGAGCTTTTCATTTCCACTGCTCAATATCCGAATGGCATATATTTTGTTAAGACCAACCAAGGCGATACCAAACGTTTCATTATCGCACATTAACTAAACAATTGATAAATAAAAGCTTAAAAAAAATGAAAAAAACTATCAGAAGAATCGCTCCCGCAATGCTCGTTCTCGTGGCATTGGCCACCCTTTCATTCATGGCCAAAGACGGCGTCACCCTTAGACTGAAACCGCAACAAGGCAAGACCTACACCGTCACCACCAAGGCAAACATGATGACTATGATGGAGGTGCAAGGCCAATCCATGAACATGTCACAAAGCGTGGAAACCCGACAAATCTTCTCGGCAAAGGAAGTGACCGACACCCAATCCATCCTCGAGACCCAAATCGAGGCCATGAAAATGACCATCTCACAGATGGGTATGAAGCTCGAATATGACTCAGAGCATCCTGAAAAGGCAAGTCCCATGTTGGCTGGACAGACCAAAGACATTGAAGCAAAGCTGCACAAACCCATCGACATCACCTATGACGTTATGGGAAAACTCGTTGGCGACAGCATTGATGCTTCCATGAACCAGCTGGGTGTTATCATCGAATTACCCGAAAACGAGGTCGTCGTTGGCAGCTCATGGACCAACACCACTTCGCAGGAAACCGGCGGCATGGAGTTCAGTGCCGATATCTCTTACACCGTGAAAGCCATTTCGAAAAAGAGCATCGACTTGACTTATACCGGCAAAGTGAACGGTAGCATGGCTGACATCAACGGTACCTATGAAGGCACGGCCACCATCGATCCGCAGACTGGCATTATAACCCATAACACACAGAAACAGAACATATCTATGACCATCAACGAACAAGGCATGAGCATCCCGATGACCATTGTAGGTAACACGACTGTTGAAGTGAAATAAAAACGCAGAACCCCATGAAACAAAAAAAGCCAGCGGAGATCCCGCTGGCTTTTTCATTGTTAGCCTATACTATTGCTTAGTTCAACATGACGGGCATGAGCAGCATGAGCAGGTCTTCGGCCTCGTTCTCGTTGCCCACGGGGGTAAGGATACCAGCGCGGTTGGGAGCCGACATTTCGAGTTTCACCTCTTCGGTGTCGAAATTGACGAGCATTTCCTGGAAGAACCTTGAGTTGAAGCCAATCTCCATGTCGTCGCCCGTATAGCTGCAAGAGAGACGTTCCTTGGCTTCGTTGTAGAAGTCGACGTCTTCGGCGGTCAGCATGATTTCCTGGCCTGTGATGCGGAAGCGCACCTGATGGGTAGCCTTGCTCGAGAACACTGCCACACGGCGGATGGCCGACAGGAACGACTGACGGTCGATGGTCAGCTGGTTGGGATTGTTCTTTGGGATGACAGCCTCGTAGTTGGGATAACGGCCTTCGATGAGGCGGCAAATCAGCACGAAGTCGCCAAACACGAAAGAAGCGTTGGTCTTGTTGAACTCAATGCGGACGGGCTCGTCAGCCAAAGTGACAAGGATGTTCTTCAGCTGGTTGATGGGCTTTTTCGGCATGATGAACGAAGCCACCGTATCCGACTTGACGTCCATCCTTCTGTAGCGCACCAGCTTATGGGCATCGGTGGCGACGAAGGTCAGATAGTTCTCGTTCATCTCCATCAGCACGCCCGACATGATGGGACGGATCTCATCGACGCCCGTGGCAAACACGGTCTTGTCGAAGCCCTTTGCCAAAACATCAGCAGGAATCTCCCACACCGAAGTGTCGGCCATCACGGGTAGCTGGGGGAACTCGTCGCTCTTGTGGCCAGCGAGTTTGTAACGGCCTTCACCGGCGATCAGTTCAACAGCCAAGGTGTTGTTGTCGACTGAAACCGTAATCGGTACATCGGGGAAATTCTTCATGATCTCAAGCAGCAGGCGTGCAGGAATGGTCACCTCACCCGTACCATCCACCATATCAGGCTGCATGGTGACGGTCATGGTCACATCCAAGTCGGAGGTGGTGATCTTCAACTCGTTCTCTCCCAACTGGAACAGAAAATCATCCAAAATAGGCAATGTGTTTTTCGAGCCTATCACGCCGCTTAAAGCCTGGAGACTCTTCAATAGTTTTAAGCTTGATACAATAAACTTCATCGTATTATAGGTTTTATTCTCTTCTTCTTTTGAAGTTGTAAAATTACAAATAATTGCAATATGACGACATTTTTGATGAAAAAAACTTCATTTTGTCATCATCAATTCAGGCCGGCATATCTCAGACGGTTCAAGAAGTCAAGCATCGACTCATAGGGCACCGCCACGTATTGGAAGCGGTTGCCACCCTCCTCCACGGTGCGGTTCTTCTCTTTCGTGTCGAACAGCTTCTGGACGATATCACCATAGGTGGCATGCACTTGGAGTTGTCCGTCGCCGCAGTTATAATTGATATACGTCATGAACATGTCGTTCTGGAAGTAATAGGTGATGTTGCCCAGGCGTCTGTCAAACACCACGAAGCCATCCACATATTTGTTGACGACATTTTTCCCGAAGCTGCCCAATCCGATCTTCCCCACCGACACAAAGGCGTGCATCTTGTCGTTCCACACCATCTTCAGATCGGGGATAACGATGGTCTTGCAATAGAAATCGTTGTCCTTCATCTGCGGATAGCCCTCCAAGTCGATGGCCTTGAACATCGCTTCGGTTTCCTTATCGGAGTTCTCAGAGCGATAGTATTGCAGGAACTGGGTCTTGAACAGGTCGATGGACTCGCCTTCGGCATTCGCATAGACCTCCGCCATTGCCTCAAGGGCTTGCTCGTCGAACAGCGGCACATTGAAGACATGCGTGCCGCACAAGACGAGGCTGTCGTTAGGATACTGCGTATAGCCGCCATGCATGACGAATTGTGTCAAGGCGGTATCGAATCCCAAGCCTATATTGCCGTGTCCACCAATCACGCCACGTTCATTCAAATCAAAATAAGTGTCGTAACGTTCCGTATTGGTGATCATGAAACGCGTGCTGTCGGCATCGAACCACAACACGCCGTCGGCCGAGGTGGTCTCATCCAATCCATTCCTCCCGTCGCGCGGCGTGAGGAAAGAGGCAAAATAGCCGCCATCGATGGCCAGCTCATAGAACAAGCCGTTACACATCCTGGGATCTTGTTTCTGGATTCTCTCCATGTTCACGGGGATGCGGATCTCATCGGGGTTGATATGGGTGGCTGATGCAAACCAATGGTTGAGCGCGGCTATGGTATCGGTAGGAACCAAAGACTCCAACCCGGGCGTCTCCAGCTGTCCTTCTTCCACAAGCTCCTCGCCCACCAACAACGTATCGGCAACCGCCAAGGAATCCATCACTACAGGCAACTCCTCCTTGAATGCCACCAGCTTATAAACGCCATCGTAATAGCCATATCTTTGGGTGGCATCCAATGTGACGCGACCCTTGAAGGCATATTGCGTATTCAGTCTCAGTCCCTCTTCATCGTTGATATGGGCATAGCCATGGGTCACCCCATTGACAGGCACAATGGTATCCACTTGTATCGGGATGTTGACGCCCTCTTTGTTGGCGTAATCCCAAACGCCAGAAGCCTCATAGTAGTTCCTGCTGTGGATGTTTACGACAGCATCCTTATACAAATGATAGCTGTTCAGCGTATCGGCCAGCAGCTCACCCATCACGGGTTCCAGTTTCGAATCCGCGTTGATGTCGATGTCGTGCTCATAGGGGAACACGGCAGCATCGGCGACACGAATGATCTTAACGTCGTGGGCGTGGATGATATAATTGGTCATATCGTATTCGGCGCTCATGCTATAGAACTGCAGCGAATCCTGTTCGGGCACCAAGGAGATGAACTTGGAGGCGTCGTTGTGGACGGCAAGCAGTTCCTCGTGAGTGGTAGCAGTGGCATAGTCGCCAAAGCTCTCCACCGGGTTGAAGACATGCAAGCTGTTGGATGCCATATCCCATTCCGCCTCTTTCAGTGAGCAGACGAAATGGTTCATCGGGAAGTCGAGGCTACTGTTTTCGTCCAGGTAGTCGTATTGCACCTTTTGACTGTCAAAATCGACATTCGCCCGATAATTTGTCGCAGAGAAGGCCACGGTGCTCGTATCCGCCGTGTACAGCAGGAAGTCGGCCGAATCGGCCACAAAGGTATTGGCATCGAAGGCGAAGTAGTCGGAGTCGAACTCTGTGAGGCCAAACCTCAGCTTACCGTCGGCGGCATAGCCTTCGGGCGACAGGCTGGTCTTACCCGTAAAATAAGTATTGCCGTACATGCAGATGGGTTTGTCGATGGTCTCCGTCGTCAGCACAGGCGTTTTCACGTCCCATTTCATGCGAAGGGCGTCGGCACTGGCCAGGGGGAACAAGGTCCCATCCTCTTTAGGCACCATATTGAACCGATGGGTAACGGCAGTGACTGAATCGAGATAGAACACAAAATGGTCCGCATCGAACACTGAAGTCTGATAGTCGAGACGGCCGTCGCCATAGAATCCGTTTTCGGACAAATACACCTTCTGGTGGAAACGACCCGAACCGTCGAACATGGGATAGGAATCCGTTTCATTCTGCCCGATCTGATGTTCGAAGCCCAAGGAATAGTCATCCATCACCACCAAAGGCTGCTTGATGTTGGGGAAGATGCCTCCCGACACCAGTTCGCCGTCGAATCGCACCTTGCGCATGGAAAGGTCGTTGAGGCTGTCGACGGTGAAAGGATACAGCTTGTAATAGAACTTGCCTGCCAGGTCTTTTTCGGACTGTATGGAGTCGACATCGCCGGGATGGAAGACGCCGCCGTTGATTTTCCTATAGAACTTATAGGCGGGGGCTTCGCTTTGGAAGTAAGGATATTCGGGCGTCTCGATGCGGCTCGACTTGTTGTCGCCCCTGTCAATCATCAGGTGGCCTTGCAGGCGTTCGAGGGTGCCGTTGACGGGAATAATATGACGGTTGTCGCGGGCATAGAAACGCAAGGAGTCGACCTTTGCCATGTCGATGGAGAAGTCCTCATACGAGAACAGGCAGTCCTTGGTAAAGAACTCGAACATGCCGGCGATGATGCCACCCGAGAAGCGGAAGTCGCGGTTACGCCCCAAGACGATACGGTTGTTGTCGGGAACGATAACGACGCGTTTCCTGTCGCTCAACGATATGGCGGCGCCATCGACCCCGTCGATTTGGCTGGTGATGCCAAACACAAGCATCTCGTTGTTGGTCAAATCGAGGCGCAAGTTGGGTTGGCGGTTCGTCGTAGCGGTATGGAGCTTGATAACGTCGAAGTCGATTTTCTCGCGATACGAATCCAAGACATCGTAATAGCGTGGCAAAACGGTCACCCATTTGGCTTGAGCATCGTATTCGACATAACCGTCGGCTTGCAGCCTCAGCAGCAGCGAGAGCACCTGTTCGATGGGGTAATGGATGCTGTTGGCCAGGTCGGCCACCGAGAAGTGGTCTTGTCGTTCGATGTTGTCAAAACCTCTGACAAACTTTTCGATGCGGATCATCGGATGGATGTCGTCCATGCCTTGCAGCATCTTGAAGTCATCGTCGCGGAAGTAGTTGACCGAGACGATATCGCCCTCGCTCTTCGGGTTGACGCCTTCCATGCGCTTGAAGTCGATGTTATGACCGTCAAAATCCCAATACATCGCCTCAAGATAGATATCCACGCCATGGTAAAGGTCATGGAAAGGAGCATCGCCATAGTCTTTCAGCGAACGGTAGATCATCATCTTCCGTTTCTGGTTGTCGTACCTGAAGCCAAGGTTGTTGTGATAGATGGAGTCGGTCACATGGGTGACGGAGTCGGTAAGATACAAGCGGAAGGCAGCGTGGTCGGAGACCAGCACATCCTCTTTTGTTATCATGAAACGCGGGGCTTCCACCTTCAAGACCCTTTTGTTGCCTTTCCTAAAGTTGAAAACCGCTTTCCTTCGTCCTTCGCCAAACACTTCAATCTGATTGCCCATCACGCCGAAGCCGCCCCTAAAGTCAATATCCTTGAAGATATTGGGGATGACATAATCGGAGCGGTACGACCTCACACGAGGATACTGCGTCCGCTCGTCGGGATTGTTGACCAACACCTTATCTTCGTAACGGCATAGTATGGGATCCTTGAAATAATGGTTGTCACGATAAATGACCGAGTCGATGCTGTATTCAGAACGGTTCAGGTCCAAGGTATAGTAATCTGGCAATTGCACCGACATCTCGGAAGGGGAAATGCCAAATCGCGACCAATCGGCACGTCCTCCTCTGCCCTCCCAAAGGTTGTCTTCCAGATGATAGACGCCCAACGCGCCGTTGATGACGGATTCATCTTTTGAAGAAGCCAACACCAATGTGCCGTCGACGGTCAGCTCGAAAGACTCCCTCGAAGGGAAGCCTATCAAAGCATCGCGTAGCATCCATTTGGAGTTGCCTTTGGCCGACAAGACCTTATCGACGAAGATACGCTGGCAGGAAGCCAGATACTTGTCCATGCCCACCATCGACTTTTGGGCCTTGGCATCGGTATAGCCCAGCCAATTGCCCACATCTTGGTGCGAGAGGCCTGCCGTGGGAATCTTTTGAAGCACCTCCACAAAATTGAAGATGTTCGCATAGACTCTGGCGCCGCTGCGCGCATGAAACTGTTCGCACAAACGTATCACCATATCGGCTTCCGACTGGCTATAGTAGCTTTTCCATACGCCTTCAAAGCCTTTCATGATGGCGGCCGCCTCTTCCCTGTCCTCCTTCGATGAAGAAGAGTTAAGGAATGCGTTCAGTTGGTTATAGAACGTGTCCTTGTCGGTCGAAAAAAACGACTGCGACCGAAGTGTCGTCATGCCGACACAAAACAACAACAATATGACAAACAGGCTCTTCTTCATCTTTTGAACTTATTAGACTACAATCCTATCTTTACAAAACTCGGCAGCCACCCAGTTGTTGCGACTCAGATGGCGGCAATAGCGCAAGCCAAGACGTTCTGCTTCAGCTCTGATGCCATCCAGATCCTCGGTGTAGAAGCCGCTAAAGAAAATATGGGCATCGGCACGCATGGCATCCACATAGTAATGCATATCGCGAAGCAGGATGTTGCGGTTGATGTTGGCTAAAACCACATCGTAGTGTCCTTTGATGGCCAAGGCATCGCCTAGAATGATTTCGATGTCGGACATGCCGTTCAACTCAACGTTGGTGAAGGCATTGCGGTAGGCCCATTCGTCGTTGTCGATGGCCACCGTGTGAGCGGCCCCAAGCTTTTTGGCCAATATAGCCAGCACCGCCGTACCGCTACCCATGTCGAGGACTTCCTTCCCCTGAAAATCGGTCTCCAGCATCAGCTGGATGATTTGTGCCGTCGTCTCGTGGTTGGCCGTGCCAAACGACATCTTGGGCTCGATGACGAGGTCGAACTCGAAACTCGGGTCAGGCTCATGGAAAGGTGCGCGCACACGGCAGCGTTCGTTGACCACCACAGGCTGATAGGAAGCTTCCCACAGCTCATTCCAATCCTTGTCGGGCATCTCCTCCACCTTCAGCAGACGGATGTCAAAAAAGGCAGGCTCCGACAACAAGTTTTCGACCGCAACATCGTCACGGCTGGTTTCCGAGCAATAGGCTTTTAAGGTCTGACCCTCGTCCATAAAAGAGTCAAAGCCCATCTCTGCCAACATCGTTGTCAGCATGTCATGCTGGATGTCGGAACCAGGTGCAGTGAAAGTATATTCCAGGGTCTTCATCACTCTTCCCCGATGTGTGAGGCTTGGTTGCAGATGGAGACGAAGTCTTCTGCCTTCAGCGAAGCGCCGCCGATGAGGCCGCCGTCGACGTCGGGTTGAGAGAACAGCTCGGTGGCATTCTTGGCGTTGCAGCTGCCACCGTAAAGGATACGGATCTCGTCGGCCGTAGCCTCGTCGTAGTGCTCCTTGATCAACGAGCGGATATAGGCATGCATCTCTTGTGCCTGCTCCGGAGTGGCGGTCTTGCCTGTACCAATAGCCCATACGGGTTCGTAGGCAATGATGGCATCGTAAATGGCGTCGCCGTCGAGGTGGAACAAGCCTTTTTCAAGTTGTTCCTTGACGACCTCGAAATGACAGCCCGCCTCGCGTTCCTCCAGCACCTCGCCGACACAGTAGATGGGCGACATGTTGTTTTCGATCAGACGGTTGATCTTCTCGGCCAACACTTCATTGGTCTCGCCAAAATATTTCCTCCTTTCACTGTGACCTATGATGCAGTAGTCCACGTCGATGGACTTCAGCATCTTGGCCGACACCTCACCCGTGTAGGCTCCCTTGTCGTAGGCACTGCAGTTTTGTGCTCCTACGTTGAAACGCTGCTCGTCAAACTCATAGTCCGTCAGCATTTCGAGATATGGGAACGGTGGACAAATGATGACTTCGCAATTCATTTCATCCTGTTCATCAAGGCGGTCAAGGATATCATCGACCAAAGTTTCAGCCTCATCGAAAGTGAGGTTCATTTTCCAGTTTCCTGCTACGATTTTGCTTCTCATGATGTATATTTTTTGATTCGTTATTCTAAAGTACAAAGTTACATAAAAAAAACTAAAACACCAGTCTGCAACGGCAGACCTCTGTCTCCTTTTGGGTCAAGACATCCGTCTTTGTCAAGCGCACACAGAACTCGTTATCAGCGACTTGTTCGCGATAAAAGTTCATCCTGTCGCCTTGATGCGTCTCTGCCACATAGGCGATTTCAAACCTTTTCAGGCTATGTTCGCCATACCAGGCAACATCCCAGAGGTCAAGTACATGCTCGATATATTTCACCGAGTTGACGTGCCCGTTGATGTCGATGTCGTTGTAGTTGACCTCAATGCTTCTTATCAGTTCGGCATCATCCGACATCTTCACACGACCTCCTTTCTCAATCGGACATGGTTTGTCGTCGACAATCCAATCGTTGATGGCGCCATTGTCGATGGAATAGATGTCGCTGGGTTGACGCGTCTCCGTGTCGATCATCGCCCAGATGGAGCGACCATAGCCGTACACCCTCCCTTGTCCATCGGAGACGCAGAAGTTACGGCTGGTGAAGAACTTCATAGCGCTCTCCACCCAGGTCTCAATCGTAAAACGCTCGTATTGGGCTGGCATCTCCTCCATCTCGATGGCCAATCTCGAGAGCACCCATGAACGCTTGATGGTCATCAGATACTTCATCCCGAAACCACGGTCGGTGGAATGGAAGTCGGCGGCATTAAGCATCTGGTTGCCGAGATGACCCAAAAACATCCGTCCCGAGAAATCGCAGTGGAACGGCTCTGCCATGAATTCGTATTTGCCTATTTTATTCATTATCCATTGATTCTAACACGGGGGTCGATAATCCCATAAATGATATCCACCACGATATTGACGATAATCAGCATGACGGCGATGAGCAGCACTGCGCCCATGATGACTGGGAAGTCGTATTTATCCAAGGCATCGACCACCACCACGCCGATACCCTTCCAGTCGAAGACATACTCGACGAAGACGGCGCCTGCCAACAGTGAGGCAAACCATCCCGATACGGCTGTCACGACGGGGTTCAAGGCATTGCGCAAGGCGTGGACGCAGATGACGCGCCAGGGTTTTAAGCCTTTGGCACGCGCAGTACGCACATAGTCCATCGACATGGCTTCCAACAATGAGGTGCGGGTCAGTTCGGTCACCACGGCCAGGGGGCGCATACCCAAAGTCAAAGCAGGCAGGATGAGGTTCCGTAAACTCAAGAACTCTCCCCTGCCGTATTCATCGACTGTATAAAGGCTGCCCGTCATGCTTAAACCCGTATAATGCTCAAGCAGGAAACCAAATACCCATGCCATGAGGATGGCCGCAAAAAACGATGGCAGCGACATGCCGATGGTAGTGATGAAAAGCGTCAGCTTATTAAGGAACTTCGTGTTGATGACAGCAGCCAAAATGCCGATCACCAAGCCCAACAGCATGGCTATGGAGATGGAAACCGCCGCCAGTAACAAGGTGTTGGGGAAAGCCTCACCCAAAATGTCGGACACCTTACGCTTGCTTTGGTACGACATACGCAGATAGGGACCTTTCAGCACGACAGCCGTATTCCCCAATGTCGCCAGTTTTGCATAATGGCCTATCTTCTCCAGTTTTTGTTCACCTTTCGAGACGTCGTAAAACGAAATCGGGACCAGGTCGTTGAGATAATCGACATATTGCTTGCCAAGGCTTTGGTTCATGCCAAGCTCTTCACGAATGGCATTCACAGATTCTTGGTCGGCGCGTTGTCCGAGCATCATCTGAGCCGGATCTCCAGGAAGGATATTGAAGAGGAAAAACACCAGCGTGGCGACGCCCCAGAGCACCGCAACGCCGTATAACAACTTCCTGATGATGTAGGCTCCCATAGGATCACAAAGCTTTCAGGACCTTTTTGAAGTCAACGGAACTCCACTTGTCTTTCACCAAGCCGTTGTCGAGCC
>JBGUNT010000079.1:0-66807 GCA_045117495.1 Candidatus Limimorpha sp. | reverse complement strand
CCTCTTCCCATTCCGAACAGAGAAGTTAAGCCCTGCCGCGACGATGATACTGCGGTAAGACGTGGGAAAGTAGTTCGTCGCCCTCCCACAACGGAAACCCCGTCGGCATCAGCCGACGGGGTTTGCTGTTTTTATACGGCTGATTAACCAATAAAAAATTCGTCTTTGAAATTTACGAAATAGACTCGCTCCTGCGCTCTTGTCAGTGCTGTATATATCCATCGTAAATCCTCTATTTTCAACGCTTCTTTTTGATTCATCGATGAATCAACGAATACGGTGTTCCATTGACCTCCCTGAGTTTTGTGGCATGTCAACGCATAGGCGAATTTTATTTGTAATGCGTTAAACCATGGATTCTTCCGCATTTCTTTGTAACGCTGCCTTTTGTTTGGAATGTCCATGTAGTCCTCTTCTACTGCAGTAAACAAACGTTGACTTTCCGATTCTGTCATCGATGGACTATTGCTGTTTAATGTGTCAAGTAATATTTTTGCTTCGATATTCGGTCGTCCAGGATAGTCAACTAAACTTAATTCTACATCGGCAAAACGAAAACCGTAATAGTCCTCAAAATGCTTTATTTTCCTAATCTCCGCCATGTCACCATTGGCAATGAATCCTGTTCCATCTTTGTTATCAGCCCAAAAGTAGTTGTTTTTTACTACCATTACTTTATCACCAGTGGCAATCTCTCCTTCAATGTTCAGAATTCGGCTTCTTATTGCTTGGTTGAATAGGTTGGCTCTTTTGTTAGATTTGCAAATGATGACGGATTCATTGTCGGCATTATCCCTAAATGAATTGAATAGCATCTCCTCAAAGGTCTCAGGCTCAATCTTGTAGATGTCATGAAACCCTTTCAATTGGAAAAGAGAAAGAGGATAATCGTCACACCTTTCGTTGATTAATTGCCGTATATGAGTAGCATTGAAAAGGATGCCCGATTCTAAGGCTTGACGTTTTACCTCGGTGAGTTCATAGGTGGCTGCAGTAATAGGAAATTCTGATTTCAGATAATCACAATCTAAAGCAGGGCTTTGCAGACTGCCAACAGGTGGGAGCTGTGCCGTGTCGCCGATGAGTAAAAGACGACAATGCTCTCCTGAAAAGACATATCCTAACAAATCGTCAAGCAGACTCTTGCCTCCGAACTCGTTTTGCTCGCCAATCATCGATGCCTCATCAACAATGAAGACAGTATTCTTGTTTTGGTTTTCAGATCGGGTCATACTGATACTACCATCGGGGACGGATCGAGTTTGGTAGATTCTTCGGTGTATGGTACTTGCATATTGGCCTGAATAATTGCTTAATACCTTGGCGGCGCGACCTGTAGGAGCCATCAGTACGAAACTTAATCCAATATTGGGTAGAGTATTGACTAATGTCTTGACTAGAGAAGTCTTTCCTGTACCGGCAAATCCTCTGAGTATATAGACGGGGTTTTCTTTTTCGGAAAGCAAAAAAGCAGCTAAGTGATATAGTACGGTGTCTTGGCCTTTCGTTGGCGTGAAACCGAATGATGATAATAGCTTTTGGTGTAATTCATTCCGGTCCATCATAATGTGTCAGAAAGGATAACCGATTCCCATGTTGGCCCTGATATTTTGGAAATATGACTTGGGTTGATGGAAGGTCCAATAGCTACCGTTCTCATCTTGATAGGGATTGCGCATGGCATAGGCGAAATCGAGACGCAAAATGAGGAAAGAGATGTCGATGCGGAAGCCAATGCCAGCGTCCATGGCAATTTGTTTGTAGAATTGGTCGAATTTGAACTCTCCATCAGGCAATGAAGGGTTGGGGCTGTATGTCCATACATTGCCTGCATCAAAGAATAAGGCTCCATTAATGATGTTGTATAATGGGAAACGGTATTCAGCGTTGAATTCCAATTGCATATCTCCAATTCGCTCCAGATTTTGCGAAGATGGCTTATAAGCACCTGGGCCAACACCACGATAAATCCATCCACGAAGGCCATTGGAACCTCCAGCGTAGAAGCTGCGTTCAAAAGGAAGGTCAATAGAATTGCCATAAGGTATGCCAAGACCAACGAATTGTCGCATGACCAGCCAAGAATTGTGCCCAAGATCAATATGCTGGCGGAAATCAAGACTTGACCTTACATATTGTGCATAGCGGATTCCAAATAAATTGTGATGACCATTCTCCTCCGTGATGAGTTTGGTGTTGTTGAACAATGAAATCAGATTGCCACTGGTCTCGACTTCACCCCTGAGATATAAGAAACTACCAGTTCTACGAATGTTCTGTGTGTTAAGGGTGAAGGCGTAGCGAGAACCGAGAATCAGATGATTAGTATACTGGTCCTTTTTCCGCTGGTTGACTTCTTGGTCAAGCAGAGCTTGGAATGACGGATTGATATCAGTAAGTCTTACACTGTTCAAATAGATGGGTGAAAGAGTCTGCCCGAAGCGGTAGCTGCTTTTCCAGTCGTAGCTTAATGAGGCGGACGCTGTTGCTCGTGTGTAGTAATAGCGTTTTTGTCCATAAAGGCCTAATGCTATAGTAGTGCTGGGTTGATAGTCGCGCGAATAACTATTAACGGGAAAAGGGCTAAGGAATTTTGGGAACCTGATGCTGGCTGTAACACCCAGTTCAGTAGTGTTAAAGACACTTTCGGTTTGCGTGTCGTTAAGACTCATTACGGTCTGCGCTTCCAATCCTGAACGAAGACTCAACTGGAATACTTCTGCACCGTTAAAAATATTCTTGTTTGTGTAGGAGACGCTTCCTTTGATACCCAAATCGCCACCCGAATTGGTGCCTTCAGCTTGTACGGTAATAGAATGAAGGTTGTTTTGGGTCATGCTGATAGTGCAATCGAGTTTTCCGATGGAATCAGTATGAGTCGGAATAGTGTCGAAATCAATATTGACGTTACTGAAAATGGCGAAGTTGCTTAGGTTGCGGTAGGTCAGCGACACATTTCGTTGACGATAAGGCGCTCCCTCTATGAGTTGAATAGATTGTGAAATGGTTTGGGGAGTCACCTTGGATCTGTCATAATAGTAATAGTGTAATGTGTTGGGAAGCTTTCTTGTCCCGAATTTGATATCATAGGTAAGGAGCGCTGAATCAATCGGTTTTTCGTTGCGATTGAAAACAGGCTTGTTTGGTATAACGTTGATGTTATTAATGAGATAGCGTCTTGTGTAGGGCTTTTTGGAAGGAATAATCATAGTCACATCCATCTTGTGATCCATGAAATTGCTATCCACTTCGTAATGAATGAGGTCGTGATGGAAATAGTAATACCCTAAGTTTTTAAGCCAGTCGGTGATTCTGTCTCGTTCATCATTGAGCGTAAAGGTATTGAAGATGTCACCTTCCTTTGCCAATAGCAAATCAGGATTTCTCATGATGTAACGTTCAATGAGTGAATCGCCAATTTCATACTTGATATGGTTGATTCGGTATGGTGTGGATGGCGTTACGTGATAGGTTACTGTGGCCTTTTTCCTTTTGGTTTTGACCGAGCTGGTGACTGTTGAGTATGGATATCCAACATTGTCGAGATAAAGGGTCATCTGTTTAGCCGAGTTTAAGGCTTCTGACTGCTCGTAATAAACAGGGGCCTTCCCGAAATTCTCATTAAGCCATCTCCAGATTACATTTTTAGGACTTCTTTCTGATTTGAAATAAATCCAAGTTGGAATGTTGGTTTGAAGGAAATCCTTGTATGGCTTCTGATGAATATAGGATGCCAGTGTCGATTTGTTGATGTTGGTGCCTTTTTTTTCTATGATTACAGTGTTCTTTGTAACCAAATACTTTCCCTGTGGGACAAATCGACTCACGTTGCATGAGGACAGAAGAATTGTCAAAATACCAATAAAAACTATATGATAAAGTCTCTTGCCCTTCACTTTGTTGAATATTTCCTGCAAAAGTAACAATTATCGTTGTTGTATCGAGCAACAACGATGATTATTTTTCATAATGATAAAGCAAAGTCGGTGGAAATAGGGCTTAGACGACTTCGGCCACGGTGAAATTGCTGCCTCCTATGAAAACGATGTCGTCGAAATGGGCATTGTTGACGGCGGAACGATAGGCGTGGCTGACTGATTCGAAAACTTCCCCTCTAAGGCCCATTTCAAATGCTTTTTCGGCTAGGATATGGGCGTCTAATCCTCTTGGAATGTCTGCTTTGCAAAAATAATATTCAGCGCCGTGGGGAAGGATCTGTAGCACGCTGTCGATGTCCTTGTCGTTGACCATTCCAAGTACGAAATGGAGTTTCTCATAATTCATTTCGGCAAGTTGGCGTACTATTTCTGTAATGCCGGCAACATTGTGCCCTGTGTCGGCGATGACCAGAGGGTCTTTGTTGAGGATTTGCCAGCGACCCATCAAGTGGGTATTGCGAATCACTCTTCCAATGCCATCGCGGATGATTTCTTCAGAAAGATTGAATTTATCACGCAACAAATCGATTGCACACATCACTGTAGTGAGGTTTTTCTGCTGGTAATTGCCCATTAATGGAATTTCGAGGGCTTCCATATACAATTCGTTGTTTTTCCAAACATCGAAAAGCTGTTCAGTGTCGGATTCGATATGAATCTTGTCACAATCGAAGATTTGGTCAGCGAAATAGATAGGGCTATGGGTTTCTGTTGCCTTATCGATGAAGACTTGTTGGGTTTCTGGATGTGTTTCTCCAATGACTACAGGGATGTTGGGTTTGATGATGCCCGCTTTCTCATAAGCGATTTTAGCACGGGTGTCGCCCAAAAACTTCATGTGGTCGAAATCAATGTTGGTGATAATGCTTACTTCAGGGGTGATGAGGTTGGTGGAGTCAAGCCTGCCTCCCATGCCCACCTCAACGATGGCTATGTCGACTTGTTCTTTGGAAAAGTAATCGAATGCCATGCCAACGGTCATTTCAAAAAAGGAGAGCTCCATTGACTCAAACTGTTCTTTGTATGAGTCAATGAATGTCACGACATTATCTTCAGGGATCATCTCGCCGTTGATGCGGATGCGTTCGCGAAAGTCGCGTAAGTGGGGCGAAGTGTAGAGCCCTGTTTTATATCCAGCTTCCTGAAACACGGAGGCTAGCATATGGGAGGTGGAGCCTTTGCCATTGGTGCCGGCTACATGCACCGATTTGAGGTTCTGGTGTGGGTTGCCGAGCATTTGAAGGAGTTGTATGGTGTTATTGAGATCAGCCTTGTAGGCGGCAGCGCCGATGCGTTGGTACATCGGGAGCTTGTTGAACATCCAATCGAGAGTCTCTTGGTAGGTCATAGTTATTTGTTGATGACAAAAGTATATGTAATGGTGCCGTGTTGTTCCTCAGGGGCGTTGGGATCGGAAGCGAAAGTAGAGCGCAGAGCTGCTTGAATGGCTTTTTGACGCATATCATTATTGATCAGAGTGGTGCCTTTTCTAGCTACTTCCGCTCTGGTTACTTGGCCTGTTCGGTTGACCCAAATATCCACTACCACAATGCCTTCTTCGGAAAAGTCGTCGCTAGGGCGATGTAGGCTCTTGGCGCCACGGCCACCTAGGTCGTATCCAGTGCCATTGCCTTTGCCTCCTTGTCCGTCATATTGCTTGATGCCCGCTAAGCCATTCGGATTGCCTTGGTCACCAGGCCGGCCGGTAACGCCTTCCGAGCCACCTGCCTGTGGGTTGTTGTTGCCTTTGAACAAGGCTTTTTGGTTAACGGTAGGCTTGGGCTGTTCGGCAGGTTGTTCTTGTTTGGTTTTGGTGATTTTAGGCTTCTCAATGGCAGGAGCTTCTTCATCGTTTTGGGTGACGATGTCTTCTTCATTTTTATTCTGCTGTTGCTCGGGCTGTGCTGTCATGGGGATGGCAGGCGTCTCAGGCTGTAGGTTGCCCATGCCTTGGTCCATCATACCCAAGTCGACTTCAACGCCTTCTTCGCCTGGCAATGGCAAAGGCGTCTTGAATGCCATCAGAAATAGCACTAGTACTGCCAATGCGTGCACGATGATAGTGCCTACTATGGCGATGCCTTTGTCTTTCTTTTCGTTGTTGCTCATATTCGACCCTCCTATTTCTTTTGCGAGGTGGCGAGGATGACTTTATGGTTGTTGCCTGTGGCGTTGTTGATCTCGTTGACTGCATCAATTACATTCACGACGTATTGAACGGGTACGGTCTTGTCGGAACGGAGCACCACAGTGGCTTGCGTGTCGTTGCCAATTTTGGCATTGATGAGGTCTGTGAGTTGTGATTCGTCTATCTGGTCTTCGTCAATGAAATACTGGAATTTGTCGTTGATGTAGACAGTAACGGTCTGTTTGGCCATGGTCTTACTGCTGCTTGAGGGTAGCATGAGCTTGATGGCGTTGGGGGCGACCAAGGTCGAAGTAAGCATGAAAAAAATCAGCAGCAAAAACACCAAGTCCGACATGGAAGAGGAGTTGAAAGTGGGCTCAACCTTATTTCTTGATCTGATTGCCATATTGCTTGGTTTTAAGCGGGTTCGTTCAGCACATCCATAAATTCGGTTGCCTTGCCTTCAAGCAGGTTGACGACTTTTTGGATCTTCGTCGAGATGATGGCGTGGAAGATGTAGGCAATGATGCCGACGATCAGACCACCGACAGTGGTCACCATGGCTTCATAGATACCCGATGAAAGCAACTCGATATCGATGTTATTGCCTGCCATCGACATGTTATAAAAAGCGCGAATCATGCCGGTGACAGTGCCCAAGAAACCAATCATAGGTGCGGCACTGGCAATCATGGCAAGGATATTAACGCCACGTTCCAGTTGCGCCACTTCAAGGTTTCCTACGTTTTCAATAGCAGAATTGATGTCTCCCAAAGGTCTTCCGATACGAGAAAGGCCTTTCTCGATCATGCGTGAGATAGGGGTGGAGTTGCCACGACATAAAGCTTTGGCTGAATCCAACTTGCCGTCTTTCATATATTCTCGGATGCGATCCATAAAACTGGCGTCGTATTTGGTGGCACGTGAGATAGCGATGTATCGCTCAATAAAAATGTAGACGGCAATAATCGATAATATGGCCAATAGAATCATGATCCAGCCGCCTTTGGTGGCTAGGTCGAGGATGGAGAGCTTGATTTCCGTAGGTTGGGTTGCAGTTTCTGCTGTGGCTGCACTTAAATCGTTGACAGCCTCTTGGATTTGTAGGAGATTCATATTGTGTTTGTTTGTTGTTTGTTTGATTAACTGAAAATGGGAGGGTTTATTGCATTATCGCATATCGATGACGTCAACATTGGGGTGGGCTTTCTCGTCGAAAGTGAAGAATTTGTCGCCCAATTTCTGGTCATATTTCATTTCGTCAACGGTGATGATCAGTTTGGTGCCATCTTCCATATATACATCCATGCTTTTGATTTCCATTTTATTGGCATTGGCTTTCAGTGTCACGCGGCGGTATTGTCCTTTGGGATTGGCAAGTTCGATGGTCGTGATGCCTTTCGAATCGACGCCAGCCAAGGTGGCGACAAAGTTTTCGTCTAACG
The DNA here is from genome assembly GCA_045117495.1 of Candidatus Limimorpha sp. GTDB lineage: Bacteria > Bacteroidota > Bacteroidia > Bacteroidales > F082 > Limimorpha. The sequence goes on along the minus strand of JBGUNT010000079.1, from coordinate 59,296 downwards.
AGGTAAGAAGTTTAAGGGGGGTGTTGTCGGTGCCTTCTGTGGCATCGCTGACCATGACTTCTTCGTCATCAACAAGATAGGACCAGATGGTTTTGCCATCTGAGATTACTTGTTGTTCCACCATCTCCACCTTATAGGCTTCGCCTTGTAGCCATGCTTTTCCCGGTTGAGCTTCGGAGGTGGCTCCTTCGGCATTGATTTGGTAGTGGTAGGCCATTTCCACATTGTTGTGTTTTTTCAGTTGACCGACCAAGCCTCGGACGAGTGTTTCGGCGCTGTTTTGTGCGGTAACTACCTGTGCTGCAAGTGATAAAAGCACACAGACGATGATGTTTTTAGTTTTCATTTTTAAATGCCATTATCTTTGTTGTAGATATCCCGCAAAATCTGTTCCAAAGCGAATTCGTCTTTCACTTTCACCTCGCGTGATTTGCTTCCCGAAAATGGACCTACGATGCCAGCTGCTTCAAGTTGATCGATGATGCGTCCCGCTCTGTTGTAGCCAAGTTTCAGCTTGCGTTGTATCATCGAGGTAGAACCTTGTTGAGTTTGCACCACGATACGAGCTGCATCTTCGAAGAGGCTGTCGCGTTCGCCGTCTTCTTCGATGTCGATGCCATCTCCTTCCTCGTCAGGTACTTCAGGCAGGAGGAAGGGTTCTGCATAGCCCCGTTGGGCACCGATATATTCCGTCACTTTTTCGACCTCTGGAGTGTCGATAAAAGCGCACTGCAGACGAACAAGGTCGTTGCCTGTGGAAAGGAGCATGTCGCCACGACCGATGAGTTGGTTGGCTCCGCTTTGGTCAAGGATGGTCTTGGAGTCGACAGCCGAGATGACGCGGAAGGCAATACGGGCAGGGAAGTTGGCTTTGATGGAACCTGTAATGATGTTGACGGAGGGACGCTGCGTGGCAATGATCAGGTGGATGCCAATGGCTCGTGCCAACTGGGCAAGACGGGCTATGGGCGATTCCACTTCGCGTCCGGCTGTCATGATAAGGTCGGCAAATTCATCTACGACCAGTACAATATAGGGGAGAAAACGATGCCCTTCGGTGGGCAAAAGCTTCCGCGACTTGAATTTTTCGTTGTATTCAATGATGTTACGGCATTCTGCCTGTTTCAATAGTTCGTAGCGGTTGTCCATCTCGATGCACAAGGAATTAAGTGTGCGTACCACTTTATGGACATCTGTGATGATGGCGTCCTCTGAGTCGGGGAGTTTTGCCAGATAGTGACGCTCGATGCGGTTATAAAGTGTTAGCTCCACTTTTTTCGGGTCGACCATGATGAATTTCAATTCCGATGGGTGTTTGCTGTATAGCAAAGAGGCTATAATTGCATTAAGACCTACTGATTTACCTTGTCCAGTGGCTCCTGCCATAAGGATATGGGGCATTTTGGCAAGGTCGAAGACATAGGTCTCGTTGGAGATGGTCTTGCCGATGGCGCATGGTAAGGCGTATTTGTTGTTTTGGAATTTCTCAGAGCTCAATACGCTACGCATCGAGACGGTCTCGGGTTTGCTGTTTGGCACCTCGATGCCAATGGTCCCCTTGCCTGGAATGGGTGCGATGATACGGATACCTAACGCTGCTAGACTCAAGGCGATGTCGTCTTCCAGATTCTTGATTTTAGAAATGCGCACTCCAGCTGCAGGTACAATTTCATAGAGTGTCACCGTGGGTCCAATGGTAGCTTTGATTTTGTCGATGGCGATTCCATAGTTGCCTAAAGTCTCAACGATTTTGTTTTTATTGGCTTGCAGTTCCTCTTCATTGATTTCGGACTTCTTATCGCCATAATCGTTGAGCATGTCGAGAGTGGGGAACTTGAAATCACGCAGTTCGTAGTGCGGATCAAAGGGTGTGTCGATAGTATGGCGTTCTATCTTGTTGACGGTCTCCTCTTCTTGTGTTTTTTCAATCACCAAGGCCACTTCGTTATCGGATTGGATGGGTTCTTTTGGAGAACCTTCTGCAGTTTGGATTTCTGGTTCTTCAACAGGTTTTACAAACACATTCTCTTTTCTTTCGTTTTCTGTCGGAGTGATTTCCAAAGGCATGTCACGAGTGTAGGAAGAGACGGGAGGGAGACTTTCGTCGATGATGTCATCGTCGATGAAATCAGGATCGATATCTTCACCGTTGTCTGTCGTGTTGTCTTGCCGTATGCCCATTTCTTCCATGATGCGTTGTTCGGCAAGGATGGCAGCCTGACGTCGTTGCTCTTCGATACGTTTTTCACGCATCTGTTTGATGTGGTTAAAGGTGAGGTTGAACTGATATATGGCAAACACGAGGAATAGGAATACCAAAATGATGATAGTGCCTACTTTACCGACATAGTTGTTCAGCAAGGTGTTGAGCCAAAGCCCGACAGCTCCGCCTAAGATGGCACATTTTGGGGCTGATAGGGCAATGAGCGCGAAAAGCAAGGGTATCCACACAAGGCTCATCAGCGCATATTTCCAAATGCTCCACATTTTGATTCTAGCATTGTCGGTGAGCCAAAGTCCGATGAGTGTAAGGAGATAAACGAAGAAAAAAGCACCGATGCCAAAGGATTCTTTGATAAGGGTTTGAGCAATAAAGACCCCGCCTCGACCAGTCCAGTTGTCTATTTTGACCGCTTTGCTGAAAATCTGATTGCCATATTCCTGATGGTGGCCACTAAAAAAGCTGGCAAGATAAGAGATAAGCGCTATGCCGAGAAACACGGCCAAACAAATGGAAAGCACACCGATGATACGTTTGGTTTTACCGTCTCCTTCGTGCTTCTTTTCGTGTTGCTTGGACTCTTTTGTTTTCTTTTTTTTGTCCTTTGTCGATGTTCCTGAGCTCGTTGAAGGGTTGTCTTTCTTGCCTTTCGCTTTGTCGGATTCGTCGATGGAGGCTGGCAACTCTTCCTCAATGAAAGGGTTGGGTAGCTGCGACTTGAAGGTGTTCTCTTTACGGTTGTTTCCTGTGGCCATTTTCTGTTTCGTTAATAACTTGCAAAAATAAAAAAATAGTTGGTTTGTTTTTGAGCCATCTCTGATTTTTGGAACAAAAAAATAGGCTGCCGAAACAGGCAGCCTACAAGTGTTCGATATGTATTTATTGGGGGATTTTAAACATCCGTTTCCAGCGGATGCCACCATTCTCCTTGTCAAGGGAGAGCCAAACAAGCACGGGCTTGCCCACTATATGATTCTCGGGTACGAAACCCCAAAAGCGTGAGTCGGCGGAGTTGTGGCGGTTGTCACCCATCATCCAGTAATAATTCATCGTGAAGGTGTAGCTATTGGCTGGTTGTCCGTCAATAAAAATCTGATCACCTTGCACCTTCAGATCGTGTAGTTCATAGGCGTGGATGATGCGCTCGTAGAGCGGCAAGTTGTTGATGTTCAGCGGAACGGTCACGCCTTTTTGTGGAATGTAAAGTGGCCCGAAATTGTCCACATTCCAGGGGTAGAGGTCGGGACGGTTAGGGAAGAGGCTGGTGCTAGTTCCTTCTCCAGGGGCTTGGATGTTGCGCATCACGGAAGTGATGTAAGGCAGCTTGATAAGTTCGTCCGCTACCTTGGCGCTGATGTTGAGGATGAAGGTGTTGGGGTCGGCAGTGCGGTAGCCTTCAGTAATATTGTACTTGTCTAAGGTTTGCTTGTTGATGCCGCCGTTGGTGGTCACCACGGTATAGTTGAATTGCATGTTTTCGGGCTCAAAAGCTTTCTCATCGTTGATATACACTACACCGTTGATGATTTTGAGCGTGTCGCCTGGCATGCCAATGAGGCGTTTCACGTAGTTCTCACGCTTGTCAACCGGATGGGCGATGACCTTTCCAAAGTTTTGGTGGTCATTCCATACTTTTTGGCGTCCATATTCGCGAACAAGGTCGTAATAGTTGACGCTACTTTGGTAGATGTCGCATACTGTGTCGCCGGCGGGATAGTTGAATACGATGGGATCATATCGCTTCATGGTGGAGACACCTGGATAGCGGTGGTATGGCAATTTGATCCATTCCAGATAGGATTTCTTAGTTTTGCTTCCAGGCAAGGTGTTGTGCACGAAAGGGAAGGACAGAGGCGTGTTGGGCCTCTTGGGGCCATAGTGTATCTTGCTGACAATCAGATAGTCGCCAACGCAAAGCGACTTCTCCATACTCGAAGTTGGAATGGTGAAGGCTTCGAAGACATAAGTCCTAATGATTAAGGCGGCGACTACGGCAAAGATGATGGCATCGAACCACTCGCGTGCGGCCGATTTCTTGGGTCGCTGGGTCGTGAGCGGGTCTTGGTATTTATCGTCCTTGGCAATGATGGGGAAGAAAATGAAAGGCAAGACGGCAGCCATGCCTTCCTCCCAGGTTTTGAACCTACCGAAGCATTTGCCCAGTTCGACGAGCATGAGCAGCAACATAAAGATGTTGATGTATGGGAAGACGATGAAGAACCACCACCAGAACTTCTTGTGCTTGCCGATGATTTTCAGTAGGATATAAATGTTGTAGTAAGGGATGAGGCTGTACCAGCCTTTTTGTCCAGCGGCTTCGAATTGCTTCCAGCAGAAAGCGATCGGGATGGTGAACAGCGCCGGAACGATAAAGATAAAAAGTATCAGTGACATTATTTTGCTTTGTTTCTTTTTTAACGATAGGATGAGTTATTTATTATTATCCTTGGAACAAATCCTCCATGCTGAATATGCCGATTTTCCCTAAGAGAAACTCTGCTGCGGCGATGGCGCCAATGGCAAAGCCCTGGCGGTTGAAGGCTTCGTGGGTGAGGGTGATTTTATCTGCGGGTGATTCTGCTATCACACTGTGAATGCCGTTCACTTCGCCTTCACGAGTCACCTTGATGAATAAAGTGTGGTCGGCAGGCTTTTCAATGCTCCAATGGGTGTAGTCGTGGTTGATGGAAAGGATGTCGTTGGCCAGCTTCACGGCGGTGCCACTGGGTTTGTCCAGTTTATGGATATGATGCGTTTCTGCCATTGAGAGTTGGTAGCCGTACTTTTCAGCATACTTTGCCAACTGTTTGTTGAGCAGGAACATGATGTTCATCCCGATGCTGAAGTTAGGGGCGTGGAAGAGGCTTTGTTTCTCGTCGAGGCAGCGCTTTTTGATTACCTCGAAATGATCTTGCCATGCTGTAGTGCCTACCACGACGGGTATGTGCTGGTCGAAGCAGCGGTTGATGTTGGCCGCAACTTGGTCGGGTTGACTGAAGTCGATGGCTACATCGGCCTGTTTCAATAGTCCGATGCGTTCCTCCCATTCCTTGGGGTTGTCGATGGTGACAACGATTTTATGTTGACGGGCGATGGCGGCTTTTTCCACTTCGTGACCCATCTTCCCGTATCCAATCAGAGCGATTTTCATGGTTTAGAAATTAAAGTTAAATGACAATCCGACTTGAGCGTATTGGGGCATCGTCACGGGTGTTGCATCTAATGGCAAATAAGGGTCGATGCTAAGGCTGATGTCGTCGCTGATATCGTAGGAATAGAGATGCCCGTCGACGCAAGCATCAAGTATGTTGAGCCCATACCATGCGGCGGTAAGGATGCAGTACAACTCGAAGTCGCGGCGATAGGATTCCTTATAGGTTTGCAACTGACCTTCTGCATATTTGTTGGCCAAGTCGGCTTCGTATTGATTGAGAGTCATTCCTTCTGGCAAATCTCCTGTTTTAAATTCGTAGGCGTGAAGGTATGAACGGTATTCGTAATGGTTGCTGTAAGCCAGATAGCCGAGACCGCCAAGGCCGGCGTATACGATGGGAACTTTCCACCATTTTTTGTTGTAAACCTGTCCTAATCCTGGGAGGCATGCCGACATGATGGTGGCTTTTTTAGGGCTATGAGGTTTTTGGGCCTCGACTTGTTGTGAGCCAAGAAGTAAAAACAACACACCAAAAAGCAAAAAGCGGCGAGCCATGGCTTTTATTTGTTGTTGAACATTTCCATGATGCGGTCGAACTCTGCTTCGTCTTTAAAGTCGATGACGACGCTGCCTTGTCCTTTGATGTTGCGTTTTACTTTCACTTTGGTGTTAAGGGTCTGTGAAAGTTTTTTGATTTTACTCTTGAAGTGCTCAGGGATGAAATTGGTCTGTTTCTTTTCTTTGGCATTACCTTTGGCTTTTTCTGCCATTTCCTCGGTCTGCCTGACGTTCATCTCATCCATAATGATTTGTTGGAGAAGTTTCAGTTGCTCTTCCTTGTCGGTAATGTTGATGAGAGCTCGGGCGTGTCCCATGGTGATGTGACCGTCACGAATGGCAATCTGGACTTCGGCAGGAAGCTTCAGTAGCCGTAAGAAATTGGCCACTGCGCTACGGCTTTTTCCCACCTTGTCGCTCACTTCTTCTTGAGTCATACCGCATTCGTCGATGAGACGTTGGTATGAGATGGCCACTTCGATGGCGTTGAGGTTCTCGCGATGAATATTCTCGATGAGTGCGAGTTCGAGCATTTGTTCATCATTGGCTACGCGTATGAATACGGGTATCTTCTTCAGTCCAGCCATCTTCGAGGCTCTCAAGCGACGTTCTCCTGAGATGAGCTGGTATCTGTTGTACCCGAGTTTTCTGACGGTGACAGGCTGGATGACGCCTTGTTCTTTGATGGATTGTGCCAATTCACGTAAGGCCGTTTCGTCGAATTCGGTTCTTGGCTGGAACGGGTTGGTTTCGATAAGGTCTACGTCGATTTCGGCGATGGCGCCGGCAACATAGTTGCCGCTAATGTCTTTGCTGGTAATATCAGTTTCGGGGCTTTGTAGTATGGCGTCAAGGCCACGACCCAAGGCTTTTCTGTTTTTGTCGGGCATGGTGGTTATTCGTTATTGGTAGTTAGATGGTTTTTCTCAAGGATTTCACGTGCCAGGTTAAGGTAGTTGATGGCGCCGGTGCTGCCTGCGTCATGCATAATGATGGTCTTGCCAAAGCTCGGGGCTTCGCTCAATCTTGTGTTACGGTTGATGATGGTGTTGAACACCATGTCCTGGAAATGCATTTTCACTTCTTCAACGACTTGCTTCGAAAGGCGCAAGCGAGTGTCGAACATCGTGAGCAGGATGCCTTCGATGTCAAGGTCGGGGTTGAGACGCGTTTGCACGATTTTGATGGTATTGAGCAACTTGCCTAATCCCTCAAGAGCAAAATATTCGCATTGAACTGGGATGATGACCGAATTGGAGGCTGTAAGAGCGTTGACGGTGACGAGGCCCAAAGAAGGAGAACAGTCAATGATGATGAAGTCAAAATCGTCTTTGATGGTGTCTAATGACTTTCGCATCATGTGCTCGCGCTGAGGCAAGTTGATCATCTCAATTTCGGCTCCAACCAAGTCGATATGGGCGGGAACAAGAAACAGGTTGGGAGTTTCGGTCTCCGTGATGACGGTTTTGAGGTCGACATTGTCGATGATGCATTCATAGATGCTGGTTTCAACTGTTTTTGGGTCGATACCGACACCTGAAGTGGCATTGGCTTGTGGATCGGCATCGATAAGAAGGGTTTTGTGTTCAAGGACAGCCAAACTTGCCGCCAAGTTGATGGCGGTGGTGGTTTTTCCCACGCCGCCTTTTTGGTTTGCTATAGCTATGATCTTACTCATTTTTCAGTCAAAAATTTCGCAACAAAAGTACGTTATTTTGCCTTTGTTTATTGTTTGCCAAAAGGGAAAGTTATCAACAAAATGGGAAAGTGTTGATAAGTTTTTCATGTCTTGTGTTGCTGAAACAAAAAAGGCCGCATTTCTGCGGCCTTCGTACTGTTATTTGGTGTTGTTATTTGTCAAGGTCGTCGAACCATTTGTCGATGGCACTATCAATTTCGGTGTTGCTTTCACCTTCGATGGTGTTGGGAGTGTGCTCATCATAATAATCCTCAGGATACTCACCGGTTTCAATGTATTTGATGGCGTCCGTCAGGCCCTTGGTAACTTTTTCGAAGTCTTCTTTGTAAAGGAAAATCTTGTGTTTCTCGTAAAAGAAACGATTTTGTTCGTTGTCGAAGCGACGCTTGCTCTCAGTAATGGTGATGTATTTTTCATCGTTCTTGGTGGTCTTCACATCGAAGAAATATGTTCTCTTACCCGCTTTGACAGCTTTGGAGAATAAATCTTCCTTACCGTACATTTCCATTTCTTCCATCTTGTCTTTCAATAATTTGTTGTTTTGTATTTGTGATTTTGTTTTGATAATCGCTGGCAAAAGTAGGAAAAAAATAAATAGCATTGCTTTTTATGTGCTATTTTTGCAATCAAATAAAACTACTATAAAAATGAAACTGAATCTGAAACGGCCGATCGCTTTTTTTGATTTGGAGACCACTGGGTTGAACACGTCCCACGACCGCATCGTAGAAATCAGCGTGTTGAAGGTGAATGTGAATGGTGAAGAAGAACAGCGAGTATGGCTTTTGAACCCTGAGATGCCGATTTCTCCTGAATCCACGTCGGTGCATGGCTATACTGATGAGATGGTAGCAGGAAAACCTACTTTTCGTGAGAAAGCAAAAGAGATAGCGCTGTTTATTGGAAATGCCGACATGGCAGGTTATAACATTCTGAAATTTGACCTTCCAATGTTAGTGGAGGAATTTCTGCGTGTGGATTATGACTTCGATTTGGAAGGCCGTGATTTCATTGATGTGATGAATATATATATGAAGATGGAGCCACGAAACCTGAAAAGTGCATACCGCTATTTTTGTCATGCCGAGTTGGAGGGCGCCCACGGTGCTATGGCTGATACCAAAGCGACCTATGATGTGCTTCAAGCCATGCTTGATAAGTATCAAGGCGTTGATTATGAGGATGGAAAGGGAAATAGGTCACAGGGGCCTACCAACGACATGAAGCAGCTTTCTGCGTTTTCTGCCCATCATAAGAATGCCGACCTCTCGGGGCAAATTATCTTTGACGAAGAAGGGAAGGAAGTCTTTATGTTTGGCAAACACAAAGGCAGGCGTGTGGAAGACGTCTTCCGTATGGAGCCTCCTTATTACGATTGGATTATGAAGAATGATTTTCCTCGGTATACGAAGAAGGTGGTAACAGCCATCAAGTTGCGAATGGGTGGCAAAACTGTAAAACATTAATGCAATGAAAATCATCTGTATAGGACGTAATTATCTGGCTCATATCAAGGAGCTTGACAATGATTTGCCCAAGACTCCATTGTTTTTCATGAAGCCCGCAACGGCTTTGCTTTTACCCCACAATCCGTTCTTTTATCCTGATTTTTCGAAGGAGATTCATTATGAAACGGAGTTGGTGCTTCGAATTTGTAAGTCGGGTCGTTCCATAGAAGAGCGTTTTGCCTCCAACTATTATGATGCCATAACCGTAGGCATCGACTTTACTGCCCGTGACCTTCAACGGGAGTGTAAGGCCAAAGGCCTTCCATGGGAAATAGCCAAATCCTTTGATGGCTCAGCACCTATTGGAGCGTTTAAGAAGATCAGCGAGTTGAAACATTCTGAGGATATTGTTTTTGGAATGAAACTCAACGATGAATGGGTGCAAAAAGGGCATAGCTGTGACATGATTTTCAGTTTCGATAAGATTGTATCTTATGTGTCGCGTTTCGTCACGTTAAAAGAAGGCGATTATATCTTTACAGGCACTCCTCAGGGTGTTGGCGAAGTGCATGTCGGCGACAAACTGGAATTGTTCTTGGAGGATGAGCCTGTGTTTTGGTTTAGAGTTAAATAAATGAATATCAATAAATAAAACTATGAAAAAGCTGTTTCTAATCGCCCTGTTAGCAGTGGCATTCCAACTCTCAGCCCAACCCTTGTGGATGCGTCACAATGTGATTTCGCCTCAAGGTGACAAGATTGCCTTTTGTTACAAAGGCGATGTGTATGTGGTGAACGCCCAAGGTGGCAAAGCCCTGCAAATCACCACTAATGCCGCTTATGATGGCGATCCGATTTGGTCACCTGACGGTAAACAGATTGCCTTTTCCACCGACCGAAACGGTAACTTTGACGTGTATCTTGTTTCGGCTGAAGGCGGTGTTGCAAAACGCATTACGACAAACTCGGCTACGGAGATGCCATTGGCTTTCTCTCCTGACGGTAGGGAGATCTATTACTCTGCCCAAATCCAGAAGGCTGCTGAGAATGTGCAGTTTGCCTCTGGTTGGATTACTGAATTATATAAGGTAAGCATCGAAGGAGGTCGTCCCGAACAGGTGGTGGCCGTGCCCGTAAGCAGCATGTCTTTCGACAAGGACGGCAAGTCGTTCCTTTACTATGACCGCAAAGGCAGTGAGAATGTGTGGCGTAAACATCATGTGTCTTCTGTGGCTCGCGATGTGGTGTACTACAACGCCAAGAAAAAGACGCATACCATTTTGACAACCAATGTTGGTGAAGACCGTGATCCTCGATATTTGCCTGGCTATAAGGATGTTGTGTTCTTGAGTGAGCGCAACAATGGCAGTTTCAATGTCTATAAGGCTCCCGCTGACAACCTTGAACAGGTGGAGGCGGTGACCCACTTCAAGACACATCCTGTCCGCTTCTTGAGTGTGGCCAACAACGGCCTGTTGTGCTATGGTTATTTGGGTGAAATCTATACCCAACGCATCGGGGGTGAGCCGCAAAAGGTGAATATAGAAATCGTCAACGACCAAGAATCCGATCAATTGATAAAACAGGACTTCAAGGGCATCGGTGACTTCGCGTTGAGCGATGACGGCAAGTTGATCGCCTTCATCTCACGCGGTGAACTCTTCGTAACCGGTGTGGACGAATATGCTACCACCAAGCAGATTACACATACGGCGCAAGCCGAACGTAACCCTTCCTTTTCGAAGGATGGCCGCACCATCGTCTATGCCTCGGAACGAGACGGTTACTGGAACCTTTACCAAGCTACCATTGAACGGAAAGACGACTACAACTTTGCCTATGCCACGCTGGTGGAGGAGAAACCTCTATTCGACAACGATGGCATTGAGCGCATCGCTCCAACCTATTCGCCCGATGGCAAGGAAATCGCCTTTATTGAGAACCGTAGTGTGTTGAAAGTCTATAATGTGGCTTCGAAAACGGTGCGCCAGATCACCGATGGATGCCAGCATTATGAAACCGACGATTACGGCTTCTTCTACGAGTGGTCGCCCGACGGTCAGTGGTTCGCCCTGACCCTGATTTCCCACATGCGTGATCCCTATTCCGACATCGGCATCGTGAAGGCTGATGGTTCAAAGACCATTTACAATATCACTGAGAGCGCCTATATCGACGGTAGCCCACAGTGGGTGCTCGATGGCAATGCCATTATCTATCGTTCCAACCGTTATGGTATGCGCTCACATGCCTCATGGGGCAGCCAAAACGATGCGTTCATTGCTTTCATGAACCAGGATGCTTACGACAAGTTCCGCTTAAACAAAGAGGAGTATGCCTTGCTGAAGGAAACAGAAAAAGGTGGAAAAGATAAAGACAATAAGAAAGACGAGCCCAAAGACGAAGGCAAGGACAAGAAAAAGGACAAAAAAGATGAAAAGAAAGACGAGAAACCCAAGGAAGCCAAGAAGATAGAGGTGGACTTGGAGCATCTGCAAGACCGTGTCATCCGTCTGACGCCCATGTCGTCGAGTTTGAGCGGAATGGTACTGTCAAAGGACGGCGAGAAGTTCTATTTCATGACCTCGTTTGAGAAGGGCTACGACCTTTGGGAGATGGATGTGCGCGAAAAGTCGATGAAGATCACGAAGAAGCTAGGACAAGGTGGGGCACAGTTGAGAATGAATGGTGATAATCTCTTTGTGCTCTCTGGTAATAACTTGCAGAAACTCGATAAGAGCGGCAAGTCGACACCCATTAAATATGATGCCACTATGGAACTCAACCTTACCGAGGAACGTGAATACATGTTTGAACATGTTTTCCTTCAAATTGAGAAACGTTTCTTCATGAAAGACCATCATGGTGTGGACCTGGCGTTGATGAAAGAGGCCTATCAGCCTTTTTTGGCGCATATCAACAACAACTACGACTTCTCCGAAATGTTGAGCGAAATACTCGGTGAGCTGAATGTGTCTCACACGGGATCAGGTTATCGTCCTTCGAGCAAAGGCGATGCCACGGCTGAGTTTGGTGTGCTTCTCGACCTTGATTACAAGGGCGACGGTTTGAAGATTGCGGAGGTTGTTGAAGGCGGTCCTTTTGACAAACAGAAGTCGAAAGTGAAGGCGGGTTGCATCATCGAAAAGATTGATGGTGTGGAGATTACCAAGAGTATGGACTACTATCCGCTGCTCAATGGCAAACGTGGCAAGACCGTTTTGGTGACCCTTAAAGAGGGTGGCAAGACTTGGGATGAGACGGTGAAGCCTATCAGCCATGGTGCGATGAACGAGTTGCTTTACAACCGTTGGGTGAAACACAACGAGGAGACGGTGAAGAAACTGTCTAACGGACGCTTGGGCTATGTCCACATCAAAAGCATGGGCGACGCCAGCTATCGTGACGTATATTCACAAATCCTTGGCAAATACAACCTCTGCGACGGCATCGTTATTGACACGCGCTTCAACGGCGGCGGTCGCCTGCACGAGGACATCGAAATCCTTTTCAGCGGTGAGAAATACTTGGAGCAAGTCATCAACGATAGCGTGGCCTGCGTGATGCCTTCGCGACGTTACAACAAGCCTTCGGTGATGATTATCGGCGAGGCCAATTACAGCAATGCACATGGCACGCCTTGGGTCTATAAATACAAGAAGATGGGCACGTTGGTCGGTATGCCCGTACCTGGCACCATGTCGAGTGTGACTTGGGAAACTTTGCAAGACCCGTCGTTGTATTTCGGCTTGCCCGTGGTGGGTTACCGTACCGAACAAGGCAACTGGCTTGAGAATACGCAGCTGGAGCCCGATGTGAAAGTGCGCAACACGCCCGAAAAGATGGCTGATGGCGTTGATGAGCAACTGGAGGCAGCCGTGATGGAATTGCTGAAAGAGGTGAAGAATTTCCATTATTGGGGAAAATAACCTGCAATTTTTGCACAGTTTTTGCGTTCCATTGGGAAAAGACTTCCCATGCGTGTTCGCTTGTATCTTATTCTTCTATTGATGTTCTTTAGCCTCATGCTATCCGCACATTCTGTGGTGGAATGGGATGATTACTTTGAAGTGGAGCATTCATGGAAATGTAATGGGAAGCAGTGCTCTATAACGTTGAATATCAGTAAAAGTCTGTACGACTATTATAGAAATGAGCGTGAACATTTGGTTTACCATTATCAGTTTGAAGATGGTAATGTGCCACCTCATTTCTTTGGATTCATGGTTTCGGAGCATGATAGGTCGTTAATGCGTTCCATCGCCAATGAATTCACAAAGGGCGCCATATCGGATATTGAAAAAAGCAAAATGGCGCTTGCTTTTGTCCAGTCGCTCCCTTATGCTTTTGATTCCGAATCAAAGGGTGTTGAGGAGTATGTGCGTTATCCTGTCGAAACGCTTGTGGATGGTTGTGGTGACTGCGAGGACAAAGTGGCGTTGCTGGCGGCCATATTATATGAAATGGATGTGGATTTCATTTTATTGGTGCTGCCAGATCATATGGCTGTTGGTCTGCACTGCGATGGGGTAGAGGCCGACCGTTATTTGCTTTTCCAAGGAAAAAAGTACTATTATCTTGAAACGACCATGCCAAATTGGAAGATCGGTCAGATTCCCGAAGACTATAAATCTTCTGCGATGGAGGCGGTTCCTGTTGACGATACTCCAAAGATTCTCATCAAAGGTGTGCAATTTGAATCGCAGTCGGCACATGCTTTTGAAAAGGCAAATTGCCGGCTTCAAATTGACATGCACAATTTAGGCCCTGGGAAGGTGACACAGATCAAACTGCATGTGCGGTTGATTGAAAAAGGAAAGAAGCAACATGTGTTGACAGAAGAATCCTATTTGCTTCGTGATTTGCAGGAAGGAGAGTTACGGACCGAATTGTTATCACTGAAAAGCCTGATAAAGGAAAACAGTGTTTTGGAAGTGGAACTAACGGGTGCCGAGACCGTAACTCAGTATTATGAACTGGGCTTGAATTATAGAAAGACACGGAGATACTAAAGGTCATTCCACGCTGATCTCATCCATAAAAATCCAAGAATCGTACCCTGACCCCGGCAATCCCTCGGGCAGTTTTCCGGGGTTCTTCACTATAATACGCAAGTAACGTGTCGAAAGGGATGGTAGTTCGAAGCGTTCGCGGAAGGTGTGGTTGCCCGTCAGCGGTATCTCGGTTTTTATAGAGAAGGTTTTAGAGGCTTTGTAGTTCTTACCATCATTAGAAGTGTAGACTTCGACTACATCAGGACGTAAAACCCAATCGTGAGCGTTTACCAAGAACCCGATATTCAGAGCGTTGACTCTTTGGACTTTGCCGAAATCAATCTCAAGGTCGGCGTCGATGCCATAGAAACCTTGCCAGTGGCCGTCAGTGTAGTCGTCGCTGCCAAGACTGCCGTCAAGAAGAGCGCCATCGCCACCGCCCGAGTATTCGGGACGATAATTGCCTGCTGGGCTATTGAGTTGTTTCAGCCTGCCCATGCCCTTGTGGTAACAAAAATAACGTTCAGCGCAAACGGGTTCGCCTAAGGCGTCGAAGCAGGCGGCTTTCACAAGGCAGGGACGCTCCAAAACGATGGGTTTGTTATAGATGGAGTCGTTCGATGTAACTTCTTTTCCGTCAATGGTATAGCGAATTTTCTTGTTGCCAAAAACGGTCTTCAGCTTGATGGATGCATTTCCGTTTTTATCGGTTGTTGGCTCAATAAAAGGCAGATATTCAAGTTGTTGTAATTCTCTGGCAATGTCATCGTATTTTTTCAAATTGACGTCGAGCCAATAGGGGCGACTTTCGATATTCCACACGTTCACGTATTCTTTTTTCAGATTGTGTAACGAAGCCGTCAATTCACGAAGCATTTTTTTGCTTTTGGCAATGTTGGCATCGGAAGGGTCATTGTAGGTGCGGTAGAGTTGGCATCGGGCAACGTTTCTTTCGGCGCACCATCTCATGCGGTGTACGGCATAAAGGGCGTTGTCGAAAAGATCAGCATTTTTCTTAATTTGTTTTTTGTCGCTTAGCAAAGTTTTCTCCAAAACAGAAAGCGATATGGAAGCTCTCTGGTTCAATGCTTTGATGGAATCGTTGACAAGGGTGGGGTAAAAAGGTGTCATAGGTTCGGTCATGGCGCTGAATTTGCCGATGCCGTCGATTTTTGTCCATTCTGAGATTTCGTCAAGATGCTGGCAAAGCTTGTTGGAAAGGCTGCCTAAGAAATGGACTGCAAAGCCGGTTTCAAGGTTACGGTCTTGGGTAGTGGTGGAATTCCAGCTTGACTCGGCGCCTAGGGCAAGTCCGTATAAGGCGCAGTTGGTCAGCGACTCGCCGAAGTCGTCCCAACAGGTGTTGATGACGCCGATTGCTCCGTTTTTGTAACCATCCCGGCACAAATTGACGATGTTTTTCTTGAATTCATAATGCTTCGGCCATACCCTTTCGGAGAGGCTTACACCTGGGGCGACGAAGAAATTACGTCCTGATTTGACATAGGGTTTCAGGAAGTCGTCGAAGCTGTCGATGCCCACATAACTCCAAGCGATGAGGGAAAGGTCGTCATCTAAATTGTCAAGGATTTCAGGGTGTTGGTCGGCAATGTCGCCCCACATCATCACGCGCTTACGATAGGGACGCAACATGCGATTGACGCGATTGATATGTTGATAGTAGACCTTTTCTGCCCCGATGGAATCCACGTATGCTTTGGCATAACCTTGTCCAAGGCTTTCTGTCTCATCGCAATTGATGTTAAAATAAGGTGACTTATAGGCATTTGCCACTTCTTTTAGGTGGTCTTCAAGGAACTTATAGGTCTCCTCTTTGGCAGGGTTGAGGTTCCATTTTGTGTCGGCAAGGTCGCTGTAAAACGGATTGCACAGGATCTCCTCAAAATGCCCGAAACATTGCTGATTTCCAATGATTTGGATGTGATATGGTCTGCAAAAGTCCTCTAATTCCTTGATTTCCTCGGCGGTGAAGGCATCGGTGGGAGCAATGTCGGGGTGGCACTTGGTCTTGAAGGTGTGCTCGGTGTAGAGTGAGAACGCATTGAGTTTGCATTCAGCCATTTGCGGAATGAGTCTTTTCAAATATTCCATGCTGACGATGGGACCGCGACTGATGTCATCTTGCCACGCGCGAATCTTGAAGTTGGGCCAGTCGGTGATGGTCATGCAAGGGATGATGATTTCGCCTTTGTTGCTTAAATAGGAGTAGCGGTAGAGTTGCTTCAGACTTTGGGTTGCGTAGAAAAGCCCTGTGTTGGAAGTGGCTTCAAGGCGGATGAAGTTAGGGTTGACGGTCATCTTATAGGCTTGGTCTTCGTTCTCGTTCACGCCGAGGTGGTCGGTTTTGATGAGCTCGATGAAGCGTTTGCCCTTAATGACCCCGCGTGAAAACTGTATGGTTTTGCCGTTGATTTGACTTAAATCCTGGCGCAACATTGTTACGATTTGGCTAATTTCGGCATCGGAGGCATCGTAAGTGAGCACGATGTCTTCATTCCAAACGAAATGGCCTTCCTGCATCACGACTTGTTGTGGGGTGGGAAGGATATGGGTGTTTTGTGCGATGGCGTTTATCGCGAAGAGGCAGAGGAAAAAGAGGAGCTTGTTTCTCATGGTAGAACAGTTTCTGCAAAAATAATGAAAAAGCCCGAATGCAGTGCATCCGGGCTTGATTTATAGATGTGTTTGTTTTTACAAACTCAATTCAAACATATAGCCGTGGTATTGCAACGAACCGGTTTTGTTCAATAATGCCCAGGTTGGATGTTCTAGATTAGTAAGACGTGCATTCTCGATAGTGATAAGCCATTGTCCGTCAGCTTCTTTGTTGATAGTAAGAGTACCATCGGTAAGGATATAGGCGGTGCTGGGTTGTAGTGCAAAGAGGTCGAATGATGTGGTGGCCATTACATGGGGGAATACGGCAAAACCGAGATAAGGGAATGTCGGAAGGAGGTTGGTTAATGAATGCGTCCCAATAAGGTGATCGTCAGTGGATAAGTAGTTGATGATGAAACTGTTTTTGTGGTCGGCTGATAAGAAAGTAAGTGATTGGATTCTTCCAGAGAGATTAGGATTGATAGAGTCTAATAAATGTGTTATTGAGCCAATGCCAGCAGTGGCAGCCAAGCCGATGGGATATTCGTTAGCTCCGATAACAAATTTGTTGTCGGCGTCAAAAGTATAGGACGGTAGCGTGCCATTGAAGTTAAGGGCCAGATTGATGTTTTGGCCATTGGCATTGGTGCCCATGCTTTGTGACAGAATGACGGTGTACACGCCGTTGTTTTCGGTGACGGAGAGCAAGCCGTTTATCCAATAATAGGTGTCGCCATAGAACAAGGTGTCGGCGCCCATGATGAAGGGAAGCTCGCCGAGGTTAAATTCATGGAATCCAACCACAGTGGGCACAGGGTCTTTCGTGTTGTTGCCCATCGTATAGGTGCCAGGGACGATGTCGCCGTTGAAGACGATGGCGATGCCTTCGTTGTTAGCGGCAGTCATCTCTTTGGAAGCTAGTACGATAGCATTCTTTTGTCCATACTTGACAGCTTTGGCGGTGACGATGTCGGCGGTGTTGCTGCCGACGGTCAGTGCTCCTGTTTGCACTTCAGGGGTGACGTTGCTGTTGTTTCCATTGTTGTTGTCTTTGCAACTGGTGCCGATCAGGGCCAAGCCGCAGAAGAGCATCAAACTTAAAAAAACTTTCTTCATGATAAAACGATTTTTGGGTTGTTGTCTTTGTTACATAACAATAAATATTGCAAAAATTGTGCCGATTTAAAGATAGCTGTCGTTTGGCAGATTTAGGGCCCTTAAATGTTCAACCGTAACTGTATCTCTTCCACTTGTTTTTTCAGTTCCTGAACGGTTTGCATCAGCTGTTCCTCACGGAAGCGGTTTTCGCGTTGCTGTGGCATTTCCGCGCTGATGTAATGCACAAATTTCCACACTTCTTTGATGTCGGCGGTGGACAGGTCGTAGGGATGGTAGAGCGGGTTGAGAGAGCTGAGCGTGAGTTTGCCTTCGTGCTCGATTTTGTTGTCGACGATTTTGAAGACGATGCCGTCATCTTGGGTGAGGACGATGTAGGGCTGGCCACTGCGGATGTAGGTCCAGTCGACGACATACTCTCCGGTGACATAGGATCCATCGGGGATGGGTAGCATCGAGTCGCCGCTGATCTGGAAAGTGCGGTACTTGCGGTCGTGCGAGAGGAAGGGCATGGTGAAGGTGGGTAGCACCTTGATGTATTCGGGATCGGCAAATCCCGTGGCATAGCCAGCCTTGGCCTTTTCGGTGACGAGTTCGATGTTCTCATCGTTGTCGGCATTGACGGTGGTGGCCAGCACACGCAGGTTGCTACCTTTTAGGTGCACGTCGTAGCCGCGTTCTAGTTGAGAAAGTTGCAGAGGACTGATACTGCTCAAATCGACCTTTACCAAGGTGTCGATGGCGATGCCGAAATACTTGGAGAAGGCGACCAAGGCTTCGAGGTTGGGCTCGGAAACGCCGTTTTCATAGCCGCTCAGCGTGGAGCGTTTCATATTCAGCGCGAAAGCCACATCGTCTTGGGTGCGGTTGCGGTGCTTGCGCAAAAATTTTATGTTCGAATTGATGTACATGATATTGTGTGATTTAAGATTCAAGATTTAAAATTTAAGAAATTTTCTTCGTTTTTTATGTTCCATATCAAATATAATGATTAGTTTTACGGCGAACATTTTGATTAAAAACTCGTCAAAAGTACAACTTTTTTGGAAAATGTAAGCATTTTAGACGAAAAAAGGAGAAAAATGATGGAAAGGACGATTTTGCATTTGGATTTGGACACTTTTTTCGTGTCGGTGGAACGTCTGGTGAATCCTTCTTTGGAAGGCAAACCCGTCATAGTGGGAGGCATATCGGATAGAGGTGTAGTGTCAACATGCAGTTATGAGGCGCGAAAGTTCGGAGTGCATTCGGCCATGCCGATGCGGATGGCGCGGCAGTTGTGCGCTCAGGCTGTGTTCATTCGTGGCGACATGGAACTCTATAGCCGTTATTCTCGTTTGGTGACCGACATCATTGCCGACAGCGCACCTGTCTATGAGAAGATGTCGATCGATGAGCATTATCTTGACTTGACGGGCATGGACCGTTTCCACGATTGCCAGTTATGGTCGCACGAGCTGCGGCAGCGCATTATCAGAGAGACGGGCTTGCCGATTTCATTTGGTTTGTCTGAAAATAAAACGGTGTCGAAGATTGCCACGGGGCAGGCCAAACCTAACGGCGAGTTGCAGGTTGCCACGCCTAATATTAATAGCTTCCTCGACCCGCTATCGGTACGGAAGATTCCTATGGTGGGTGAGAAGACCTGCCATCTGCTCCGTTCGATGGGCGTAGAGAGGATTGGTACGTTGCGCCGTCTGCCACCGATTGCGGTAGAACAAGCGATGGGAAAACATGGCCTAGACATCTGGATGAAGGCTAATGGGCACGACAGCACGCCGGTGTGCCCTTATCAGGAACGGAAGTCTATCAGCAAGGAACGCACTTTCGAGCAGGACACCATTGATGTCATGGCTATCCGGCAATGTCTGGCACATATGGTGGAGAGCCTGGGTTTTGACCTGCGCTCGCAGCATAAGCTGACGGGTTGCGTGACGGTGAAAATCCGCTATTCCAATTTCGACACGCACGACATGCAGCAACGTATCCCTTACACCGCTTTCGACCACGTGCTACGCGAAACGGTGAATGGCATCTTCGACAAGCTGTATAACCGACGGATGATGATACGACTGGTGGGTGTGCGTTTCAGCGAGCTGGTCAGCGGGGCACCGCAACTGGCTTTGTTTGACGACAATATGGAACTGACGCAATTGTATGCTGCCATGGATAAGATTAAATTGCGTTTTGGAGAACAAATCATACATCGGGCGGCAGGGTAATGTTATTAAACGTACATTCATATAACAGTCTGTGTTACGGAACGATGCCGATTGCGGACCTAGTCAGCAAGGCCGCCGCGATGGGTTATGCTGTTTTGCCTTTGACCGACATCAACACAACAATGGGGGTCGCCGATTTCGTGTTCGAATGCCATAAGAAAGGCGTTCGTCCCGTCGTCGGTGTGGAATTTCGCAATGGCAATGAGTTGCTTTATGTGGCTTTGGCCAAAAACAACGCGGGATTCGCCGAACTGAACCGTTTCTTGACCCAACACAACTTCACAAAACAGCTTTATCCCGAATTGGCACCTGAATGGGAACAGGTTTTTGTGGTTTATCCTTTCGGCAAACGGCGGCAAAATCAGCTGAGAGCGAATGAATTCCTCGGTGTACGTCTCTCCCAGTTGACAAAAATGTTTGCTTGCGAGTCGTTTGACAAACTCGTCGCCATGCAGCCCGTCTCCTTTGCGGAAGAAGCCGATTTCGAGCTGCATCAGTGTATGCGGGCCATCGACGAAAATGTGCTGATTTCACGTTTGGAGCCTAAGACTTGTGCCGCCCCTGATGAGATTCTGCTACCTGCTGAGCGTTTGAAGGCTTCTTTTGCACTTTATCCTCAACTCATCGAGAATGCAGAGCATATTCTTGAGCAATGCGAAATCAGTTTGGATCAAAGTGTGAAAAGCAAGCGTTGCTTCACTGGTAATGTCTATGACGATCGTGAGCTGTTGCATAAGCTGGCATTCGATGGGATGCTCTATCGTTATGGGAAGGCTAACAAGACCGCTTACCGTCGCGTCGAGAAGGAGTTGGATATCATCGAGCGGATGGGCTTCTGCGCCTATTTTCTCATCGCTTGGGAGATTGTTCAGTTTGCCATGAAACAAGGTTTTTATCATGTGGGGCGTGGCAGTGGTGCCAATAGCGTGGTGGCTTATTGCCTGAAAATCACAGATGTGGATCCTATTGAGTTGGATCTGTACTTCGAGCGTTTCCTTAATCCCATGCGGAGCAGCCCACCCGACTTCGACCTCGACTTCTCATGGCGAGACCGTGACAAAATCATTGCACATATCTTCGAGAAATATGGTCAGGAGCATGTGGCTTTGCTGGGTGCAACGGTAACCTTTCAAGACAATTCTCTTTGCCGTGAGCTAGGCAAGGTGTTTGGCTTGCCAAAAGGGGAAATCGATCAAATGGAGCACAACCCGAAAGAGTTTGCCCAGCAGTATTTCATCGGTCAACAGATTCTGTCGTTTGCCGAACGCCTCCGCGACTTCCCACGTCAGCGTTCCATTCATGCAGGCGGTGTGCTGATTACCGAAAATCCTATCACTGATTATACTGCCATCGACATGCCGCCCAAAGGATTTCCGACGACACAATACGACATGTATTCGGCAGAAAAACTTGGCTTGGACAAGATGGATATTCTCAGCCAGCGTGGCATTGCCCACATCCGCGATGCGGTGGAGATGGTGGAGCGTAGTCATGGAGTCCACATCGACATCCACCAAATCAATGCGTTGAAAGAAGACGAATTGATACGCCGCCAACTATTCAAGGCTGAGACCTGCGGCTGTTTCTATATCGAGAGTCCTGCCATGCGTGGTCTGCTGCGCAAGTTACACTGCTCCGACTATAAGACCTTGGTGGCTGCTAGCTCAATCATACGGCCAGGTGTGGCCCGTTCAGGCATGATGCGTGAGTATGTCAAACGTTTCCATCATCCTGAGGAAGTGGATTATAAACATCCATTGCTAAAGAAACTTCTCGCCGAGACCTATGGCGTGATGATTTATCAGGAGGATGTACTCAAGGTGGGGCATTGTTTCGCGGGTCTTGACTTGGCTGAGGCCGATGTGCTGCGTCGCATGATGGGACATAAGATGCGGGACAAGTCGGAATTTGAGGAAGTCAGCAAGCGTTTCTTCGACAACTGCAAGGCCAAAGGCTATCCCGATGACTTGGTGAGAGAGTTGTGGCGACAGATTGAATCGTTTTCGGGCTATTCTTTCTCAAAGGCACATTCTGCCTCATATGCCGTTGAGAGTTATCAGAGCCTCTATTTAAAGAGCCATTATCCACTCGAGTTTCAGGTGGCTGTCATCAACAACTTTGGCGGCTTCTACCAGACTTGGTTCTACTTCAACGAAGCGCGGCGCATGGGAGCGAAGGTGCACTTACCTTGTGTCAACAGAAGTAGCTATCTCACCCTGTTAAACGGACGTACCGTTTTTATGGGCTTTGTACATTTGCAAGGTCTTGAGCAACATTTTGTGGAGCGTTTTCTTGCGGAACGCGAAGCACGAGGGCCTTACGCCAACTTTGAAGACTTTATGGCACGGGTGCCGTTTGAGTTGGAACAGCTTGTCCTGTTGATCCGTGGGGGTGCTTTCAACTTTACGAAAAAGCCCAAGGCTGAATTGCTGTGGCAGGCCCATCTCAACAAAAGACAAGGCAAAAAACAACAATCAGAAACATTATTTCAACTTGAAAACCAGCATTTCGAATTTCCAGATTTTACGACCAATTTCTTGCAGAATGCCTACGACGAAATAGAGTTGTACGGGTTCCCTGTCTCATTGACTTGGTTTGACTTGCTACAGACTCATTTTCGGGGTGAGCTGATGGCCTCGCAGATGTTGCATTTTGTGGGAAGTCGCTATAGAATGTTGGGTAAGTTGGTCACAGTGAAATATGTCCGTACCTGCAAAGGGGAGAGGATGGCTCTTGGAACCTTCATTGATTGCAATGGTGAGGCTTTCGATACGGTGCATTTCCCATCTGTGTTAAAAACATATCCTTTCCAAGGCGATGGTGTGTATTTGCTGTTGGGTAGAATAACAGAAGAATTCGGACAACCTTCATTGGAAGTCGAAAAGATGGCGCGGTTGGGTTATGTTCCCAATCCTGGAGCGGGCGATTGAAGAATGTTTCCAATGTTTCGGCGAAAAAGCAAGCGGCGAATGCCTGATGTTTCGTATTTTTGCACAATTATTCGGAGATAAAGATGCATCGTAGACTGGTAATATCATTTATATTTCTTTTTGTGCTGACTGTCAGCTCGTTTGCGCAACAAAAAGGTCGGATAGCAGGTGTCATCAAGGATGCCGATACGGGTGAGACCTTGATAGGCGTTTCCATATATGAAGAGGGGCTTCATGTGGGTACTACCACTGATGAGAGAGGCCGCTATTCTTTGGATTTGCCTATAGGAGAACATGTGTTGCGCGTTTCCTACATTGGGTACAGCACCCTTAACAAAAAGGTGAGTGTCGGCAATAAGCCCCAAACCATTAACATGAAGTTGAAACCTGAATCAGAGCAACTCTCGGAAGTGGAGGTTACCAGTCAGAGGAAAGACCGTAATGTCAGCGAGATGGCAATGAGCGTACAGTCACTTGATATGATTACCATCAAAAAAATCCCTGCTTTGATGGGCGAAGTGGATGTTATTAAATCGATACAGTTGTTGCCAGGTGTTCAAGCGGCGTCAGAGGGTTCCTCAGGTTTTAGCGTGCGTGGCGGTGCAACAGATCATAATCTTATACTTTTGGATCAGGCGCCTATTTATAACGCTTCTCATTTCTTGGGCTTTTTCTCTGTGTTTAACAATGACGTGGTGAAGGACGCCACCTTATATAAAGGAGATATTCCAGCCAATTATGGAGGACGTCTTTCTTCTGTCTTGGATGTCCAGGTCAAAGACGAGATGCCGAAAAAGTTGTCGGGTCAAGGAGGTGTGGGGTTGGTAACCAGTCGTTTGATGCTTGAATCACCCTTGTTTGATCAAAAGACCTCTGTCATGGTAGCCGGTCGTACTACTTATGCAGGTTTGGTCCTGCCTTTTTTAGGTGATGATTTGAACCAATCCAAGATCTATTTCTACGACTTGAATGCTAAAGTGACCCAGGTTGTGAACAAAAACAACCGCCTGTTTGCCTCTGTCTATCACGGACATGATGAATTCCTAATGCAAAAAATGTTTGGTTTGGGATACGGCAACTCCAGTGGTACTTTGCGATGGAACCATGTCTTCTCGGATCGTTTGACGTCTAACCTGTCGCTTATAGGGTCCCATTATCGTTACGGCATTGATATCGACTTTGACCCATATGACTTTACCATCAAAGCTGGCACCGATGCGGTTAGTTTATCTTATGACTTCGCTATGATATGGAACGAGAAACATATGACTAAATTTGGTTTCGTTTCAGCACTGCAGTCATATAAACAAGGTGAGATTGATGACAGGGGAGGTGCTTTGGCGCAATATCTTCAAATCAACCAAACAGAGTCTGTGTCTCGCAAGGCTTTGGAACACGGACTTTATTTTAGCCACGACTTTACTCCAACCCCCAGTTTTTCGTTTCGTTTTGGGATGCGCATGTCGGGATTCCAAAACATAGGTGCAGAGGATTTGTATGTTTTTGATGACAATCATTTGGTTTGCGACACTTTGCATTATGGGAAAGGAGAGGTTTTCCACACCGTAATAGCCCCTGAACCTCGGTTGGCAGCTATGTATCGAATTGATGAGCGGTCGTCTGTCAAAGCTTCTTATTCACGTACGGTTCAATATGCTCAGGTGGCGTCGGCGGCCACCGGAGGTCTTCCTTTCGATGTTTGGTTTCCGACGAGTCCGAATGTAAAGCCGCAAAAATGTGACCAATGGGCGATAGGTTATTTCCGGAACTTCCATAACGATGCGGTTGAGACCTCAGTTGAAGTGTATTATAAGGATATGAAAAACGTAATAGACTTCAAGGATAATGCCATCACTTATGGATACCTACTGATTGATGGTGAACTGCGGACGGGTAAGGGTCGTTCGTATGGCGCCGAGTTTTTGGTTCGTAAGAACGTGGGTAAGTTTACGGGCTGGGTCTCATACACTTATTCAAGGTCTTTCCGTACCATAGAAGGTATCAATTATGGGAAGGAATATCGCTCACCATACGATCGCCCCCATAATTTCGTGGTTGTAGCCGATTACGAGGTCTCACCTCGCATCAACATCGCGGCCAATTGGATCTATAACACAGGACAGCCTGTGACATTCCCATATGGGCAATATACCATTGGTGGGGTGACTTATGCAGTGTATAATGGTAAACGTAATGAAAGCCGTTATCCGGATTATCACCGATTGGATCTCTCGTTCACCTGTAAGTTGGGACAATTGAAGAATAAGAAATGGCAGCATGAAATCAATGTGTCAGTTTATAACGCCTACGCTCACCACAACACCTGGGCCATTACCTTTGAACAAGATGGAAGTGGAGGTATTGCTACTAAGAATATGTATCTGTTTTCCGCAGTACCTTCTATCTCTTATAACTTTAGTTTTTGAAGTCATGAAAAAAAGAAAGTTATTATTCGGGCTATCAGCAATGTTGTTTTTCGTTGCCTCTTGCACGGAAGATATTGTGATCGATTTGGAGGACGGTACTCCAATGATAGGTGTGGATGCGTCTTTCACTGATGAAATGAAGCACCATGAAACCATATTGAGTTATACGGCTGGTTTTTATGATCAAGAGGTTAAGATGATAAAAGGAGCCTCAGTATATGTCACTGACGGTATTGATACTTTTTATTATCATGAGGATGCATCACGAGAGGGTCATTATTTAACAGACCTTGTGGCAGGAAGGAAAAACACTCTTTATCGTTTGTTTGTCGATGTTGAGTCGGAAGGAGAGCTTTTGCATTTAAAAGCGGAGAGTTTCATGCCTAATAATGTTGAGAGCATAGACAGTGTTGTAGTGAAGCCTTTCAATGGGGGTGCAGACACGGTCCCTAATGTCATTTTCGGTGATACCATTGAGTGGCTGTATCCATATTTCATGAGCCTCCCCGATCAAAGCATTGTATATATGCCGATGGTGACGAAAAACGACACTTTGCTAACCGACACGCTGACACAACGGATGGTCATCCCTGTGGGCGGGTATGCTGGATATTACATCAACGGTCCTGAGATGCAGGCTGCCAACAAAGAGATCCCGATTCATATGTTCCGTAAGTCAACTCTAAGAGATGGAGACCGCATCCATGTTGACCTTTATAGCATCCCTGCCGACTATTTGATGTATGTTTACAGTATGATCATGTCGTCGGGAAGTAATCCTATGATGGGTGCTCCAACTAATGTATATACCAATATTCAACCTTCCGATCGAGCGGTTGGTTGGTTCTTGACGGCCTCTGTTGCCTCCAAGTCTACGGTGTTTGAGGATTGGTAAGAGAGAATTGCTATTATTGTAAAAAGAAAAAAGCCGCTCAAAAAATGAGCGGCTTTTTTCTTTTAAAAAGGGAGGTTGTTATTCCACAACGACCTTTTCCATGCGGACTTGAGTGCCCGAGGTAAGGCGGAGGAAATAGACGCCCTTGGTCATGTTGTCGACACTGATTTGAGCATTGCCCGTGGCATTACCACTGGCAACCTTTTGACCCATGCCGTTGAACATCTCATAGCTGAATTCAGCATTGTTACTGTTAATGTACAGCATGTTGTTCACAGGATTGGGATAGATTGCAAATTCGGTTCCGTTCTCATCGACACCGAGTTCACTCTTAACAACGATGCACTCTGGCAAACTTGTGCCATCAGCATATTCAGCTGTAACGCAGTAGGTGTATAAAGCCTCGGTGAAGACTTCATCGAGGAAGGTGACCTCTGTGGTTTGGGCAATCTCGATGCCATTGCGGTTGATAATGTAGTTGATGGCGCCTTCGGGAGCTTCCCATGTCAAGGTGATAGAGCCGATTTCCACTTCGGCGGTCAAGTTCTCTACAGGGTTGAATGTTCCAGCCGTACCTCCACCGCAGTTGCAGTCAAACTCATAGAGGAGACCACTATGGACGGAAGTGCAATTGTAGATATCGTCACCGTCTTCATATTTCACGGTGAATGAGCACTCGCTGTCCCACTGTCCGCTGGTCCAGTTAAGGGTAACATGAACGCCATTGCTGATTTCAACAGTGTAAGTGGCTGAAGCGTTGCCACTGCTGATGGTCATGCTTTGTGTTGGAGTGCCATCATCGAAGCTGACGTTCAGACTAGCTCCATTCCAACCATCGCCATAGGAGTCGGTGAGGTTGAAGACAACGTTACATGTGTTCTTCAAGGTAATGCCGCCTTCTGCGGTCAAGTCGCCGTCAGCGACCATCGTGAAGGTCACGGGAATCTGTTCGGATTCAGGGCATGCAGCGTCAACGAGGACTTCGAATACGCAGGTGGCAATGCCTTCAGGATCGATGGTGCCCATCTCAATCGTGGGATTGAGGGGGGTGATGAACTCGCTTTCGCATGCGATGCTGGCGATGGCGTTTGTGGCCATGTAGTGACCGACATTCTTGAAAGTTGTAACAAGAGCCACAGTCTCTCCAGGGACGAAGCTGCCGGCCCATGTGGTGCTACCATATTCAAGGATGGCTTGTCCTGCAGTGATGATGGCTTTGCCGTTCCAGGTCTGTCTGCCGTCGTTCATGGTAACGTCGATTTGGAATCTTGTGCCGTCTTCAACACCTTCGGAAATGATAAAGCTGAAAGCATCCTGTAAAGTCACGGTTTCTTCGGCAAGGAGCACCTCAAATTGTGCAGCGTTTTCGATAACGTTCAGACGTTCGTCTTCGCATGAAATAGTAACTGAAGTGTTGCCATTGGTAGGATCAACGCCCACATTCTTGAAGCTCATGGTCAAGAAGGTTTCTTGGTTGACAGGGGCAAAGTTAGGCGTGTAGTTGGTTACTGTGACGAAGGGGCCTTCAGCAGGAAGGACGTCGATAGGCATGACTTCGGTAACTTTATTGTAACCTAATACTGTCAACGTAGCTGTTCCGACGTTGTTCATCGGGGCAAAAGAGAGGCTGCATGTGCCGTCATGGATGTAGCCTGTGCTGATCACTTCACCGTCCATCATCAAAGTGGCGATGCCGAAAGCAGTATTCTCAGCGGTGATTTCAAGTTCGCTCATTCCCAGCATCAACACGGAGGGATTGCAGCTGATGTTCATGCTGACGGGGTTGTCGGTACGGACCATCAGACTCGGGTCGCCGAAGAGGATCCACGTGTTATGGGTGTTACCGTTGTCGCTCGGGTGCATGTCAAGCATATACATGCTACCATTGAGGGAAGCACCACCGAAAGTGTGGCAGAATTTGTCGTTGTGTTTCCATTCCGTGAGGATGTTGACCATCTCGTCTTGACCAGTCATTGGAGGAACCCAAGGTTGAAGAATCCAGCTGAACATACCGCCAACGGCGCCAGTAGGACGTCCCGTGGTATTGTTGGTAGCTCTTAGCCAGGCCTCGCCAAAGCAGGTGCCGTCAAACTGACCGTTGTTGCAGGCCACCGACCAAATGAAAGGCCATTTGTCATCATTTACCAAGGCATTCACATGGCTATTGCTGTAGCCGGCCACAGCCCAGCCGGTTTGCGAGCCGTGGTTGCAATAGTTGCAGATGCTCTTACCTTCGTTGAAGTCGGCACTGATGGCAGAAGCGCTGGTGCCGCTGCCCACGCCGCTATATTGTTGCGTGACATTTTCATAGGTGTAGTGCATCAGGGTGTCACGGATGTAGTTCACGTGCACGTAGTCAGCTTCGCCACCATTGTGGCCGCTGCCGGCACCTTCGTTGGCGCCGATGCCTATGCCTTGATTGACCCAAGTGAGGCCTTCTGGCATGTCACGTTCGTAATACAACACTTTCTCAACATGGGTTTCCACGTCAGCAACACTCTGCACCGAAAAACGGCCTGTGAGAGCCTCGAGGTAATAATCGGAGCCTT
The DNA here is from genome assembly GCA_045117495.1 of Candidatus Limimorpha sp. Classification (GTDB taxonomy): domain Bacteria; phylum Bacteroidota; class Bacteroidia; order Bacteroidales; family F082; genus Limimorpha. Next base: position 30,465 of record JBGUNT010000079.1, on the reverse strand, counting down.
CCAGCTGACCAAACCAGTTGTCGGAACGGCCGCCGCCCAACGAGTGAGGAGTGAGGTCGCTGTAGTCGCCCACCAAGAGGATGTAAACAAGATTGTGTTCAGGATCGTTGTAGATGTTCTGAATGTAGTTCTTGATTTGAGTGTCGTTGTTACCGCCTACTTCAGAGAGGCTAACGATGGTGGTGGGGCGACCTGACTGGTTTTTCCAGTCTACAAAAGGCTGCATGGCCTCCATGTAGACATCGGGGCAGATAACCAGCATCTCGCCGCGGTCGGTGATGAAGTTGTAGTCTTTTGCACCGTCTTTAAAGTTGATGAAACGATGGCTGTATGCTTCCATCATTTCGGGAGAGACTTTCTGAGCAGCTTTGCGGCTGGCTTTCTGATTCTCACCGTTGTTGCTCACTTTGCGCATCTCGATGGTCATGTTATAGTATACACGCAAGGTCTTCGTGACAGGATTGTAAGCGAAGGGGCGTACCATGATGTCCTGACCACGGAAGTCACGGATGATGTATGGCGTTTCAAGGTAGGCGGCTGCAGACGGATAGAATGCATTTTGACTATACATGGAGCCATAGGTGTAGGGCATGGTTTCAGGGTCAATCTGACGGCTGAAGTTGCCTTTTGAAGGAGCTACTTCAACGTTTTGATAGTCCTTGAAATCACTTTTGATGATGTTGACTTCCATTTCAGCCATGTCGCCAATGATCGCGGGAACAGGGAATTGTGGAAGGTCGGGAGCGCCGGCTTCAAGCATGGATGCCATCTTTGGGACGGAAACGACCTGCTGGATGCCATTAGGAGTGCTCACTCTGGTCATGTAGAAACCAGCAAGGCTGAAGTCTATGACGACTTGTTGCTCACTGCTTGAGACCAGTTTAACCACTGGCTCTGCAGGAGAGCTCTTGCTGATGCCAGTCCATTGTTGTGCAATTGCCATTGTTGACAATGCGACAAGCATAAGTGATAAAAATACTTTTTTCATTTGTTTTAGATAAATTAGATGGTTGTATTTAGGGGCGCAAATATACAAATCTTTTTGTGTAGTTCATATGGCAAAAGGAAAAAATATTCCTGTCAGGTGGCGGATTTTGATTAATTTTGCCGCCCAATAAATACAAAAAGAAGAATGGGATTTTTTTTAAGATTGATATTGACTGGACTAGGATGGTCGTTTGGAGGCCCTCTTGGAGCTATTATCGGTTATGCCATAGGAGGTTTGTTTTCGAGTAATCGTCCTAGAATCATTCGCTCGGAGGTGAATGAAACCTTCGGTAATACGGAGGAAAAACGTGATTTCAACGTGACTCTTTTAGTGCTTTCTGCTGCCGTGATGAAAGCTGATGGCAATATTAAGCGTTCGGAGCTTGATTATGTGAAGCGTTTTTTCCTTCAGAACTTCGGCCAGGAGCGAGCCGAGAGCTATATCAAGATGCTTCGTGAGATTTTGGAGAAAGAATACAATCTTTACGAAGTCAGCCAACAGGTTGGCCATAATATGGATTATTCCTCGCGATTGCAGTTGTTGCATTATTTGTTTGGCATTGCCAATGCCGATGGTGCGATTTCGCAAGAGGAGTTGGGAGTCATCAATACCATCTCTGACTATATGGGCGTCACCAATAGCGATTTCCAGTCGGTGAAGGCCATGTTTATCAAGGAGACCGACAGCTCCTACAAGATTCTTGGTATTGATCCGTCAGCTTCCGATGAGGAGGTGAAGCGCGCTTACCGAGAGATGGCCAAAAAGAACCATCCAGATTTGGTGAGCAATCTTGGTGATGAGGTGCGTCAAGCGGCTGAGAAGAAGTTTCAGGAAATCAATGCGGCTTACGAAACCATCCGGAAGCAACGAGGCATATAAATGGAGTATGGTAATAAAGAAAAAGCCGCTCGATTGAGCGGCTTTTTCTTTTCATATAGTTGAGGTTGTTATTCCACCACAACCTTTTCCACGCGCACCTGAGTGCCAGTGGTGATGCGGAGGAAGTAGACACCCTTCATCATATCGTTGACGCTAATTTGCGTGTTGCCTGTGGCATTGCCGCTGGCGACTCTCTGACCCATGCCATTGTACATCTCATAGATGAACTTGGCATTGCCGCCGTTGATATATAAGGTGTTGTTGACGGGGTTAGGATAAATAGCAAATTCGGCCTCGGTTTCATCAATACTAAGTTCTGCCTTAACCACGATGCATTCGGGGATGCTGGTGCCGTCGGCATATTCAGCGATGACGCAGTAAGTGTAAGGATCTTCTGTTGTCACTACGTCGATATAGCTGGGCTCTGCAGTCTGAGCGACTTGGATGCCATTACGGTTGATGATGAAGTTGATGGCGCCTTCGGGAGCGTCCCATGTTAAGGTCACAGTGCCTTCCACCACGTCGGCAGCCAGGTTCTCGACTGGGCTGTAGGTGCTAACAGGAGCGCCACCAGCGCAGTTGCAGTCAAATTCATAGAGCAGACCACTGTGGACGGAAGTGCAGTTGTAAATCTCATCACCGTCTTCGTAGCGGACGATGAACGAGCACTCTTGGTCCCAACTGCCACTGTTCCAGTTGAGGGTGACATGAACACCGTTACCGATTTCGATAATGTAGGTGGCAGCGTTGCTACCGTTCTCGATAGTCATGTTTTGTGATGGGGTTCCATCGCTGAAACTGACGGTCAAGCTGGCACCGTTCCAGCCATCGTTGCCTGAATATGAGTCGTGAAGTTCAAAGACAACATTGCAGGCGTTCTTAACAACGCCAGTGCCTTCGGCAACCAGGCCGCCATCGGCGTTCAAGGTGAATGTGAAGGGCAGTTGTTCGGTTTCAGGGCAGTCGGCGGCCACAGTAACGTTGAAGATGCAGGTGGCGATACCGCTCGGGTCGATGGTGCCAACTTCATAGGTTTCGTTCACGAGGGTGACATATTCGCTTGCCGATGCGATGCTGGCGATGGCGTTGGTGGCCATATAGTGTCCGGTATTCTTGAACGAAGCAGTGATGGTGATGGTTTCGCCAGGAACGAATCCGCCAGCTGACATGGCTTCATATTGCAGGACGGCTTCGCCAGCTGTGATGACGGCTTTGCCTTCCCAAGTATCGCTGCCGCAAGTAGCGGTGATGTTGATGGTGAATCTGGTGCCATCGGCTACGCCCTCGGCGATGCTGTAGCTGAAACCGTCCACCTGAATCGTGGCGTCAGGATCCAAACTGTCGAAGGAACCGGTGCCTTGGTTGATGGTCAGGTCGTCGTTATCGCATGACAGAGAGATGTTGGTGGTGCCATTAGTGGCTTGTGTGCCCACGTTCTTGAAGGTTACGCTCATCGTAGTCTCATCGCCTACATGGACATTGGCAGGAGTGTAGCTGTTGACGGAAATGTAAGCGCCTTCCATAGCAGCGGCAGGAATCGTGCTGATGTAAGGAATGCGTTGAGGATGTGTCACGCAAATGGTGACGTCGCCGCCGCTAGTGATGGGATTGATTTGAATGTCGGCAGTGCCGGTTTCACCAATCATACCAGCGCCATAAAGGACGCCGTCTTTGGTGATGCCAACGTAGGAACCGGGATCAGCGCTCACAGTGAAGAAGTCCATGCCAATCGGAACGGTGGGCATGTGGCTCACGTTGTTCTCGGTGGGCTGCACGCGGAAGGGCATGACAGAACCGTCGCCTAACACGTGGTAAGCTTGCCAGTAGTAAAGCGTTTGCGAGTGCATATCATAACCGAGGGCCTGGGCGGCGTTGCCGGCGAGGTTGCCGATGAACAGGTAAGAGGTGACGGTGTTGTAGGAGTCATCGTCCCAGATGGCGTCATACAGACCCATCGTAGTCTCTTCGTAAGTAGGCATCGTGCCGTCGTGACGGGCCGTGGCACCCACGCCGAAATAATAGTCGTTGTACCAGGTGGTGTTGGGGCAGGAGCCGATGTAGGCGTAGGCGCCCTTGTTCTCGGCGCGCACCATGGCTTCACCGAAGCAGGTGCCGTAGCCCCAGTCGCCCGACTGGCAGCAGTTGCCGATAGCGAGGAAGTACTTGTGCTCGTTGGTCAGGCTGTTGACGTTGTTGACGTTGAATTCAGGACCGGCCCAGCTGGTCTGGCTGCCGTGGGCGGTGTAGTTGGCGAAACCGACGCCGGTGTTCAGATAGCTGTAGCAGTTGGTGTAGGTGCCGTGGCTGAACTCATGGACTTCATCGTAGCCGTGCTCGGGGTTGTAGTAGTAGTTGGTGGCGTACCAAATCGTGGGACGACCCACAGTGACGCCATAACCGCTGTCTTCACCGGCGATGAGCAGCACGTTGTTCAGATAGCTCGGGTCGGGCATGGTGTATTGCTCATATTCCAGAGCCTTGTTCAGCATGTTGGCCAGCTGTGCCGTGGTCTCGGCCGACAGACGGCTGTGGTACATGTCGGGGAACTGGTCGCCGTCGACGCTGGAGTATTGCAGGTCGGTGACGCAGTTCGTCTGGCTGCCCGTAGCGCTGGCGGCTACTTGGTTCTTGTCGCCCACGATCATCAGGAAGGTGGGAGCGTCTTTCGAATACTCGTCTTGGATGAAGGCACGGATGGCCGAAGCGTTGTTGCCGGTTTCATCGGTGTAGTGTACGTTCAGGTAGATACCCTTGGTGGTCTTCCAAGCGAGCCACTCCTGCAAAGTGCTTTCAAACATACGGTCGGCAATGACCAGCATCTTCACGGGCGACTGCCACAGGTCGGGGTGCTCGTCGTACACGTCGTCGCGCCAGTTGAACATTTGGCCGTAGACACCAGCGAAATAGGGGCTGAAGGTTCTGGCAAACTCGTTGTAAGAAGTGGATTTGTCATATTGGCTGTAACGAACTTCAACTTCGATGTCGTTGTATACGCGGATGCTGTTGGTAGCAGGATCGTATTGTACGGGGTTCACCGTCAGGGCGCCAACTTGGATGCCACGCATCGTGCCTTGGATCTTCACCTGGGCGAGGGGACGCTCGGCAAAGCCTTTGGCGGCATAGGCCTTCGCATTGTAGGCAAAAGGCACGTCCTCAGGCTTCTGATTCTTGAAGAGCGGAGCTTGTTGGGGATAGATCGTCTTGATGCCGAAGTCGGCGAGATTGTAGACTTTCGTGCTGAAGCTCTTCACCTCGACGGTGACGTTGCTGACACCGTAAGGGATGGCGATAAGCTTGTTGGCTGCAGGCAGTGAGGGCTCGCCCACATTGCCGGCGGGATAGGTGTTGTCCATCGTGAGGGTGGAGAACACGCCTTTTTCAGTAGCGACTTCAGTGGCGTCGATGCCGTTGAAGGAGAACGAGGCGGTGAAGCCTTCGTCAGTCACGTTGGCACAGGTCTGTGCCGACTTGGCGGCGCCAAGTTCGATGTGCTGGGCCATCACTTGGGTGCCAAACAGCAGACCCATCATCAGGAATGCTGCACTGAGTAAACGGAATTTCTTCATTTTTTAAATTTAATTAGTTGATATTGAATTTGTTAATTGTTACTTAAGAGGAAAGATTTCCGAAACGGCAAAATTAGAAATATTTCCGAATAATAGTACGATAAAAACGGAAAAAAGTTACTGATGAAACGAAAAAACTAAAAATACTTACTTGCCTTTTAGGATGCGTGTGTACTCTTTTTCATGGCCAAGGACTTCCAATGCCTTTTGGATGCCTGGGTCGGCAGAAGACATTACTTGGTAGTATTGCTGCGTCTCCCAGACGTTGCGGGCAATCAAGGCTTTCGTCTGGAGGAGCAGGAACTTTTCGGAGCGTTTGAACTGTTCCTCGTTCCATTCCACCTTTGATTCTTTGGCTGCGGCTTTTAGGCCGTCAATAATGTCTTGGCCAACGGTGAAGTTCTCGTTGAAATGGTCAAAATCGCCATATTGTGTTTTGATGGCATCACGGTGCTTAAGGCCGTAGTCGGTGGTGAAGCGGTTCAAGGCGCCTTTGCGGACGAGGTTGGTGTAAAGTTTGCTGTTGTAGGCCGTGTCAACGGGAATGAAAATGTCGGGCATGATGCCGCCACCGCCATAGACGGTACGGCCGCCATCAGTCTTGTATTTCAACGAGTCGGGGAAGTGGATGCTGTCAGCGTGGTAATATTCGCCATGTTCGAGGCGTTTGACCATCTCCTTGGCATAGTCTTCGACACCTTTTTCATAAGGACGCTGTATGCATCTTCCTGAAGGTGTATGGTAGCGTGAGGTGGTGAGGCGGATGACTGCGCCGTCAGGCAGATTAAATGGCCTTTGTACCAAGCCCTTTCCGAACGAGCGTCGACCAATTACCACACCACGATCGTGGTCTTGGATGGCACCTGAAAGAATCTCGCTAGCCGAGGCTGAACCTTCGTCGATGAGGACCACCAGCTTGCCCGTAGTGTACAGTCCGGAAGCTTTACTTCTCCATTCTTGGCGGGGCGAGTGCGTGCCTTCGGTGAAGACGATAAGCTTGTTCTCGGTGATGAACTGATCTACCAAGTCGATAGCGGTATTTAGATAGCCGCCTGTATTGCCGCGAAGGTCGAAGATGAGCGACTCCATACCTTGGGCCTTCAATTTTGTAAACGCTTCTATGAACTCTTGCGTCGACTCTTGCGCAAAGCGGTCAAGTTTGATGTAGCCGACATGGTTGCTGAGCATATAGGCAGCGTTGATACTGTTCAACGGAATTTTGTCGCGGATGATTTCGAAGTCAATGAGTTCAGGGTCGTTGCCGCGCTTCACACTCACTGTGACCTTGGTGCCTTTCTTGCCACGTAGGTGTTTCTGCACATATTCGTTGTCGACCTTCTTTCCAAAGGAGTCCTCACCATCAATCTTGATGAACTGGTCGCCAGCCATGATACCCACCTTTTCGGAGGGACCACCAGCCGTTGGACTGATGACGGTAATGGTGTCGCGAATCAGCTGGAAGGTCACGCCGATGCCCTCGAAACTACCCACAAGGGGCTCGTTGGCCTTCTCTACATCTTTCTTTGAAATGTATGCCGAGTGGGGATCGAGTTCTTTCAGCGTGGCAATAATGGCGTCTTCGGTCAACTTGTCAGTATTGGCTGTGTCGACATAAAAGTTTTCGATGAGATAGAGCGTCGTAGCCAGTTTTTGGGCGTTCATCTGAGCCTTGGTTTGAGGCTGTTGGGGTTTGGGTTGCTGGGCGGTTGCTGCCATCGCAAAAAGGCAGACAATGGCCAAGAAAAACATTTTCAATGATTTCATGGAAAAAAATGATGTTTTAGGGGCGCAAAGGTAAAAAAAGCAAATGATTACTGTCTCAAAATCTCAAAAGTATTGTCTTCATTCAGCTTGATGATGGTCGAGCTTTTGGGCTTGCAGAAACTGTCGTGATAGAGTTGTACCACATAATCAACAGAGTTTTTGATTTCATCGCAGATGTCGTTGTAAATCATCGATGAAGGTTGTCCGGTTAGGTTGGCCGATGTGGAAGTGATGGGCTTTCCTAAACGGCGGATGACTTCCTTGCAAAACTCGTTGTCAACCACACGTATGCAGATGCTCTTGTCATCGGAAATGGCCTTGGCCAAATTCTTGCTTTCGGGATAGATGATGCTCAGAGGATTCTTGGCGCCCTTGATGAGGTCGTAGGCGATGGCTGGAACGTTGACCACATAATCCTGAAGCCTTTCCACTGAATCGACAAGGATGATGAGGCTTTTGTTGAGCGGGCGCTGCTTGACAGCGTAAACCCGCAGGCAGGCTTTGTTGTTGGTGGCGTCGCAACCCACACCCCAGATGGTGTCGGTGGGGTAGAGGATGGTCTTTCCGGCTTTCAGTACGGCAACAGTGCGCTGTACTTCTTCTTCAAAGGTGTTGTCTGTTATTGTTTGGTTCATATTGTTTTATTTTAATCCTGTGAGTTCGGTATAAATCTGCATGAGATGATTGGCTATGGACTTGTCCGAAAACTGGCTAGCATAGGTCTTGCCCTGCACAATCATTCTGTTTCTCAACTCATTGTTTTGCAGGATAGTTGTAATTTGCTCGGCAAGTTCGTCCGCATCATCGGGTGAGACATAACAGCTGCCAGGTCCCCCGCTCTCCTCGAGACAGCTTCCTTTGGCGGCGATGACGGGCACGCAACTTTGAAGGGCTTCAACAACTGGTATGCCAAAACCTTCATATTGTGATGGATAGATAAACAGAAAAGCACTTTGATAGAGCGCTGGCAAATCGTTAAAATCAACATTAGGCAAAACGAAGACTTGTTTTTCAAGTTGGTTTCGGGTAATAAACTGTTGAAGCTCGGTGATATATTCTGTTTTTCTTCCCGCAATGACCAATGGAATGTCGAGGGCTTTGGCTTTAAGGGCTTTCAGAATCAATAATTGGTTTTTGCGTGGCTCGATGGCACCTACGTTGAGCAGGAAAGTGTCGGGCAAGTGGTATTTGTTTTTGACGATCTCCTTCTGGCTTTCTGACAAATGATTGCAAAACAAAGGATGACAACCTTGGTAAACGACAGAGATTTTCTCTTCTCTGATATTGGCCAGTTCTATTAGGTCATTTTTGGTCTGCTGGCTGACTGCGATGATACGATCAGCGATGCGACAACTACGTAGATATTTGGTTTTGTATAAATATCTATCAATGAAAGGGTAGAGTTCGGGATGCCGAATAAAGATGAGGTCATGCATGGTCACCACCGTTGGTATGCATGTCTTTTCAATGCCGACGGGCAGTTCGTGGCTGAGGCCGTGATAGAGGTCGAGGTGGCGCCTTTCCACTTCTTTTGTGATGCCGAAAGTGCGCCAAAGAGAAGTCATGAAATGGCGCTTCGGCTGGATGATGTTAGCGTTTTGTGGGCGATCAAAACGGATGCTTGAATCGATTTTTGGAGTGAACAAATCCAATTGTAAATCAGGGAAATGTGATGCCAAAATACGAAGGGTCTCGCGGCTGTAGTTACCCAAACCGCGGTGGTTGTTGAAAGCCCGTTTTGCATCGTATCCTATCCTCATTTTATCTGATTTTGAGCGAGTTTGATAGCTGTTTTGTATTTAAGCCAAACGCCTTTTGCATTGATTTTGCATATGGTCAAGCCGGTGCTTCCATCCATGAATCCGGCGTTGAAGATGAAGTCACGGATGAAGCGCCACGCGGTGTGTGAATAGGCCTTAAACAGGGTCGTTTTTTTGCCTGCTTCCACGATTTCCTCGGCGGAAAGGCGTGCAAATTTCTCGTTTTGGCGGCGGTGTTCTTCCACGGTGTAAAACGAATAATGGAGCAGGTCTCCATCAAGGTGCTCGATTTCAGTGCTTTGTGCCAACGAAAGTGTTTCGTGGACCTTCTTCCCAGTCCATTCCGCTTGTCCCCGCTTGAAAATCCTGACTTTCGTATCAGGGTACCAACCACAGTGGCGAATCCATTTCCCACAATAGTTCATCAGTCGGTTCATGGAAAAAGCCTTGTTTCCAAGATCTTGGTTCTTAATCTTTTGGATGGAATTTGTCAGCTCTTCGGATAAAGCTTCGTCGGCATCGATAGAGAGGATATAATCGCAGGTGGCAAGGTCGTTTGCGAGGTTTTTTTGGTCAATATAGCCAAGCCAATCTTGGGTGAAGAACTTCACGCCATAACGGTCGCAGATGGCTTCGGTCGCATCGGTGGAATGTGAGTCCACGACAATGATTTCGTCGGCAATGGGCACTACCGAATCGAGGCAGCGTTTGATGTTACGCTCCTCGTTGAAGGTGATGATGACGACCGAAATGCTGTTCATGGACGCAATTTTTCCGCAAAATTAGGCTTTTTTTCTTATTTTTGCAGACTTTTCGAAAAGATGAATATCGGGATCCCTATTTGGATGTTAGCTTTGTCGCTGCTGGCTGGTCTGGCAGCGGCCACATTGTTGTATGTCCGAAACAAGAAACAACACTATGGCAAAGCATTGAATGTCATCTTGTTCGTACTCCGGACCTTGATGGTGGGATTGGTAGTTTTGCTGCTCTTCAATCCGCTTATCCGGCAGAAATTCAGTTCGGTGGAGACGCCAACGATCATCCTTGCGCACGACAATTCTTCGTCCGTCGTCCTTTGTAAAGATTCCGCTTTCTACAAAAATGAGTATCAGGCCCAGTTTGAACAATTTAGGAAAGACTTGAACGCTGATTTCCAAGTGGATGAATACCTTTTCGGTGAAGATATCCGCGATTTCGAGCAACTTGACTTCTGCGACCAACTGACGGACTTGTCCTCGCTCATAAAGACTTTGGACAGAAGATATTACAAGCGCAATGTGGGTGCGGTGCTGCTTTTCTCCGATGGCATCTACAACCGTGGTTTCGAGCCGGAGTTGGTGGCGGAGAACTTCCCGTTTCCCATCCATACCATTGTTTTGGGCGACACGGTTTCCTATCCCGACCTCGCCATCCGCAATGTGCATTATAATAAGGTGGTGTCGCTCGGCGCGACCTTCCCTGTCCGCGTGACGGTCGCCGCCCGCGATTTGGCTGGCCGCAAGGCCCAACTGACACTTAAGGAAAGCGGTCGCCTCATCGAGAAACGTGATATTGAGATTCCGTCCAACCGCTTCTCCAAGGAAGTCGATTTTATGCTCGACGCCACCAAGAAAGGCGTGATGGCCATCGACATCGAGGTGAGCGGCATCGCCGAGGAGGAGCAACTGCTCAATAATGTGCGTCATATCTATGTCGAAGTACTTGACCAGAAATATAAGTTGCTCTGTGTGGCAGCCTCGCCGCATCCCGACTTGGGCGCGTTGCGCAGCGTGCTCAACGACAACTATGAGGTGGACTTCTGCTTCGGGAAAGAGACATTGCCTGACTTTGCCAACTACGATTTGGTCATTCTCCATCAAGTGCCTTCGGCGCGCACAGATTTCAACGCCTTGAAGGCGCAGTTGGACAAGAATGTGAAACTCCCGGTTTTCTTCATCGTTGGCAACGACACCGACCGCGATATGTTAAGTAAGTTGCAGAATGTCTTTGCCTTGCATTCGGGCGCGACCAATACACTGATGGATGTCAAGGCGCATCAAAACTCGGCCTTCTCGACCTTTACCTTTGATGCGAAGTCGGAACAACTCATAGCGAAATACCCGCCTTTGGCCTTGCCGCACTTGGAAATCAATGCCTTGAAATCGCATGATGACTTGCTTATGCAAGAAGTGATGGGCATCAAGTCGGGCCTACCGCTGCTAAGTTTCGCCAATGATGGGCGCAAAATAGCTTTCTTGTTCGGCACCAATATTTGGCGTTGGCGTTTTTTCGAGTATTACCAGAACAAGAACCACGATGTGTTTGACGAGATGTTCTCAAAGTCGCTGAAGTACTTGTTGTTGTCAGCCAACGATGGCTCGGCCATCTATGCCAAGGAGACCTATTACAGCAACGAGCCTGTCATCATTACCGCCGAGTTGCGCAACCCGAACAACGAACTCGTGACTGACCCCGACCTGACCATTCAAATCGAGAATAAGCTGACAGGGGAGACCTACGACTACACCTTCTCGAAACGCGACCACGACTATGAACTGAACGCAGGCCTACTACCCGAAGGCTTGTATACCTATAAGGTACAGGCGCAGATGGGCGAGCGCAAGATCAATGTGAATGGCACCTTTAGTGTCGTGGCCATCGGTATTGAGGCACAGCAACTTACTGCTGACATCGAACGTATGCGTACCATCGCTCGCCTGACCAGCGGAAATTGCTATACTGCTCGCGAGTTGCAACAACTTTTTGCTGACTTGCACAATGATTCGCGCATCACCTCCGTTGAACACCATGAGAGCCGTTTCGAGGACTTGATTCATTCCAAGTGGATTTTCTTTGTCCTCATCGGCTTGGCTGCTGTGGAATGGCTCTTGCGGAAAATGTTTGGAAGTTATTAATCATCAAATATTAATCCTATGAAAATTCAAGATCAAGCTGTCGTCACCATGACCTATGTTCTGCGTGAGAACGACGAAAACGGTCCCATCCTTCAGGAGACCACGAAAGAGAACCCCTTTGTGTGCATCTTCGGTATGCACCAGTTGCTGCCAAAGTTCGAAGAGAACCTTATGGGCAAGGAGCCTGGCGACCATTATGCCTTCCACCTGACCCCTGAAGAGGGCTATGGCGAGCGTGACGAGGCCTATGTGATGGACCTCGACAAGAGCATGTTCATGAAGAATGATGTGCTGATGGACATGGTGAAAGTCGGTGCTCAACTGATGATGCAGACCTCCGACGGTCGCCCGATTGCTGGTGTTGTCCGAGAGATTGGCGACAAGCACGTGAAGATGGACTTCAACCACGACATGGCTGGCAAGCACCTTCATTTCTCAGGCGAAATCCTCGATGTGCGCGAGTCGACGGATGAAGACTTTGGAACAGGTGGCTGTGCAGGTTGCGGCGGTGACTGCGAAGGCGGTTGCGAAGGGTGCAACTGATAAATTGCGCAAATGGGTAAAAATGCCCATAGTTGCGTAACTTATTGAAATATTTTCCGCGCAAATGGTGGTTTTTAATGCTGTTTGCTCAGATTATCTTTGGTTATATAGTTTTATTTTCTTTGTCTTAATTGATGGTTTTGGTCTGGTTTTTGTGGCTTTTTCTATTGTTCTAAATGGTATTTGTTATGAAAAAATCTTGTCTGTTCCTTTGCCTTGCTGCACTTATCTGGTTTTCGAGTTGCATGGATACTAAATATGTCACGAAGAAGACCACTTTTGATCAGGTAATCTCTCAGGTTAGTGATGAGATGTCGCAACAGGGTTTCAACCTGTCGGGTTCTAGTTCGGAAACGAAGAATGATCTTATCGTATTAAGGACATCGTATACCGAAGAAGGCGGTTATGGGACAGAATTGGCTAACAATTATGTGACCCGCGATACTTATCGTTTCACTAATGCTATTGGACATTCCATGAGTTATACGGTGTCGTATCTGCTGAGGGAAACGAAGAAAGGTGAACAATATGTCGATGCCGCCGAGATTGCTGCCTGTGAGGTCAGTGATCCGTCAGATTATGAAAAGATGTGTGGTTCGAACTCGCCGATATACCAAGTCAATGCAATGGAAAAAGACCAGATGATCAAAGTGAGAAACGGTCGCAAGACGTTTTATCTGGCCTCAGGCTTAACCTTGGGTGGCCTGGTTTTGCTGCTGATAGGCGGTTTGGCGCATTAAAAAACAATCGGGCTTCACCAACCACTGATGAAGCCCGATTTTGTTGTCTTTTTAATGAAACACAAACCGCATTAGGATGTAGTCGATGATTCATCCAAAAACAAATCACTCCGGCAGCAATTGTCATTTGAAAACATAACGCATTAAAACATACCCAATCAATGCACCTATTACTGCATCACGCCAATGGTTCTTGATAAAACTTAGTATTTTCTGTTTGCGAGACATGGGCGTTAGAGTTGCATTATTACTGAAATAACTGATGCGCAAATATAGCCAGCGGGTCCATTAAACAAACCTCCAACACAATCACAACCTAATACTTTCCACCAGTTTATTGGGGCTTTTTCTTGTATATCCTTAAGACAGGGGGCGTTTAATTTCCATACCCTAATCCCGTCAATTTCTGAAAGCCAGAACTCAATACTTCTTTTTGCCACATAAATATGGTCTTCAAAATCAGGAAATTCATTTTCGCTTAATGTTGATTTCGCTTGCTCCAATAGCACGTCTAGTTTGCTGAATGTTTCAACAATACTATAGTTTTGTTCAAGAATACCCAAAGTCGAATTAACTAGTTTTTTGAATTCATCTGAAAACGTTATTTGCTCAACCCATTCACCCAAATCCAAGTCGTTTATGCCTTTAGGGAAAGCGGGAAGGTTTGATGGCGCATAGGGCAATTCGTGTATTATGCAAAACTCTTTTACAAGAGATTCTACTGATTTTGGGCTGTCTTCGCTGTTTGGAACTCCTTGCCATTTATTAAGGCAATAGATGAGCCCTTCATTGTGCATTCTTGCTAAAATGTTTCTTTTCATCGTTTTGAAGTTTTAGGTTTGTATTGTTATTAAAAGGAGCCGTATTGTCCGAACTACATATATGAGATTCAAACTTGACTATTCTTTGTTTTTCCAACTCGTTTGAATAGATCTCCCAGATGCTTTTTATTCTTTCCATGCACATAATTAAAGTCTTATTTGTTTGACATTCTTTTCAATTTACTCTTAATTCGACTTAATCGAACCCCGACGTTTTCTTTACTGATAGTTAATATTTCTGCAATCTCTTCATAACTCTTTTTTTCAAGCCATAATAATAATATGGATTTCTCTGCTGGATTTAGTTGTTCAATAAGGGAATGTAATGCCCTTATGTCGTTTTTCTCTTCCCAGCTATTATCTATGAGATTTAGTTTGGTGTCTAACGTTATTGTCTTTTCATGACGCTTGTTTTTTCTTTTGTAAGAAATACAAGTGTTTAAGCTTATTCTATATATCCATGTGCTAATCTTACTATCTTGTCGAAAATTAGCGTAACTGTTCCATAGCGCAATAAGTACCTCTTGGAAATAGTCTTTCAACTCTTCATCGTTTAGGGCATAGACATAGCACACTTTATAAATAATGTGCTGGTGTTGAACTACCATAGATTCATATTGCGATTCGTAATCGGACATATCAAACAATCATCTATTAATTAGTCGCAAAAAGAATAGAAAAATTACAATTAATGTATTATTATCAGATGAATATGTGATAAATGGATTTGTTTTAACCATGATTCAAATAGAATGTTCGCAATTAAGAAAAAAACGGGCTTCACCGATAATGATGAAGCCCGATTCTATTTCGGTTTGTAGAGACGTAGCGCGCTACGTCTCTACTGATTTATTTCCTCAACCCGGCCAATTGCTGCTCGATGACAGCAATCTTGGCTTCGGCATCGGCTTTCTTCTTGCGCTCCTTGTCGACGACGGCGGCAGGAGCACCGCTGACGAAGCGTTCGTTGGAGAGCTTCGCCTCAACGCTCTTCAGGAAGCCCTGGGCGTATTTCAGCTCCTCTTCCAGCTTCTTGATCTCGGCCTCCACGTCCACGCTGCCCGTGAGCGGCACGAAAAAC
The DNA here is from genome assembly GCA_045117495.1 of Candidatus Limimorpha sp. Lineage (GTDB taxonomy): Bacteria > Bacteroidota > Bacteroidia > Bacteroidales > F082 > Limimorpha. The sequence continues at coordinate 15,429 of JBGUNT010000079.1, read as the reverse complement.
TCGGTGCTGCCCACGAGGAAGCCGAAAGCACCAATAGGTGCTTCAGCCACATAGCTGACTTCGCTCACATTGCAGAGCTTGGCGATGACGCAGTCGAAGTCCTTATTGGCGGTGCCCTTTACCACGAGTTGGATGGCGTCGCGGTTGGCGATGTTCTTGTCGCTGCGCACCTTACGGACATTGTTGATGACCTCTTGCGTGAACTCGAACTGTTTCAGAATGGACTCATCAAAGCCTTGCAACTTGGGTTGCTGCGCGATGATGATGTCGTCACCTTCCTTGCGTTCGGCGATGGCGTGCCAGATTTCCTCGGTGATGAACGGCATGAAGGGGTGCAGCAGGAGCATCAGGTTCTCGAAGAACTTGATGGTGGCGGCGTAGGTCACGGGGTCGATGCCCTGGCCTTGCGGCGCCTTCACCATCTCGAGGTACCACGAGCAGAAGTCGTCCCAAGTGAGCTTGTAGATGCCCATCAAGGCGTCGCTGAGGCGGTACTTGTCGATGTTGTCGTTGGTCTCGGCCAGCACTTGGTTGAAGCGGGCGTCAAACCACTTCACGGCCATCTTGGCAGCCTCGGGTTGGGCAGCGTTTTCGTCCACATTCCAGCCTTTCACCAGACGCAAGGCGTTCCAAATCTTGTTGCAGAAGTTGCGGCCTTGCTCGCAGAGGGCCTCGTCGAAGAGGATGTCGTTGCCAGCAGGGGCGCTGAGCATCATGCCCATACGAACGCCGTCGGCACCGAACTTGTCGATGAGCTCGATCGGGTCGGGGGAGTTGCCCAACGACTTGGACATCTTGCGACCTAACTTATCTCTCACGATACCAGTGAAATACACATTCTTGAACGGCACTTCGTTTTGGTATTCCTCACCGGCCATGATCATACGTGCCACCCAGAAGAAGATGATGTCGGGGGCGGTGATGAGGTCGTTGGTGGGGTAATAGTACTTGAACTCGGCGTTGTCGGGGTCAAGGATGCCGTTGAAAAGCGACAAAGGCCACAGCCAGGAACTGAACCAAGTGTCCAAAGCATCGTCATCTTGACGCAAGTCTTTGAGGGTCAGATTTTTGTTGCCAGTCTTCTCAATGGCAAGTCTCAAGGCTTCTTCGGGTGTCTCAGCAACCACGAAACCGCCTTCGGGCAGGTAGTAGGCCGGAATCTGATGACCCCACCACAACTGACGGCTGATGCACCAGTCCTTGATGTTCTCCAACCAGTGACGGTAGAGGTTGACATATTTGGCGGGATAGAACTTGATGTCGCCATTCAGCACGGGTTTCAGTGCGATGTCGGCGAGGTGTTCCATCTTGAGGAACCACTGCATCGAGAGCTTCGGCTCGATCGGCACATTGGTGCGCTCGGAGTAACCCACCTTATTATTATAGTCCTCGATCTTCTCCAGCAGTCCGGCTTCCTTCATGTCGATGATGATCTGCTTGCGGCAGTCCTCACGGCTCATGCCGATGTACATGCCAGCGGCTTCGCTCAAAGTGGCATCATCGTTGAAGATGTTGATGCTCTGAAGGTTGTGCTTCTCGCCCAGCATGTAGTCGTTCACATCGTGTGCGGGAGTGACCTTCAGGCAACCCGTACCGAACTCGATGTCGACATAGCCGTCTTCGATGACGGGGATGACACGATTGACCAGCGGCACAACGACTTTCTTGCCACGCAGCCATTGGTTCTTGGGGTCGGCGGGATTGATGCACATGGCCGTGTCGCCCATGATGGTCTCGGGACGCGTGGTGGCCACCACAGCATAGCGGCGACCTTGCTCATCGGTATGAATGATTTCGCCTTCAGCGCCCGTGGCACCTGTGCCATCGTCCTCATGGAGGTAATAACGCAGGTAGAACAACTTGCTGTGTTCATCCTTGAAAATGACTTCCTCGTCGCTCAAAGCCGTTAAAGCTTTCGGGTCCCAGTTGACCATGCGTACACCACGGTAAATCAGGCCTTTGTTATACAGGTCGACGAAGGCACGGATGACGCTCTTCGAGCGGATGTCGTCCATGGTGAACGAGGTGCGTTCCCAGTCGCAGGAGCAACCCAGACGGCGCAACTGCTTGAGGATGATGCCACCATGTTCGTGGGTCCAGTCCCAAGCGTGCTTGAGGAACTCTTCGCGGCCAATGTCAGTCTTCTTGATGCCCTGTTGCGCCAGCTTGTTCACCACCTTGGCTTCGGTGGCGATGGAGGCGTGGTCGGTGCCGGGCACCCAGCAGGCGTTCTTGCCTTGCATGCGGGCGCGGCGGATCAGGATGTCCTGAATCGTGTTGTTCATCATGTGGCCCATGTGAAGCACACCAGTCACATTCGGCGGCGGGATCACGATGGTATAGGGTTCGCGTTCGTCTGGGGTGGAGTGGAAATAGTTCTTGTCCATCCAGTGTTCATACCATTTGCCTTCAACTTCCTGAGGGCTGTATTTGCTGCTGATTTCCATAGTCGTAAAAATGAAGCGCAAAAGTAGGGATTTTTCGGCAATGCTCCGACTTTTTTCTCCATTTTTGCTATCGCAAAACATTTTTCCCTATCTTTGTCCGCTGTTGGAAAACGAGAAATTAGAAAAACAACAAATAAATAATCATTAAAAACAAATCATTATGGAATTTTTGAAAGCAAATTTGACAATCGTACTGTTGTGCGTGATTCTTGCCATCGTGATTCCCTTCTTGATCTTCTACTTGAGGACTGCGAAGCGTGATCACCCGAAAGGCTTGATTGCTGCTGCCTTGAGTAACATGGGCGAGCGTTTCGGTTACTACATCATGAACGCCATCCTGCTGCTGTTCCTCGTTTCGAAGTTCGGTCTGCCCGATGCTACTGCAGGTCTCATCTACTCTGTTTTCTACTTCGGCATCTATGTGCTTGCCTTAGTGGGTGGTATCATTGCCGACCGTACCCAAAACTATCATGGCACCATCCAGTGGGGTCTGGTCATCATGGCCATCGGTTATGTGGCGCTTGCCATCCCGCTGTTCAGCCGTAACGCTGATGGCATCATTGCTGATGGCAATGGCGCTTGGTGGGGCATCTTGATCTTCACCTGCGTGGCTCTGCTTATGATCGCCTTCGGTAACGGTCTCTTCAAAGGCAACCTGCAGGCTTTAGTGGGTCAGCTGTATGACAACTTCGAGGCCGAAGCTGCCAAGAAAGGCCCCGAGGCTTTGGCAGAAGCTAAGGACCGTCGTGATAGCGGTTTCCAGATTTTCTATGTGTTCATCAACATCGGTGGTGTGATTGCCCCCTTCGTGGCTCCTCTGCTGCGTACATGGTGGCTTAAGGCTCATAACTTCATTTACAATGCCGACATGCCTGCCCTCTGCCATCAGTTCCTGAAAGATGGCCAGGTGACCACCAAGTTCACTGAGACCATGGGCAATTCCGTTATCGATGCCGGTGCTGCCACCGACCTGACGCAATTCTGCTCCGACTATATCGGTGTCTATAACCAAGGTATCCACTTCGCCTTCATCGCTTCGATGATTGCCATGATGATTTCCTTGATTGTTTTCTTCACCCAAAAGAAGAAGTTCCCGCAACCCGCCAAGAAACTGGCCACTGAAGTTGCCGATTACACTCCTGAAGAGAAAGCCGCTATGGCCAAGGAAATCAAGCAGCGTATCGCAGCTTTGTTCGCTGTGTTGGGTATCGCCGTGTTCTTCTGGCTCTCGTTCCACCAAAATGGCCAATCGCTGATGGTGTTCGCCCGCGACTTCGTCAACTCCGAGTGGCTCGCTCCTGAGATTACCCAGGCTTTGAACCCGTTGTTCGTAATCATCTTGACACCTATCGTCATGGGTATCTTCGCCTCGTTGGCCAGAAAGGGCAGAGGCGTCTCTACTCCGCGTAAGATTGCTTTGGGTATGTTCATCGCAGGTATCGCTTACCTTTTCCTGATGGTCCTCTCGCTGGCTAACGGTTATCCGTCGGGCGATGAGTTCCGCGCCATGGATAGCAGCGCGATGGCTGCCGCAGGCTTGCATAAGCAAGGTTACTGGGTGATGTTTGTCGTTTACTTCTTCCTGACTGTGGCTGAGCTGTTCATCTCACCGTTGGGTCTGTCATTTGTGTCGAAAGTGGCACCTCGTCACATGCTGGGTCTCTGCCAAGGTCTGTGGCTCGCTGCCACCGCCATTGGCAACCTGATGATTTGGATTGGTCCCGTCATGTACAACGCTTGGCCGATCTGGGTATGCTGGGCCGTGTTCTTGGCCGTCTGCCTCATCTCCATGTCAGTCATGTTGGGTATGGTGAAATGGCTTGAACGCGTCACCGCCTAACACAAACCATAAACTTTAAACGCTCTACAGATGTTTAAGGGACATCCTAAAGGCCTATATGCGCTCGCCCTCGCCAACACGGGCGAGCGCTTTGGCTATTATACCATGTTGGCCATCTTTGTGCTTTTCCTTCAGGCCAAGTTCGGCTACAACGAAGCACAAGCGGGTAACATCTATGGCATCTTCCTCGGATGCGTCTATTTCATGCCCCTCATCGGTGGTATGCTTGCCGATCGTTTCGGCTATGGCAAGATGGTGAAGACGGGTATCGTGGTGATGTTCTTAGGTTACATGCTGTTGGCGGTGCCTATGGCAACGACTACGGCAAAGGTCACCATGTTCTCCGCTTTAGCACTCATCGCAATCGGCACGGGCCTTTTCAAGGGCAACCTGCAGGTAATGGTGGGCAACTTATACGACGAGGCAAAATACAGCGCCTTCCGCGACAACGGTTTCAGCCTGTTCTATATGGCCATCAACATTGGCTCGATGTTCGCACCCATGGCCGCTACCAAGGTGACGGACTTGTTCCTCGGCAAGGCAGGCTTCAGCTACGTGCCGCAGATTCCTTCGTTGGCGCACCAATACCTTGACGGCACCATCACGCCTGAAGCGCTTTCGTCTTTCGAGGCATTGGCAGTGCAGCAGGGTGGCAATGTCAACGACTTGGCTGGCTTTGCCAATAGCTATATCGATGCTCTGTCGGGTGCCTATAACTACGGCTTCGGAGTGGCTTGCATCTCGTTGATTCTCTCGATGGCTATCTATCTGAGTTGCCGCAAGTGGTTCAAGCATGCTGATGTCAATACCAAGCAGGCCAAGGCGATGGAAAGCACCACTGTGAATGTTACAGAACTCTCGAAAGAGCAGACGCGTGAGCGCATCACGGCCTTGGTGATGGTCTTCGCCGTGGTCATCTTCTTCTGGATGTCGTTCCAGCAGGCCGGTCTCTGCCTGACCTACTTCGCACGTGATTACACACAAAGCAGTGCCACTGGCTTTACGCGTATTGGCTTCAACATTTGGTCGCTGACCTTAATTGCCATCTCGGTATACACGCTGTTTGGCATCTTCCAGTCGGAGACGAAGCGCAACAAACTGATATGCGGCGTTGTAACGGTGTTGCTATGGGTAGGTGCCATTGCCTTGTATCTTGGCATGCCCGACCCGATTAACATCCTGCCGCAGCAGTTCCAGCAGTTCAACCCCTTCTTCGTGGTCGCCCTGACGCCCGTCTCGATGGCAGTCTTTGGCGCCTTGGCGAAGAAAGGTAAAGAGCCTTCTTCGCCGCGTAAGATCGGCTTGGGTATGATTGTCGCTGCGTTGGGCTTCCTTATCTTGGTCGTTTGTTCCTTCCCCTTGGCCAGTCCAGCCGAGCTGAAGGCTCAAGGTGGCGTGAGTAGCACTTTGGTCTCGCCCAACTGGCTCATCAGCACCTATTTCGTGCTGACTTTCGCCGAGCTGCTGTTGAGTCCCATCGGTATCTCCTTCGTTACGAAGGTGGCACCGCCCAAGTACAAGGGCATGATGATGGGCATGTGGTTCTGCGTGACTGCCATCGGCAACTACCTCACCAGCGTCATCGCCCGCATCTGGGGCACTGGTATGCCGTTATGGATGGTGTGGGGCGTGCTCGTGGTGCTCTGTCTGCTCTCCGCCGTGTTCATTTTCTCGATTATGAAACGTCTGGAACGGGCGACCTCGGGTTGCTGATAATCAAAATAATAGGACTGTAGGGCTGCCATATTATGACAGCCCTACAAATTTTTATTATTTTTGCAGCCAAAATACAAACCCATGTCAAGAAACGAACAAGAACTGAAAGGCGTCACGTTGTTGGGCAACCAAAACACGCAGTACAGCTACGATTATACCCCCGAGGTGTTGGAGACGTTTGAGAACAAACATCCTGAGAACGAGTACCTTGTCACTTTGGATTGCCCCGAGTTTACCTCGCTGTGTCCCAAGACGGGTCAGCCCGATTTTGGTCACCTGATCATCAACTACATCCCGCGCACGCTGATGGTGGAGAGCAAGAGCCTGAAACTCTATCTCTTCAGCTTCCGCAACCACGGCGACTTCCACGAGGACTGCGTCAACATCATCATGAAGGATCTGGTCAAGCTGATGGATCCCAAGTATCTGGAGGTCATAGGCTTGTTCAATCCCCGTGGCGGCATCTCCATCAAGCCCTTCGCCAATTACGGCGACGCCGAGCATCAGGACATGGTCAAACAACGTTTAATGTCAGCTTTCCACAACTCATGAAAGACGCTGTGATTATCATCTCGGGTGGCATGGACTCGACGACCATGCTCTATGAGTTCAAGGACGAAATTGCCTTGGCTATCACTTTCGACTATGGCTCCACCCAAAATGGTCGTGAGCGCATTTGCGCCATCACGCATTGCCAACGTCTGGGCATCAAGCATATCGTGGTGCCGCTCGAATTTATGCATCGTTACTTCAAGAGTGCCCTGTTGATGACCGCCGACGACATCCCCGAAGGCAATTACGATGACGAGAACATGAAGTCAACCGTTGTGCCTTTCCGTAATGGCATCATGCTGGCCATCGCTGCGGGTATCGCTGAAAGCAATGGCCTGAAGCGCGTGATGATTGCCAACCATGCTGGTGACCATTCCATTTATCCCGACTGTCGTCCGGGCTTTGTCAATGCCATGTCGGAAGCCATGTCGGAGGGAACGTATGAGAACATCAAAGTCTATGCGCCGTACACCCACTTGAGCAAGAAGGAAATCGCCGAGCACGGCAAGGCTCTGGGTCTGGATTACGCCGAGACCTATTCCTGCTACAAAGGTGGCGAGAAGCATTGCGGCAAATGCGGCACCTGCCGGGAGCGCATCGAAGCCCTCCGCGAAGCCGGCATCGACGACACAACCGAATACGAGTGTTAAGGGAAACAAATCTTGCATAAAATCGAAAACAAATAATCTGATTCATCACAGCGTCATAGCCCATAATCTGCCACAAATCCGGCTTTCAGCCGTCCCGCGTCCCGAAGTCTCGTGTCCCGCGTCAAACAATAACTTATAACTGAACAACTGCAAACTGCCAACTGAAAAATGTATTACGTCAGAAAAACCCTAGAAATATCCGCCTGCCATCAGCTTTACCTCGATTATGAGAGCAAATGCGAGAACCTTCATGGTCACAACTGGAAGGTCAACGTGTATTGCCGCTGCGAGAAGCTCGACAGCAATGGCATGGTGTGCGACTTCACCGAGATCAAGCGATTGATTCACGGCAAGATTGACCATACCAACATCAACGAGGTGCTTGACTTCAACCCGACGGCTGAGAACTTGGCCAAATGGATTGTGGATACCGTCCCGAACTGCTACCGCGCTGATGTGTGGGAGTCGCGCGACAACAAGGCTTCCTACATCAAGGATGAAGCCCCACAATACTTTGATTAACACGCTTTGCGTCATTGCGAGGAGGAACGACGAAGCAATCCAGACATAATGTTCAAGATCAACGAAATATTCTACTCCCTGCAAGGTGAGGGCTTCCAAAGCGGAACGCCCGCCGTCTTCGTGCGTTTCAGTGGCTGCAACTTGCGTTGTGCGTTTTGTGATACGCAGCACCAAGGAGGGGAGCTGTTGTCATCGCAGGAGATTGTGGATGAAGTCAATAAATATCCTGTTGCATCCATGGTTGTGCTGACGGGCGGCGAACCTTCCCTGTTCATTGACGAGGCTTTTGTGGCTGAACTGAAACAAAAGACGGGCAAGACCATTGCCATCGAGACCAATGGGACGCGACCTTTGCCAAACAACTTGGATTGGGTAACGCTTTCCCCAAAATCAGCCTTTAAGGGCGGCGATTTAGAAACTTGTGTGTTAAAGCGTTGTGATGAATTGAAGGTGGTTTATCTTGGTCAGGATTTGGCGCAATATAAGGATATTGAGGCAAAGCATCATTTTTTGCAGCCGTGTTTTTGTGAAGACGAAACACAACAAAAAGCCAACATGAAAGCCTGTGTTAAAGCCGTGATGCAGAATCCTGGCTGGAGGCTTTCCTTGCAAATCCACAGAATATTGAATATCAGATAGTTTACTTCTTCCTTTGGAAGTTCCTCCTTGGCTCGCTGTAAACCAAAAACACGGCGGGCTTCTTGTTTAGGTCGCCTTTGTAGCTTTTCCATTCGCTGATGCTTTGGCTGATGATGAGTTCGTCGTCGCAGGTGAGGTTGCAGGCGACGCAGACGCGCGTGGCAGGGTGGAGGTTCTTGCATAAGTCCTGCAGCATGGCATTGTTGCGGAAAGGCGTCTCAATGAACAACTCCGTCTCGTTGTTGGCCGCCGACCTCCGCTCCAAATCTTTGATGGCATTTTGCCGTTCGGGGCTCTTGATGGGCAGGTAGCCGTGGAAGGCGAAGGCTTGTCCGTTGAAGCCCGAAGCCATCAAAGCCAGAATCATTGCATTCGGCCCGACTAGTGGAACCACTTGGATGCCAGCGGAATGAGCCAAGTCCACCACCAATGCGCCTGGGTCGGCGACGCAGGGGGTGCCAGCCTCCGACATCAAGCCCATGTCCTCTCCTTGCAGGCAGGCACCGAGATGCTCCATCAAATCGAGGTTGCGGGCGTTGTGCTTGTCGAGTTCGATGAATTCGATGTCATCGATGGCGTTGTCCATACCAATGCGACTCAGTACACGACGAGAGGTTCGGGTGTTCTCTACAACAAAATGTTTCAATCGTTTCACGATTTCAAGCGTTCCGGCGGGGATGACTTGTTCGGGCTTGGTGGCGCCAAGGAGGTTGGGCACCAAGAATAATTTTCCGAAAGAGTTGGAGTTCATTGGTTAGAGGAGTTTACATCGAAATCTTTTTCTCAATGTCGGCAAGCATCACCTTGAATTGTTTGTCAGTCTCTAGACGGTCGGAGACAGTCTTGCAGGCATGGTGTACGGTAGCGTGGTCCTTGTTACCACATTGTTTTCCAATTGATGACAGACTGGCATTGGAATATTTCTTGGAGAGATACATGGCAATCTGTCGGGCTTGGACGACTTGGTGCTTGCGTGTCTTTTGGGAAAGCTGTTCAATGGGAAGGTTAAAGTAGTCGCATACGACGTTGATGATATACTCAACCGACACCTCTTTCACCGTGTTGCGCACAAAGCGTTCGATGATTTGTTGGGTGAGCTCAACGGTAATGGCTTTCTTGTTCAGAGATGATTGCGCAATGAGAGAAATCAAAACGCCTTCGAGTTCACGGATGTTGGTGCGGATATTGTTGGCAAGGAACTCGACAATGTTATCAGGTAGGCTGATGCCGTTGTTGTAGAGCTTGTCTTTGATGATGGTAGTGCGGGTTGCCACATCGGGCATCTGTAAGTCGGTGGTCAAGCCCCATTTGAATCTTGACATCAGCCGAGGTTCCATGTCTTGAAGATCTGCAGGGAACTTGTCGCAGGTAATGATGAGTTGCTTGTTGTTCTGGTGCAAATGGTTGAAGATATGGAAGAAGGTTTCTTGTGTCTTCGGCTTCTTGGCTAGGAACTGGATGTCGTCGATGATAAGCACGTCGATCATCTGATAGAAATGAACGAAGTCGTTCAAATTCTTGTTTTTGGATGCGGTGACATATTGGGTGATGAACTGCTCGGCTTGGACGTATAATACGGTCTTTTGCGGGAAGCGACGTTTCACCTCGTTACCGATGGCATGGCATAGATGGGTTTTGCCAAGGCCAGTATTGCTGTATATTAACAAAGGGTTGAAGGCTGTGCCACCTGGATTTGCCGCCACAGTCATGCCACCTTGACGGGCAATGCGATTGCAATCGCCCTCAATGAAATTGTCAAAAGTATAATTCTCTTTTAATTGTGAGTCAATCTGCAGCTTTTTCAAGCCAGGGATGATAAAAGGGTTGATTACGCTTTGTGAAAGGCCTTCAGGCGCGGGACGACCAATCGGGTTTTTCGTGTCATTGCGGTTCGATCCGGGCACCACCATGGTGTATGACCTATCAGAGCTATCCATGATGATGCTGTATTCCAGCTTCCCATCTTCACCGATAACTCTTTTGATGGTGGTGCGCAATAGATCGATGAAATGTTCCTCTAACCACTCATAAAAAAACTGACTGGGTACTTGTATTGTCAACACGCTGTTGTTAAGTGACAAGGGGACAATAGGCTCAAACCATGTGGCATAGCTTTGCTCTGAGGTGTTGTCTCTAATCACCTCAAGACACTTCTTCCATATGGCAATATGATTCCCTTTCATCGGAATACCCTTGAATTTTAATGCTTTACTGATTTACAGCGGCAGAAACGTGTGTTGAAAACGTCTTTTCTGCCTTTTGACCATGCAAAATTCGAATATTAAATGTTAATAAAAAAATTTTTTTTCTATTGATTATGAATTTTGTTTTTTGTAAAATACGAAGATTTTATAAAAATAAATTAATAACTTAATCTAAGCAATTGATTTATATTGTATTGATATATGTTATTTTTACACCGTATAGATTTTGGAATTTGTCAACAATTCTATTCGCCTCATTTTGCCTTGTTGAAAACTCCATGTAACAATCAAGCTCGAAGCGTGAATTTAGCTGCTCTATGCCTTCTTCTTTCATGATGCGCATCACTTCATTCATTAAAGGATAAGCAAATTCGAGGCTGTATAAATTGTTAATTGTTTTTTGCATTATGGTGGAATTATCCAGCGCTTCGCGGGCTGCAGTCTTGTAAGCGTTGATTAGTCCACTGGTTCCCAGCTTGATACCACCGAAGTATCGTGTCACGACGATACATACGTTGGTGACATCCTTCGAAAGAATCTGATTAAGGATGGGCTTGCCTGCCGTTCCCGATGGCTCACCATCGTCGCTTGATCGGAAGGTCTTCTTGTCGGGACCAATCATATAGGCGAAGCAATGATGCCTTGCATCGAAGTATTTCTTTTTTACCGATGCCACAGCAGCTTTGGCTTCCTCCTCGTTCATAACGATGAAGGTTTCGGCGATGAACTTGCTTCCTTTCTCCTTGTACAGGCCTTCACCGCAAGAGTCTAACATATAATAGGTGTCGTCGTTCATGGCTTCGTAGTGATAAGGATGACAGCGATGATGGCAATGGCCAAGCCAAGGTAGTTCTTCCAGGTGAGTTTTTCCTTGAAAAGCAGCCAACCCGTGAGTGCAGTGAGGCTGACCACACCGATGTTATAGACTGGAAAGAGCACCACGTTATCGAAACAACGCATGGCGTGATATACACAAAAGGTGGAGAAGAAATTGATGACACCTAAGCCGATGCCTCCGACGGCGCTTTTCCATTGCCATTTCGACTTGCCTCTTATGAGGTCGTAGACCACGAGGAGAATGCCGAAGAGCAAGGCGATGAAATAGATGAAGGCGATCATGAAGCTCATGTCTGGAGCAGCGTTTTTCTGCTCAGTGAGTTTCATCAAAATGTCACCGGTGCCTGTCCCGAAAAAGATGAGGATGGGTAGTAACCAATTGGTTTTGTTTGGTTTGTCATTTTCATTTTTTCCACCTAATACCAACGTCAAAGCCACCAAAGCCAGCACGATGCCAGTCGTGGCGACCCAATTCAGCTTCTCGCTAAACAGCACCACGCCCGCCAAAGTGGGCAGCACCACGGAGAGCTTGCTTGACAGCGAGGTGACCGTCACGCCCGAGCGTTGGGTGGAGGCTGTCATCAGCACGTAGGTGAAGATGAACCAGAAACCCGTGATGAGCGAGAGGCCGAACCAAGGCTCGCCGACCAGCTGCGCGGGTGTGTCGAATTGCTTGCACATCAGGAAGCCCGTACAGGTGGCGAAGACATAGTTCCACATCAGCGCCTGGTGGTTGTCCAGGTTGAAGCGTTCAAAGAGCCGCATGGCCACGAAAACGCCCGTGGAGCATAATATGGCAAGAATCAAATAAACCATCGTGGTAGGGACGCATCGCATGCGTCCGAAAATATTGCGGCAAAATTATGGATTTTTGCCTAATTTTGCCCCATGATAGGTTTTAATTTGCAGAAAACGAAACGGCATTTCACCGCCCTGCTGGCCGAAAAGTATCCTCAACGCGAGGCGGAGCAGCTGATGCGCATCCTGTTGGAAGACCTCTTTGGCATCGATTGGAACCAGCAGCTGATGAACCCCAATCTGCGCATCGATGAGCATCAATATTTTCAGTTGGGCGAAGCCGTCAAGCGTTTGCTTTCGGGCGAGCCAGTTCAGTATGTAACGGGCATGGCGCGTTTCTGCGATCTGTTATTAAAGGTATCGCCTTCCGTGCTCATCCCGCGTCCCGAAACAGAAGAGCTTGTGCAGAAGATTTGTGATTCCTTTCAAAATACAAAACCTAGCCTCCTATGTCATTCCAGCGAGGGCAAGAGCGGGAGCATGGAATCTATAGGAGGCGGCCCAAAACAGCATTATTCTTCTATCCGAATCTGGGACATCGGCACAGGCTCGGGCTGCATCGCTATCGCCTTGGCCAAGCATTTCGAGAACGCCGAGGTCTATGCCTTCGACGTTTCAGAGGCGGCCTTGGAAGTTGCCCGCGAAAACGCCGAACGCAACAATGCCAAAGTGCAATTCATCTGCGACGACGTGCTGTATCCAAAATCCGAAATCTTCAGCCAGCCCGTGGATTTGGTGGTGAGCAACCCGCCCTACGTCTGCGACAGCGAGCGCACTGCGATGGAGGCCAACGTCCTCGACTGGGAGCCGGAAACGGCCCTCTTTGTCCCTGACGACGACCCGCTGCGCTTCTATCGCCAGATTTTGGCTTTGGCCAAAAAACAATTGAATCCTGGAGGCCAAGTCTGGTTCGAAATCAACGAGCGGATGGGGGAGGGGATGCTGGAATTATGTCACGAGATGGGTTTTTCAAAAGCCGAGGTTTTGGAGGATTTTGCCGGGAAGCCACGGTTTGTAAAGACTTGGACTAGGGAATGATGTAAGGATTTGCTGGATTTTGAGTATTTTTACCGCGTGAAATGCTATTTGCACATACTGAGTTTTTTGTTTGGGCTGGCCATGCTGGTGGCTTGCTCTAAACCAGCTGAGGTCCCTGAGCCTGTCGAAGGGCCGACCCAAGAGTTGGCAGCCATTGACACCCTTTTATGGCACCACCCCGACAGTGCCTTGGCGGTGATGATGGAGTTTGCGGCAAGCCCCGAGGCGGATAGCATGGATGTGTTTGAGGGGCATTACTGCCAGGTGCTGGTGGCGGAGCTGCTGTTTAAGAATGACTATGGGCAGAGCAACCGCGAAGAGGTGCTGAAAGCGGTTCATTATTTTGATTCGATTGTGGGGATGGATGGAACGGACACACGCGGTGCGTCCGTACAGGGGCGGGATGCGTTTTTGGCGGCGCGGGCGCAATATATTAATGGTGCAGGCTACTATGAGCGCGATAGCCTTATTGAGGCCTGCGGGGAATACCTCAATGCCTTACGGATGATGGGAGGACATTTTGAGGAGAAGGTTTTGGTGGGACACAAGGCACGGTTTATGGCGTTAACTTATAACCGACTTGTGGAGTTGTTTTCCTCCCAATATATGCAGGAGCCAGCCATTTATTGCGGCAAGCAATCGTTGGCTTACAATAGGATGGCGAAGTCTTCGCCTCGAAGTTTGGCCAGCACACTTCGCACAATAGGACGACAATATGACAAACTGGATTTATATGACAGTGCATCTTTCTATTACAATGCAGCATTGAAATACTTGCCTGACAGAAACGACATATTGTATAGAGACGTGGTTTCTTTAATGGCGTTTTCGGAATACAATGCGCACCACAATGTCACTATTTCATTAGATAGCCTGAAAAGTATGGCGGCACAGTCCGCTGATGAGGCAGAAAGACTAGCCAGATACTCAACCATTGGTTATATCTATTATAATATCAGGCAATTTGATTCCGCAAAGGTCTATTTGATTCCTGTGTTTGACAAAGACCCTGATAGAGCAAGTATGGTAGCTAGACCTTTGCGAGAGATTGCCTTGATAGAGGGCGACACGGTGAAAGCCAACCAGTATGCTCTCGTCCTTGCCGAAGAAGGTGCTACGGCTGCCAACAGCCAGGCACGGGCTTCGCAACTCAACGAGCTGTTTCAGCAGCATTTGCAGTGGGAGAAAGAGCGAGCCGAGGCCGAAAGGCAGCAGGCAGCGCGGCTGCGGAGGAACAGGATGATCGTCGTGGTAAGCGTTCTGGTTGCGGTGGCGGCGCTGTTGGCTTGGCTGCTGATCAGGCGCAAGATGAAGCAGCAGCGCGACGCGGCGAGCCAACAGATGGAAGCCGTGCAAGAGGCGCACCGCTTGGAGAAAGCCTCAATGTCGGGAAGGCTGAAACGGAGCAACCAGGAGCTGCGCGAGCTGAAGGACCAGATGCGGCAACAGGCGGGCAACGGCGCCCCGAAACAGGAGGCGCAAGCGGTGTCGTTCAACGATGAGCCTATTTGTCGCCTCATTATGGAGCGGGTACACGAAGGACAGTTCAAGGCGCAGATGGATTGCAAACTTTATCACGACTATGCCTTGGGCAAGGAGCAGGTGATGGCCTTGCGCGAGGCTGCCGACCGACACTTCAATCAATTTACAAGCCGTCTTGCCAAGGCCTATCCCAACCTCACCAAAGGCGACCTTGACTATTGCTGCCTCTATCTGCTGGGGCTTTCTGATGCCGATGTTGCGGCTTTGATGCAGAAAGCTTATCCCACTGTGTCGCATCGTGCCCGAAAGATGAAGGCTATTTTTAAAAATGAGGCTCCTCTGCCTACAACACTTCTTGATTTTGCCAAGGAAACAAATGGTTAAAAATCAAGATATTGTGTAAAAATTGATACAAATTGATACATTGTTTTTCTTGACAGGTGTGGGGGTGTTGGTGTAGTTTTGCCGAAAATTCAAAACCTAACAAATATGAAAAAAACATTATTATTCGCATTGGCACTGGCGGCAGTTTGCATTATGCCGTCGTGCGAGAAAAACCCTCAACCAGGTGAAGAACCTACCACTAACCAAATCACCTTCGGCAATTATGAAGGTATTGTAAATGGCAAATAAAAAATCAACAATTTTTCGTAATTAATTTTCATCAGTTTTTCGTAATTAGTTTTCATCAGTTTTGGATTGTT
>JBGUNT010000078.1:0-31503 GCA_045117495.1 Candidatus Limimorpha sp. | reverse complement strand
GGCTCCGCCCGCTACAAATCCTGCCGCGCCGCCAACGGCGCCGCCCAAGGCCCCAAGCGTAACCGTGTTCACAAAGTCCGCATCCGTGCTGATGTTGTCGAAGTTCACCGCCAAACTCATCGCGGAGCTCCAAAAGGCCCCCACCAGCACCGCTAGGACTATGCTCTCCCCACTCGGGTCGGTGTATTTCAGCGGGTTGTTCAAACAGTAAGCATAGCGGTTGAAGTTCTGCGAGTTGTCGGGGGCCTGGACGTAGTTGTCGGGCGAGAGGAACGTGCTCATCACCGGGTCGTACACCCTGCCATTCATGTTGATCAAACCAAAGTCGTAAAGGTGCTCGTGACCCGTGAAGCCGCGGTCGAACATCAGCGTGTTGTTGTAATCGCCGCTCCACGTCTCCGGGTCACGCATGTTGCCCCACGCGTCGAAGCTCTGCTCGCGCTCCACAACGCCGCCAGCGTTGGTGATGGTCGTCCAGCTGCCCAGGTGGTCCTTGTAGACGTAGTGGATCTCGTCATCTTCGCCGTTGTGTTCCACCACCGCGAAAACGCCAAGCGGACCGGTGAGGAAGGTGCGGCTCACGGTGTAGCGGTTCTCGGTCACAATCTCGCAGTGGTCGCCGTAGCGCTTCTCCCGCAGCGTATAGTTGCCCAGCTTCTCCTCCATGTGGATCCGCTGGCGGTCGTAGCCGTAGGTGTATGACAGCGACATCTGCGGCCCGTTGCCGCTCTGGGTGATGGTGGCCACCTTGTCGAACAGCGTGTAGGTGATGTTCTGATGGTCCGTCGGGAAGGGGCTGCCGTACATCTGCGCCCCGCGAATCGCGTGCGGCTTGTCGACGTCGTCATACTCCGCATGGTCAAACAGCATGTTCCCGTCGGACTGCTTGCTCTGTATGCGTCCATAGTGATCGTACTTGATATGGTCATGAACGCCGCCATTCAGCGATATGCTCTCCAATCGGTTCAGGTTGTCGTATGTGAATCGCTCCTCCAAATCTCTCAAATTGTCTGTTCGCGCTGCTAAATTACCAAAATCATCGTAATCATACAACATATCTTGTAAAATATTTCGGTTTTTCGCGACTTGCTGCGTCACGATGCCGCGCAAGCAGTGCTTGTCGTCGTCGTAGGTCAGCGCTGAGCCAACGTAGTTGCCTGTCATATACTTGGTGATCTGTCCCATGGCATTCTTTTCACGGGTGAGCCAAAGAGAGGCTCCTTCGGCATCGGCAAGCCTTCTCAGATGCCCTGTCGGGCTGTACTCCCTCCGCAGTTTGTAACCCGTCGGGTAAGTCGTCTCGTGCAAGCGGCCCGTGTTGGGCTCATACTGGTAGATTGTTGTCAAGGATCTGCCACCAAAAACCTCAGAAACGGAAGCGACCCGTTTGAGGTTGTCATACTTATAGATCAAGGTTTGTTCTCCATTATGATAGTCTATGGATCGCAGCAAACCTTTCTCGTTTCCCTCGTCACAGTAGTTCCACACTGTGGTGACAGGCTCACCTCCCCTTGGTTGTTCTGTCCGCTGGTAGACACGCCCGAGTTCGTCATATTGGTATCGTGTGGAAACACTTCTTGGATTGATGCTCGACTCCATTTGCCCGTATGCGTCATAGCTGCTCACAATGGTGCCGTAGTTGGGGTCGGTGAGTTTCGTTCGGTTCCGTGCGTTGTCGTATTCCATGCTCACGCGGGTGTTTGCGTCGTTACCGATTTGGGCATGCTTCAAACTACCGTCGGCATAATAAGTGTATTTTACTGTGTTTTGGGCGGCATCGGTGCTTTCGGTCAACCATCCTGCCGCGTTGACAGTTTTAGTAACGGTCTGTGGAGACACCTCTCCCGATGACGGATGCATAGTGGTCTTAACCACAAAACCATCATAATCAATAGTTTGATAGGTATCGTCAGCAAATTTGGTGAGTATAATTCGGTCATAATAGTCGTATTGGTATGACGTCCATTTAATGTCTTGTTCCGCGGTACTATAGAAATAGGGGGCGCTGACACGATCAATAAGTCCTTGAGAATTGTATCTCGTGTCGGAATAGATGGCTTCGCCTTCAATACCAAACGTCACAGCTCTCAGGCATCGACCTGCGGCGTCGTAATAGGTGCTGGCTGTCGTGATGGTTTGTCCGTTGGTGTCCATTTGTGTCGACACCTCTTTGTATTCTGCATTCCTTGGAGCGTGAGCGTCACCAATAGCCACCCAAATCCTTTCGGTTCTGCTTTGAGTTTGGTCAGGATGAACGACTGATTGCAAAGAACCTAACGGACTTCGTGAATAGATGGTTTGTAGGTTGTTGCAATCTGTTTCTCCAATTAACCAACCATATCCGTGAGTGTCGTATTGGTATTGGGTAACATAGCCTTTTGTGTTGGTCACGTTTTCAAGGAAATGACCACCATAATTATACCCGTATGTGGTGGCGACCGTCGGTAAGGTGTTGCTGTAAATCCCTGAAAGGGTCTTCTTTTTGACCGAGCCGTTGGTGTAGTATGTAAAAGACTCTCGTGTGGCTAGTCTATCCCTGACATAAATTGGGTTGTCGGGGTGAACTCCGCTAGGATAGTTGGCGACGTTAGTAGGCAAAGTGGGGTGGGAAGAATCCCCGTATTCGTATAACGTCAGCGATTTCACGTCTTCGTTGCCTTCCGATGCATTGCCCTCGGCTGTGGTCAGCGCGGATTTTAGCCGATTCACAATCCAACTCGACTCCTGGTCGGAGTATTCACGCTCGACAACAGTCCTGAACTTATAACACGAGGGGAGAACGCCACTGGAACCTGTCAGCGGCGCATCGTTAACGCAACTATAGGATCTCTTGCCGTGGACGACTTTCTTATATGTGTCCGTCGTATTCAAGTCTGAAAGGTATTCGTTCAAAGTCAGGGTTTGCTTTTCAAAACCGTGCGAGCCATCCAAACTGTAATGCCAACCTATTTGTGACGTTGGGAGAAGCATGAACAGCTTATCGTTGAGAATACTTTGGCACGCTGCATAACTGCATTCTGTTCGCTGAATCAGGTTGTTGCTTGGCCCATAGGCAAGAGCTTCCTTGAACACGCTTTGGCATTTATTTCCTAAATCAGTGGTAGAGAAACGTTTGATCGATTTTCCTTTATACACATTGGACACATACGATTCGGTGGTGACGTCTGTAAAGCCAAGTATTCCGTGGCCTTTGGTATGAATCATGACATTGCTGTAGCGGTATCGTGTTTCCACTGAAGGTGTGCCAGCATCAGGGTTGTCTGTGACGGCTTTTTTCAGTGCTTTGATAGGCATCGCACGCGAGAAGATATTCCTGTCGGCATCAGTCTGTCTGTTGTCGAGCGTGAAAAAGTCGTTGGCATGATTGCCCGTAAGCATGGGCATCAGATAGTCGTACTCAAACCGAACCCGATTCGACATGCCATCAATAATCTTTTCCACGTTGTACCGGTTTGAGATGGGATGCACATAACGGATCACATTGTTTTGCCCATAAGAACCGATATATCCCAAATACTGGAGATTCTCTTTGCCGAGAAAATTCCCAAAGCAGACATTAGCGGTCGAGAAATATGGATAAGTATCAATGACTTGCTTGTATGCGTAAGGTGGATACCCGCTGTCGCTGCGCATCGGCCCAAAGCAGACAATTGTCTTTTGGTAATTATCCGGATACATGATGTCCGCCTTGCCGTCTCCATTGAAGTCGCCGACTTTGAGGTATTCTGTTGTGCCAAACATCCATTCAAGATTGATGGGGTCGTTATTAAAATAAGGATTCGAACTTTGTCCTATGTCCCAACAAAAATAATTATTCCAAAGAAACCGACTTTGTTTAAACAGATAAACACGCCATTCTCCATCTGGATCATTACGGTCAAAATGGAATAGCACATCCATGTGGCCGTCTCCGTTAAAATCGCCAGGATAGCAGTCTATCCAATTAATGGGCATTTCGTTATAGTGTTCTTGAAAACCATATTGACCATTTCTATAGAACAACTTCGCAATGGCCGTTGAGGTGAAGCCGTTTTGGGGGTAGGAATATAATATCTCTGTCTTTCCATCACCATCGTAGTCGGCAGGATAATATACATCTGCACCAAGGATTCCGTCAACCTCAACCCTATGTTCAACGAATTGCTGTTGGGTTCTGTCGTAGAAAAAATAGATGGAGCGGTCAGCTCTAACTTCTATGGTGTCACTCTCTGAAACAACCGTTTCCATTTCTTTCTCGTCTCTTCGCGATATTTCAAGGATGAAACTGGTTTTCCCCTCACCGAGAAAGTCGCCTAGGATGAGCACATCGCGCTTGCTGCTGGCCAATCTGTAGTCGGCGTGAGGCGTCTCATGTCGGACGAATTCCAATACTCCATTATTGTTTCTTCGTGTAAGATAGATGTCAAGTGTAACAATATCACGTAGCCACCAATAATTTCTTCTTTCGCGGTTGGCAAACATGAAATCATCCATTCCGTCTCCGTCGAAATCGGCCACATAAATCCATGTTATGTTTTCGTCCAAAGTGTATTTCTTAATTTGCGTGAAAACCACATTCCCCGAAGCATCTCTTCCGTTTAGATAAACACGGGCGGTTTTTCCGCTATCATCGGTATTTTTCTCTACCGTGATTAAGTCGGTATAGCCATCGCCATTAAAGTCTCCAGGGAATTTGACACATTGGCTCTTCATTTGACCATCTCCAGTGAAACTAAAACTTACAGATGAAAATTGGTTGTTGTCGGTTCCCCAGTGAATAGTGGTAGCCTCAAATTTTTCTCCTCCTCCTGAAAATGTGATGGTTTCAAGTTTTTTGTACAACTCTCTGCCATATCCACCAGAATAGGCAAAATCATATTGCCATAATGGTCTGTTGTTTGTACTTGTTGTATTGATGACCGACACGCGTTTTAGGATCTTTGGTTGGTGCAATGCGTTATTGCCAATAAAAACCGTTTCTTTGTCAGATCGTATATCATACTCCAGTTTCACTCTATAAAGTGGCGATACATCGGAACGATTGTTTCCTGTATAATATATGTCTGTCAGAAAATAATTGGCTTTGCCTCGACAATATCTATACGACAAATAATTACCATTGCGGTCAACGACACTGTCCAACAACCATAGGCATACATCGTTGTGTTGTTGTAATCCGATTCTTGAATGCCGCTTGCTTCCGTAATAGGCGATGTTGCCATTGCTGAGCCATACTTTAAAATAAGCTGGACCATAGGTTGTGTCACACGAATAGGATACGATTTTCACCATTTGGTCCTGTTCGGTGCGATATTCCGCACCATTGGCTCCATCAGACAAGCCATTCACTACCATCAGCCGTTGCCCATCCAACGCAAAACGATCATCGTTGAAATCAACACCTTTTATGGTGTGGTCGTGATAGAGCGTTTTGCCCATCCTTGTGATAGCCGATACGCCTCCGAGATTCCAGCCCCAACCTAGTAAACCATTGCCACTCTGATTGTTATAAACTATGGATAAAGAAGGCTGCATCCCGCCTATGCCATCTGGCACATGGATAGGAATGGCATATGTAGCTCCACCAAGTGCACTAATATCAACCATGCCGCCAATGCTACCTACCACAATTTCGTTCTCGGTAGAAAGTATCATTTCATTCTGCTGTGCTCTCAAGCCGAGAGTCATCAGGCATATTATTAAGGTGTAAATGTACTTTTTCATTTTCTTCGTTTTTAATGTTTAATGTTTGATGACTTTCCAGGTACGTGACTCGGCGCCCGCTTCGAGGCGCAGCAGGTAAACCCCTGCCGCATGGCCCGAAAGGTCAAAGTCGATGCGGTCGCCAGTCAGCGTCTTGCGGCTGAGGAGGGTACCTTTAGATGTGTAGAGCGCAGCTTGCAACAGTGTGCCGTTGCCTGCGTTGTCCGCGCCAACGGAAAAATGCCCGTCGGTCGGGTTGGGATAAAGCGTCAGCTCATAGCCCGCAAGCTCGTCGGTGGCAGTTGCCGACATCAATTCGGCCTGACTGACTGTCGGGTCTTCTTGGTTGTCTGAACCGCAACGGCCCTTCTGGAACGAAAACGTCCGCATAGTACGGTTGCCGTTGGCGTCGTAGCTGAACAAAACCGTGCCACTCTGCTGCGCAAAGCAGGGCGCAGCGGCAACAGCCAATAGCAGAGTAAAGATTGCTTTTGTCAGAGGTGTTTTCATGGTTTGTAGTTTTTGTTGTTAATCCGTTATTTGGACAAACACAATAAAAAAAGCGTGGAAGTTTCTTATCCACGCCTTGAGGCCCTAGGAACTGCCTGTAAAAGTTGATAAGCCAACGCCCACGCAAACCATGGCCGTCTGCAGCTTTATTCCCGACTCTTACATCCTGAAGTTTCCTAGGTTTCAAGGCTGTGCCGAATAAAAAGCAAACGCTATTTATACTATGTCTGTATTTCTTGTTTTTACATGTTCTCTTGCTTGTTTACAACTGCAAATATAGAAAAAAAGATTTGACAAGTGAATTTGTGGCTAAATTTCACAAAAACAACCCGTAAAATAAACAAAAGGCCGTTTCCTTGATTTAGGAAACGGCCTTTGAGGGATTACAAGGAAAGGCTATCTCACCACCAATTTCTTGGTCACCACGGCACCATTCTGTTCAATGATATTGACCAGATAGATGCCCTTGTTCCATTCGGCGGCGTCGATGTTCACCACTTGGCCTTCGGCCTCGTGCACCTTTTGCCCAACGAGGTTATACACCTCTACCTTGGCCACATTCGCGCCTTCCACAGTGAATTGACCTGTAGTCGGGTTGGGATAGAGTTTGGTCTCGGCGGAGAGCTCGTTGACGCTCAAGAGGTCTTCGTTGATAATGACACTATACGTGCAGTCATTTTGATCGGTCTGAACCGTAAAGGTAGTGACTACATAGCCTTTCACCATAGCATTGACATACACATCAAGGTAGAAATAATCCGCAGGTCCCACAGTGTAAGGCAAGGTACCATGAGGCTCAAAGCTCAAATAGTCCGTGCCGTTTTCGGTAACAGACAGCACCTTGACGGGAATCTGGCTACCAAAGAAACGATTTTGCATGCACGCTTGTTGAGGACTGTCGCCTGGGTCGTTGAATTCCAAAACGGGCGCACCCACAATCACAAAACCACTGTCAAGCGCGGTGTTCAGCACCATGCCCATCACAATCCTGTCACCCAAAGTGGTCTGAACCAAAATCTCGTAAGGGATGTAGGTGTCTTTACCAGGAGCGGATTGGAAATTAATGGTAACTACAAGCGTTTCCCCAGGTTGCAAGGTGTGCGGGAAAGTGTTATCCCAAAGATTGAAACTCGGTGCTTCAGGCACCACATCTATGATGGTGACAGCTTCGTTTGTTTCGTTGGTGATATTAAACTGTCTTTCCTGTCCCATTTGGGTGAACCACAGCGTATCCGGCGTAATCACCAATTCACCCTGCGGCATAGGAGGCTCATGTGCTTCCATAGTGAAGTGATGCGGGTCGAGGCCGGCAAAGACAGGCTGCGTATAGCGGTGGCCTGATTCGTCGGCACCAAACACATAGTATTCAATCTCCGACTCACCTTGGTAACCCTTGATGTAACCGACATACTCGTCGGGGTTGCCCGTGGCGGTCATATGAGCCGTCTGATAGGCACCACCGTCAATGCTATAGTAAACAAGGAGCGAGTCTTGCTTCAGGTTTTGTCCGCTGTAAGCAATGAACTTGGAAGTGACCGCGATGGAGTCTTGCCAAGCTTGCTCGCCAAAAAGCACATCGCGGTGGTCGACGAAGAGCATGTTGAAGTCCATCACGCCACGGGTGCGGCAGTGTAGGGCATCCGTATTTAACCAGCCAGCCGAACCTCCTGGCACTCCTACGATGTTATAACCAGGCATGGCCTCCTGATAGACTGCCAATGCTTGGTTATTGTAGGTGCTGTTGGAGCCAAGCGGCACATACACGGTCTTATTAAGGATGAGGCTGTTGGTGTAAGGTGCCAAGGTATTGCCACCTGGTTCGTCCACACGATACACATGGTAAGGATAGCCCCAGCAGCAGTTGGTGGTCTCAAAATACTGAGCCACTTGCTCATAGTATTGGTAACGAGGGTTGCTTTGCGGCAGACGGGCAATCAAGATCTTGTCAGGCGCAAGGTATTTGCCCCAGCAGTCCACATGGGCGATGTAGTCACCTTGCGGGTCGATGGTCACATGATAAGGGTCAATGCCGAGATAATCGCGCATTCTTTGACGAACAGTGGCTTCATTGATATTATAGTCATCCATGTTTTCCTGAAAAACCAGGTCATCACTCACGCCGTGGCCGCGACCATCTTCCATCATGTTGCCGCCCGTGTGTTCAACCTTCATACCGTACATGGGGATGTTCCAGAAGTTGGCGAACACGCTCGACATGTTGTCGTCGTTGTAGCGCGGACGGTTGTAGATATTGTCAACGATGGCGGGGTTACGGTCTTCGAAGATGTACCACGGGCCGTAGTCGCGAATCCAATAAGAGTCGACAGGGGCATTGACAAAGGTGACTTTGCTCATGTTGACACCACCATTTTGCATTGTGTTTTGGGCGTTGCCTTGGTATGAAGACGGGACGATGCAGTACAAATGGCAGTTTTCAGCCAGTTGCGCTATCAAGTTCACAGGGATTCCAAAGCCACCATAAGATGAAGCATAAGAAACCATGACACCCTGCATGGGCTCAAACTCGGCCACGAAACGAGGCTCCCCCGTCGGCGGGTCGGTCTCGACGAAGTTCATGCCACGCGACTTGTCGTACATCTCCTCCTCGGAGAGATAGTGCCATCTCATCCAATCGGGTTTCTTATTGTCTTGAGCCTGCATAGTGGCAGTTATCAAGAGTAAAAAAGTGAAAATAGATAGTGCTTTTTTCATAGTTCGAAAATTTGCGGCAAAGGTAGTAAAATGTTTTGAAAGAGGTGTTTTGATTTTTCGTCATAAAATGATGATTATTTTATGATGAAAAAAAGAGGTGGGGGCGATTAATAAAATCACATCAACTTCTGATAGAATTGCCACCACTTGTCGGGCAACTCATTGCGCATGGCCTGGTCGTAGTCTTCCTTCGAACAAGGTATATAATGATGTCGCTCAAAACGAGCATCGTCATTCTTCAAGAACGACATGTCCATCCACCACTTACCCGTAATCTTGTGACAAAGGAAAACCACGTTTTCTTTCCCCTCCCCAATTTGCACGTTGTATCGCATAAAATCATTGCTTTCCAAGGACGGGATGTCGTCTTGACGGTTTGAAAAGCCTTCCATGAAATACCAGATCATCTCTGCAATGAGGTTGGCAGTACGTGCATTGATGTCGTAATGTGGATTGTATTCGAAAAAACCAATAGAAGAAAGCTTGTAACTAAGACCGGCATAACGGGTCATACGACAAGCCTCTTCGCCATTGAAGCCATTAGGAGAAGCGTTGTGCACACCCGGTGCATCGGCAGCTCGAATGGCAGCGACATCAAAGCTCAACAAGTTGGCATTGCGAATAAGCGGCTCTGTCAACTCTATGTTTTGCTTGATGCTACCCAAACGATAGACATCAAAGAGCAACTGTTTCATCAATTCAATATTCTCATTGTCAACATAATACGACTGATAGCCGATATTAGTGAAGTTGAACAGGTAATTAGGTTGATGAAGGATGATATGGCTAAGATAGGAATGTGAATTGAGCGCTTCCTTATCGTTGCCGATATCAAACATTGGGTCAACAGCAGCAATGTTGATAAGCTTTCCAATAGGTTCATAGACCTGATACATCGTATAGGTAAGGTCTTGACCTGCACCGATAACGATAGGAACAATTTTATTCTTCATTAATTCTGTAAGAACTTGACTTACAGCATAGTAAGTGTCGTTAAGTTCTTTTCCGATCCTAATATCGCCCAAGTCTATGATGTGCAACTGAGGCCAATGGTTGAAAAGCGGATAGAGGGCTTTTCTAATGTGATCAATGCCGTCAGCGCAGCCTTTGTTGTCGACAGTCCCGCGTTCTTCCTTGACACCAATAAGAGCCAAATCCACACCCTCGAGATCGGGAAACTCGTTTTCTGTGCGGTAAATAGTGATGGTTTCTCCCAAGGTCTTTTTGCCAGGACGAAGGCTTTTGCTGAAACACTTCTCAGCAACGGGTTCAAGGAAAATGCTGATGTCCATGGTGGTATTAATCGGGCAATAAACCCACCTTTAACCGTCATTGCGGGCTTGATCCGCAATGACGGTTAAGGGTTGAGTATTGTGTAGCCCACATTAATGAGGATTACTTATATAACTTCTGCCAGTTCTTATACTCGCGGTCCTTCCAAGGTGCGTTGTGGTAAGCGTAGCTGACGATGGCAGGGATGACGGTGGTGCCTTCGGCATAGACCATCTGCTGCAACTCCTCGCTCACCTTACCCCATGAACCCGCCTCAAGCAGCGTCGATGACGAACAGGCGCCGTCGCGCACGTCGGCCACGGTGATTTGGATGGCATATTTGTGCATAGGCACTTCAACGCCCAGAATCTCAGCGCAGACAACGGTGTCCTGAGCGAAGTTCTTGGGTGTGCCGCCACCGACCATGAAAAGACCAGATTGAGGGCTGTTCATCTTGATTTCGGTGAGCTCGAGGAAGTCGGCCACCGAGTCGATGCTGACATAAGGCTTGCCAGCTTTCTTGCGCAACCACTGGTGCTTGCCGATACCAAATCCAGCACTACTATCGCTGAAAGCAGGGCAGAAAATCGGTACGCCACATTCGTAGCAGGTTTGGATAAGGCTCTCTTTCTTCACACCGTGACCGTTGGCCAACCATTTGCCGACTTCGTATAAGAACTCGCGACTGCTGTAGGGACGGCACTCCAAGGTGTCAGCCACATCGCAAGTGGCTTGGTCGCAGGCTTGTAATTCTTCTTCGTCGATGAAGGTATCATAGATGCGGTCGATGTAAAGTTCGCGCAGTTTGGTATCGGGGATGACGTTCTCTTTAGTTCCAATATAATGCTTGTATCCAAGGGCTTCGAAGAGGTCCATGTCAATAATGGAAGCTCCAGTGCTAACCACGGCGTCAACCATCTTGTTCTTGACCATCTCCACATACACCTGCATGCAGCCAGCGGCCGAGGTGGAGCCAGCGATGGTGAGGATGTTGGTGCAGTCCTTTTCCGCAATCATCTGGCAGAGGATGTCGGCAGCGCGGGCGGTGTCGCGCGAGGTGAATGACATCTTACGCATGGCGTTGATGAGCTCGGTTGAGTCGTACTTCTTAATGTCGATATGTTCGACAACATCTTTCAGTAAGTCTTTTTTCTCCATTGTATTTCAGATTTAAGATTAATTATCGAGATTTGAAGATTGCAAAAATAGGAATTTATTTGGATTGCGTCAAAAACTCAACAAAAAAGCGGCAGAATCACTCCCGCCGCTTTTTATGCTTTTATTTCTTTTTTACCACCTTCTTCTTCGGTGCGTTTTTCGGGTCTTCAACAATGGCCAAACATTGTTCGTAGGTCAACGAAGACGGCTCAGTGCCTTTCGGAATCTTATAATTGCTTTTCTTATATGTGATATAAGGACCAAATCGGCCATTCAGTACTTGCATGTTGGGGTCTTGGCTAAAGGACTGTATGATATTGTTCAAGTCCTTTTGTCTTTTTTCGTTGATAATCTCAACCGCACGGTCATATTCCACCAGGGCTGGATTATCGGTCTTGGCCAGACTATAGAACTTATTGTCGTGGCGGATATACGGACCGAAACGACCCACTGCCACTGTGATTTCCTTGCCCTCATACTCTCCAAGGATGCGCGGGAAATCGAACAATTTAAGCACTTCTTCCAAGGTAACGTTTTCGATGCTCATATCTTTCTTCAGGCCTGCAAAACGAGGTTTTTCTTCCGATTCGGTGTCGCCAATTTGGGCCACTGGACCAAAACGACCCACTTTCACATAAACTTTCTTGCCTGTTGCTGGGTCTATACCGAGCATCTTCTCGCCGCTGAACTTGCCTGAGTTTTCCGTGGTGGAAACAATTTGCTGATGGAAGCCTTTGTAGAATTCCTTGATCATGGCATTCCATTCACGTTTGCCTTCAGCTATCTTGTCGAACTCCTTCTCCACATTGGCAGTAAAGTTGTAATCGATGATGCTCTCAAAGTATTGTAGCAAGAATTTGTTCACTAAAATACCGATGTCGGTTGGCAACAGTTTTCCTTTTTCGGCGCCATAGTTTTCTTTGCCAGTTTTTTCACTTATTTTATTGTTTTTCAGCGTGATCATCTTATAAGATTGGGGTTCGCCTTTTACATCACCTTTGGTAACGTATTCTCGTTTTTGGATTGTAGAAATGGTGGGGGCATAAGTAGAGGGGCGACCTATGCCAAGTTCCTCCATCTTCTTAACCAAACTGGCTTCGGTGTAGCGCAGAGGATGGCGCGTGAAACGCTGTTGGGCTTCCATTTTATCCATGTCGAGACCTGTTCCCACTTCAAGGGGCGGCAAGATAACGGCAGCATCTTCAGCACGCTCATCATCGTAGCTTTCCATATATACTTTTAAGAAACCGTCGAAGAGGATGACTTCGCCCGTGGCGACAAACTGCTTGTCGTTGGTCGAAATGCCAATGTTCACATTGGTACGTTCCAGTTGGGCATCGGCCATCTGAGAAGCAATGGTACGTTTCCAGATCAGCTCGTATAGTTTACGCTCGTCGGCAGTGCCTTTGATGGTATGTTGGTCGAGATAGGTCGGGCGAATAGCTTCGTGGGCTTCCTGTGCACCTTTGGTCTTGGTTTGGTACTGGCGGGTTTTTACATATTCGGCACCGAAGTTTTCCGTAATCTCTTTCTTAGCCATACCGAGGGCAAGTTTCGAAAGGTTGACGGAGTCGGTACGCATATAGGTGATCTTACCTGATTCGTATAACTGTTGGGCAATGCGCATCGTATTGGCGACCGAGAAACCCAATTTCCTGGCAGCTTCTTGTTGCAAGGTGGAGGTTGTAAACGGAGGGGCAGGATAGCGTGTGGCAGGTTTTTTCTCAATAGCTTCAACCTTATAGGTAGCATTCGTGCAAGATTCCACAAACCTGCGGGTTTCTTCCTCCGTATCAAAACGATGCGGAAGCTCTGCAAAGAGGCTGTATTCTTGTCCGTCTTTCATGAATGTGAATTGGGCCGTGACACGATAGGCACTGCTCTGGACAAAGTTTTTGATTTCTTCTTCGCGTTCGACAATAAGACGCACAGCCACTGATTGCACACGACCTGCAGAGAGTGATGGCTTTACCTTTTTCCATAATAGCGGCGAAAGCTCATAACCTACCAATCTGTCAAGTACACGGCGGGCTTGTTGGGCAGCAACGAGACCCATATTAATGTCACGCGGGTTCTCGATAGCATCAAGGATGGCCGTTTTGGTGATTTCGTGGAAAACGATACGTTTGGTGTCTTTCTTTTTTAAGTCAAGAGCTTCGTAAAGATGCCATGAAATGGATTCTCCTTCACGGTCTTCATCGGAAGCCAACCAAATAGTATCGGCTGTTTTCGATAGTTTTTTCAACTCAGCCACAAGATTGCGTTTGTCATCCGAAATCTCATATTCAGGTTCAAAATCCTTTTCAATATTTACACTTAAAGTATTTTTGTTCAGGTCGCGCACATGTCCATAGCTCGACTTCACCGTATACTCTTTGCCTAAAAAACCCTCTATGGTCTTGGCTTTGGCCGGTGACTCCACGATAACTAAATTCTTTGCCATAGTCTCTATTTTACGCTTAAGGGTGCACCTGCAACCCCGGATTTAACTTCGTTGAATGCTTTGCATTTGCGCGTGCAAAATTAGTGGAATAAAATGGCACGAAAGAAACTTTTTTGTAATAATTTTTTTATTTTGCTGATTTACAGCTAAATATTTTGTAATTTTGCAATATGGAACAATTACTAGAATTAGCCAAACATGCTGCCCTTGAAGCTGGCAAAGCCATCATGGAAGTGTATGCCCAACCTTTTGAAGTTTATACCAAAGACGACAACTCCCCTGTCACCCAGGCAGACCTCCGTGCCAGCAATATTATCAAAGAGATATTGAAACCAACATGTTTGCCTTTTGTAAGCGAAGAAGACTTACCACCCGATCGTTCACATTTCAAACGTTATTGGCTCGTCGACCCGCTTGATGGCACCGTTGAATTCGTAAACCGAAATGGCGAATTCACAGTCAACATAGCACTGATTGACAACAAACAACCCGTATTGGGCGTGATCTATGCACCTGTTCTTGATAAGATGTGGACCTCAAAAGACCAACAACTCTACACTCTAAACTCTAAACTCTCAACTTTCACCGTTTTGGTCAGCCGTTCGCACCGCACGCCTGAGGTAGATGCATATATTAATAAGGTATTGCGCCCCGCTCATCCTGATCTTGTCATCGACACCCAAGGCAGCAGCCTAAAATTTGCCCGTCTCGCCGAAGGTACTGCCGATGTGTATGTCTGTTACAGCAAGACCAAGGAATGGGACACTGCCGCCGCCGATGCCATCCTCCGTGCCGCTGGTGGCAAAGTGCTCCGCATCAGTGACGGACAACCCTTGGAATACAGCAAAAAAGAATATCCTAACCCTCCGTTTGTGGCGTGGGCTAGGATATCTTGAAGCGTTTTCTGCCTATTACTTACCCAATTGCCTTTCTATCTCCTCCATCAACTCCGCGCCTTCAAGGTTGCGGGCGACAATCATGCCGTCTTTGATCAAGGCATTTTGCGGGATGAAAGCGATGGCATACAAGGCACCAGCGGCATTGTTCCAGCCTTGCAGGTCGGAGACGTGTGTCCATGTCAGGCCGTCTTTTTCGATGGCGGCAAGCCAGGCTTCCTTATTGGTGTCGAATGACACACCCAGGATATCAAAACCTTGGTCATGAAATTTCTGGTAGGCAGCCACCACATTGGGGTTTTCCTTACGGCAGTCGGGACACCATGAAGCCCAAAAATCTATCAACAAAAGCTTGTCTTGAGCAAGTTCACTGAGAATCACTGGATTTCCGTCAGGATCATTCTGAACAAAGTTGATCATGGGTTGACCAGCTTGGACGCTTTCTTGTTTTTCAACATATTCTTCTGCCAGTTTCAGGTTGGAGGTCACAAGGGTGCTGTCGGCATGATGGATATTGTCTATCATCGTGCGCATCTCACAAGGACCAAAAGCCCACTTATAGCGGTAAAGCACATAATGCGCCACGGGGTCGATGGGGTTTTCCCAAACATAGTCGAAGCAGTGCATTTTCAGGACTTCGTCCTTATCTGCTTGGGCCATGGTGCTATCAGCCTCCAACTTGGCTTCAAGATCGTTGTAGCTCTTTGTGAAAGCATCAAGACGGGATTGCGATTCAGAACCTTTCACCAAAATGGCATTGGGGTTTTGTGCATCTCCTTCAAGTGTCACGTCAACATTGTCAGTGAAGAACGGGAAAGGACGACGCCAGCCTTTCAGCATGATGCCATACATCTCGTTATCGTCGCAGACGGGCGTGTTGAACACGGCATCCCAATTTTCGATAAGGGCTGAGTCAAGCACTTGTCCGTCTTTTTGCAGATAGACGATCTTGCCGTCAGCATTAGCAAGGTTGACGTTAACTTTAAAGGTTTTCGTCTCAGGTTTGGAAGTGCAAGCCACCATGAGAAAAGCCATGGCAACTATAAATAAGGATTTTGCTTTCATCATTTCAGTAATTCCGCAAGTTTGGCCGCCAAATCTTCACCTCTTAAGCCTTTGGCCACCATGGTGCCGTTTTGGTCGAAAAGGAAGTTGGACGGGATATAGTAAATCATATAGTCTTCGCTGACTTTATTTTCGCTGTCACGCACCTGGGTCCAAGGCAGCTCATCTTCTTCGACAGCCTGTAGCCATGCTGCTTCATCTTGATCGACACTAACGCCAATGACATCGAAGCCAAGTTCATGGAACTGCTCATAAGCCGCCTTCACGACGGGATTCTCATGACGGCATGGGCCACACCATGAAGCCCAGAAATCAACCAAGGTAAGTTTGTTTTGGGCCGCCTTTTCGGAAAGTGTGACATCTTCACCTTCATTGGTCTTCAGGGTGAAATCGATGAAGGGCTGTCCGATTTCGAGACGTTCTTGCTTAGCGACGTAGTCGTTAAGATGGTCGCGATAGATGGATTCCGTGGTGAAACCAGCCATCAAGTCTTTCAACTGGTCAATAGGATAATCCTGCTTCACACCATCGAGAATGTAATGCGTGACAAAACTCTCGGGGTGGGCTTTGATATACTCGTCACGGAAGTTATCCTGTTCCTCCATGAGTGCAGTCCCTACTTGGTTGAGCGAGTCCATTTTGACAGAATCGTTATCGGCAAACGCTTGTTGCATGACAGCATACAGGTCACGGATACGATTCTCGAATCCTTTCACTTGATTATTGTAAGCATCCAATTCGGCTTGGGTTTCAGAACCCATAATCTCCACGTCTTGAGGATTGTTAATGTCACCTACAAAAGTGATGTCTTTATTATCGGCAAAAAACGGGATTGAACCACGTTTGCCTTTCACTCTCAAAGCATACAAAATTTGAGGATTGTCGCTAGGGGCCTTCAACACGGCTGCCTCATCGACAATGACGGCTGAGTCGATCGTAACAGGTACGTTATCGACATATTTCTGCAAATAAACAACATTGTCGTTACCATTGGCAAGACTGACATTTACTTTAAAGTCTTTTTTTTGCTGACATGCACTCAATCCAAGTGCCAATACGAATAGGAAGAGGATCGACTTTTTCATCTTATGAAGTATTATTGTTACTAGATTAGTTTTCATTATGTGTTTCTTTCCACATCTGACTGAAAGATTTGGGCGCAAACTCGGGCATACATGTTCTTTTACCCCAATTGTTCCCCAGCAAGCGTTTCAATTCCATTTTTTTGAAGAATATTGGACTGTCGAGCCTTTTCCTTGACCGACAATGCCATATCATCGTCTTAAACAACAAATCTATTTTCGCACTACCCGTTTGTTCTGTGGCCTTTAGATTTCTATTCTCTATCATCAAATCGTCCAACGGAATCTTAACAGGACAACTGTCGGTACATTTACCACAAAGTGCACATAAAGTGACCAAGTAGTTGTATTCTTTCATCCCTTTCATCAAAGGTGTCATGATGACACCCAAGGGTCCAACATGAGGTGTTTGATAGGTATAACCTCCAATATTGTTATAGATTGGACAAACATTGACACAAGCACCACAATGGATGCACGACATGATCTTGCGCTGTTTTTCATGTACAAGTATCTCCGAACGGTCGTTGTTAAGCAAGATGACATACATCTGTTCGGGTCCCTTTTTGTTTTTCGAAGGACCGAAAGTGATGGTATTGTAAGCTGCCATGCTTTGTCCTGTAGCATGTGACGACAACAAAGGCAGCAAAATGCTTAGATCATCGATATTGGGAATCACTTTTCCGATACCGGCAACAACGATATGTATTTTTGCCTTGGATGAAGCTTTCAGAATATTGCCTTCGTTTTCTGTCAACACCACACCACCTTCATCGGAAAGCAAGAAATTGGCACCTGTCAAACAAATGCCTGCATTTTTCATATCCATTGAACTCTTGTATCGAATGAAGTTGACCATTTGCTTCGTGCTGCTGCCTTCTTTTAACTTAAAGGTTTTGGTCAACACCTCGTTGATTTCCTCTTTTGAAAGATGAATCATGGGAGAAAGCGGATGATAAGGTCTCATCTCTGCCGATTGAAGAATAAAACGAGCCACGCTTGTTTCCAGCAAATCAATATTCTTACTCTTCAGGAAATCATTGATTTCAATCTCATCGAGAACATTGGAATGGGAACGGGAGATGGTTTTGATACCTGTTTTTTGGATGATCTCATAAATCAAGTCTTGAGCGTCTTCTGTATTACGGGCCCACAATACTTTTCCTCCATTTTCATTGAAATGGGTTTCAAAGTCAACGAGCAGTTTTTCAAGATTCATCACCGACTTGTTACGCAAAATATAGGCCCGCTGCTTTTCCAGGTCCATATTCCTATAGTTCTCTTTTCCTTTTTCAAAACTGGTTTCAAAACAACTCGTATTATAGTTGATTTTTTGCCAGTGTTCCTCATTAAAGGAAATCTCACAAGCTTGATTGAATGTCTGCTGGTCAATCATGATTATTATCGATGGGTTCAATTTTACGTATTCTTCTTTCGTGTCTTCCTCCCTCAAATTCCGTATTTAGGAACACCTGTACCATCTCCCAAGCCAATTCATTGCTTATGAAACGTCCTGGCAAAGAGAGTATGTTGGCATCATTGTGCTGACGGGCAAGCTTCGCCAATTCAGTGTTCCAACATAATGCAGCCCTGACATTATGGTGATGGTTGGCTGTCATCTGTGCACCATTTCCACTACCACAAAGAATAATTCCCAATGGATAATCACCATGCTCTATGGCACTGGCTAGGGGATGTATCATATCTGGATAATCGACACTATCAGAGGTATAGGTTCCGAAATCTTTCACTTTATACCCTTCTTCTTTCAGTTTTTCAACCAAATACTCTTTCATTTCGAACCCACCATGATCACACGCTATAGGAATTATTTTTTTCATATTACACACTGTTGATAATTATTTCGCAAAGGTACATTTTTTCATTGTTCATTATAAGATATACACCTACAAATGAAGACATTAAAAGCTGTCTATTAAGAGTATAAATTTTTATAAATATTTATAATTCAAATATTTAAAAAGTTATCAACAAAAAATCTGTTGATAACTTTTTTGGCCGTGTGTATATTTTTTTTGACCTGTTCATAAAATCAAAAATCGAAAAAATAATACACGGTTTGAAAATTAAAATGAACATAATTTTTGAAAAACAAATATGATTTTATCCACTTTTTCAGAATTCAACGGATATGTGATAATGGGGTAATTTTTCTGAATAATAAACGTTTATCTATTTTTGGAAGTCTTCATTTTAAAAATGATAAAAAAAAAGCAAGATTTTTAATGAAAAGTTATCAACGAATGAACAGGGGTTATTAATAACGCTGTAAAAAATTAATTTTTAAAATTTAAACAATAGACAACTAGTAACCGGGCAAAAAACAGCATCTATTTTTGTTCCCTGCTTTCACAAAAATGACTATTTTTGACGAATCAAAATTGATGGTGAATCTGGTATTTTTTTTTGATTGTTTCATGCTTGTTTTCTTTGTTTAAAGTATTGTTAATGAATAATATAATAAAAATAGTATGCTTTGTATTACTCTTTGTGATGGGTAAGTTTTCGTTTGCCCAGACAACGTTTCAACGCTATACATATCCCAATGGTCAGACTTCAAGTGAGGGTTATCTGCGTGATGGAAAACCTGATGGTTATTGGAAGACGTATTATGAATCGGGTCAGCTCAAGTCTTTTGGAAAAAGAACGAATTACCTACTCGATAGTACTTGGATTTTCTTTAATGAAGTTGGTGATACAAGTTTGATCATCAATTATAAGAAGGATTTGAAAGAAGGTCCTCGTTTTACGTATGGTAAAGACGGCATCATGATGGAACCTTATGTTAAAGACGTTAGACAAGGCGAAGGAAAGAGATTCGATAGAAAGCATCGTTTGCTTCAAACGATTCATTTTAAAGATGGCTTTGAAGAAGGTGTTTCACCTGTTTTTGATACGACTGGTCAGTTATGGGAAATCATCAATTATAGAAGAGGTTTTATCATGACTCGTGAAGTTTTGAACCGTTATGATCGTGAGGGAAAAAAACATGGTTATTGGAAGACTTTTTACGATGATTGGACAGTTAAAACGGAATGTTATTATTGTCATGGATTGCGTGATGGTTTCTATAAAGAGTATGACGAGAAAGGTAACCTAAAGATAATAAAGAAGTTTGTCAATGACGTAGAACAAGTGCTTCAAAGTGATTTAAAGCCTTTGGTTTTAAAACATGAATACTATCCCAATGGAAAGGTTAAGAGAGAAGCTTCGTTCCGTGATGGTAAGCGTGAAGGTATTTGGCGTGAGTTTGATGAAGAAGGCAATGTAATCAAGTCGCAGACATATAAGAAAGGCTCTTTGGTGGGTGAAGGCATTGTTGACACGGATGGAAAACGTCGTGGCGAGTATAAAGAGTTTTATTCTGACAGTACGCTTCGTGCTGAAGGGATTTTCGTTGATGGTGAACGTTCTGGAGAATGGAAATTCTATTATCCAAACGGTCAATTACAAGAAATAGGTAGTTATGATAATGGACAGCCGAATGGTCCTTGGGTTTGGTATTATGACAATGGACAAAAACAAATCGAAGAACAGTTTTACAAGGGACAGCCGAATGGTCCTTATAAAGAATATGATTCTAAAGGTATTATCATTGTGACAGGCACTTATTTCGATGGCATGAAAAATGGAAAGTGGGTGGAACAAATAGGTGATATGCGCACGCAAGGTGAATATAGGAATGACAAACAGGTGGGTGAGTGGGTGTCGTATTATGACAATGAAAAAATGGCATTTCGCGGTACTTTCAATGCTGGTTACCCTGATGGACAGCATTACTATTATTATGAAAACGGAAGACTACGCGAGATTCAAAGCTATGCTGTTGGTATACCTCATGGCGATTGGAAGAAATATTGGGATACAGGTGAATTGTATTTTACCATAACCTATAATCAAGGTAAAGAAGTAAAGTATGATGGTGAACCCATCGAAGAAAGTGATATTATCAAAGAATGAATAGGATACCTTTTTTAAGTGAAGGCTCGAAAGTAGCGATTGTTGCTCCGGCGCGAAAGGTGACGCCGAACCAAATGCAGTTTGCTCTTAATTGGTTGAAAGAAAAAGGTTTCAATGCTGTTTATGATGATAGTCTTTATTCATTTGACCATATTTTTGCTGGTGATGATGATTTTAGGGCTGCTGCAGTCCAACGATATTTGGATGACAATGATATCGATGCCATTTGGTTTGCCCGTGCAGGGTATGGTTGTATCCGAATCATCGATAAATTGGACTTTTCCCGTTTTTTAGAACGCCCAAAATGGATTGTTGGTTTCAGTGATGCGACCATATTTCATGGGAAGTTAAACCGATTGGATTGTCCAAGCCTTCATGCTTCTATGCCGTTTTTCCTTGAAAACAAAACCACAGAGGCTTTACAATCGTTTTATGACGCTTTAACAGGTAAAGCTTTGCAGTATACTATTGATGCGCATCCACTTAATCGTTTTGGTGAAATGGAAGGTGAAATAGTTGGTGGTAATTTGTCGGTTCTTTATGGTATGATAGGATCCAATAGTTTTCCTGAAACGGATGAGAAGATTCTGTTTATTGAAGAAGTAGACGAATACATCTATCATATCGACCGTATGATGCATGCCTTACAACGCGCTGGAAAATTGGAACATTTGAAAGGTCTTGTCATAGGTGGCCTGACCCAAATACACGATAATTCAGATCCTTTTGGAAAGAGCGTGGAAGAAGTGATAGCAGAGGCGGTGGAAGACTATGATTATCCTGTTTGCTTCGGCTTCCCTGCTGGTCATTTTTCTGACAACAGGGCTTTTATTCTTGGTTTGAAATCAAGAATTGAAGTTGGTGTCGACAGAACGGTTTTCTTTAGCGATACTATCCATTGACTTTAGGATATTTTTAAGCAATTCTGGCTTGGTCAGGTTAAGCCAGTCGCAGAAAGTGATACCCATGTATTTGGCAGTCTTTTTCCAAACCCCTTTATGGTCCTTTTTCAACGAGAAGATGTAGGAATTACTGGTTCCAAGCAATACCTCTTTCAAAGCACATACTTTATATACGATTTCATTAAAGAGACTCTCGCTGGTCACACCAGTCTTGCATTCAATCACAAATAGTTTGTTGGCCTTCATGAAGCAAACATCCAACTCATTGTTGTGCTTGATGACACCATTGGAGATATGCACGCCCATGGCAATGTCATCAGGTTTCAAAACCTCTTTGATGAGCGCATAAACGTATTCCTCAAACCATCCTCCCGTCAAGTATTCCATCTCGGCACTTTGCAGCACTCCCTTTTGTTCGGAAACAAATCCGATATAATCCAAGAATTTGGTCAAGTTTGGAATGGCTGTCATGGATTCTTTGGTGGGATTTTCAGCTTCCGAAATATTAAGGTAATTCCAATTGCGGTATCTTTCTCTTAATACTTGCATAGCCTTGAAATCGTTTGTACCAAGCAGGTTTTGTGAAAACATAGTGAAAAGATGCTGTGAGAAAGAGGTTTCTTTCACTTGTTTTCGTGGTGTGTCCACGTCGCTTTCTAGGCCATAAAGGCTGAAGTATTCTTTTAGAGTCATACGGTGTTTGATAGGAAACACCTCATCATCGTCATCATAGATGCTGTTGTCGAAGATGGTCTTTACAATCTGGTTTTCACGGGTTTGTGTATAGAAAAACAAGGTGTTGAACTCTTCAAATACATGCTGTACAGAAAGGGTCATGTATCGACTACCACCGGCAAGATTGAGATAGTATTGCGTGTCAGTATTCAACTTATCTTTGATGGCACGACAAATGTGTTCGTACAGCATATTGTCTTGAAATCTTTTGACAATAATGCTTTTCACGAACGCTTCTTCGACTTCCAAAAGCTGGGCCAAACGCTGTATACAGTCGGCTTCCTCTTCGGTAGAAATAAACAAAAGAACATCCCCGCTTTCGTAGTATTCCTTGGTGAAAAGATAAGCTGGCAACGGGTTGCTTTTGTCTATGATATTGACGATAGTTTTGGACATGGCATGATGTTTTTGGCACAAAAATAAGAAAGAATGCTCTTATTCCACGATTACCTTCCGTGTGGCATTGCCTAATCTCACGATATAAAGACCTCGCGGCAATGCTATGCTTTCCTTGCCTTCAATTTCCTTGGTGAATACTACTTGTCCAAGGGTGTTTGTGACGGTTACTTTGCCTTTGCCTTCCACCTTGAAATGGCCTTGTGCGGGGTTGGGCGACACTTCGAGTAAAGCAGTATGTGACTCCTCAACGGCGTCATAGCCAACAAAAGGTATGAAAGTCACCAAACCCAGGTCCGTGTTGTCGTTTTGATGGAAGATGTGGTCTTCCACCTCTTGTTCGCTTGTGGTGCCCCAATCGTTGCCGACAGCCATGATGTCAAAAGAGGAATTGTTGTATAAGTCATACATCTGTCCACTGTTGTAGTTATTGTGGATTTCGTTGTGCCCCCAGTCGTCTTCGGTACCAAGATTGATGTCAGCGGCATTGATGACAGTTATTCCCCATAGATTCCCTGTGATAACATTGTTGCGTAACACCGCCTTGTTGTTTTCATCCACACCATAGATACTGATGCCGCTTCCGCCGTTCATGGGATTGTCCTCATAGTAGTTGTCGATGAATTGGTTCCCTTCAATGACGGATGAGATTGTCAAGCCTTGTTGGTTGTAGCCATAGCGACCTTTTGTGACATGGTTGTCTTTTAACAATACTTTGGTGGAGCCGGTACCCATGAGGTCGGCGACGGAAATGCCACCCACGCGATGTGTTCCAAAAGCACCATCAATCTCGTTTCCAACAATGTAAATGGTATCTTCACCGCCAGGCCCAAGGTTGATTTGTGGGCTATTGAGGTCATCCGTGACGTTTTCCTCGATATGGTTGTTCAAGATGCGAGGTGAACCATGTCCGTTGGCGGGCGAGCTGATGGCAGCGCCCTTGTTTAGCAGGAAATAGCAGTCTTCAACCAGTGGGTTGCAGTTCATGAAATCAATGACAGCATTGGCGTAATCCCTTGTGAAATAAAGGAATTTAGTGTCGATGAATGACACTTCAGACTCGATGATCTTAATGCCGGCACCATCGCTGAAGTACATTTTTTTCACCTCGCAACCAGTGGCATTTTCAAATCG
Source organism: Candidatus Limimorpha sp. (assembly GCA_045117495.1). Taxonomy (GTDB): domain Bacteria; phylum Bacteroidota; class Bacteroidia; order Bacteroidales; family F082; genus Limimorpha. Next base: position 7,535 of record JBGUNT010000078.1, on the reverse strand, counting down.
CATGCTGAACGAGGGGTCGCCCATGATGGAAACGCGATTGGCGTTATCGCAAACCATGGAACCTTGGATGGTTATTAATGCGTTTTCAACGAAGATTTTCTGGAAGCCATTGTCGATTTTTAAGATGTCGTTGGTCGAGATGGTGAGGTCGGCATGAATTCGGTAATTACCCGATTCAAAAGTGACCACGTCGGTAGTCGCTGCCAAATCGCTCATGGTGTAGGTGGAGCCGTTGCCAGGGCTCACCCATTGTGCGTTCAGCATCGACCATAGGCCGATGCTGAACGATATCAATAATACTATTTTTCTCATGATGTTTACTTCTTAATCGCAGCAATGCCAGGTAGCTCCTTGCCTTCGATGGCTTCGAGCAGGGCGCCACCGCCGGTTGAGACGTAGCTCACGCGGTCGGCCAAGCCGAACTTGTTGATGCAGCTCACGCTGTCGCCGCCGCCGATGAGCGAATAGGCGCCATTTTTTTCCGTGGCTTCAACGATGGCTTCGGCCAAGGCTTTGGAACCTTCGGCAAACTTGTCGAACTCAAACACGCCGCAGGGACCGTTCCACAAGATGGTCTTCGACTGCTTGATAATGCCGGCGTAGAACTTGCGGCTTTCAGGTCCGCAGTCCATGCCTTCCCAACCATCGGGCACGTTCATCGGGTCGACGACCATGGTGTTGGCGTCGTTCGAGAACTTGTCGCCTACCACCACGTCGAACGAAAGGTAGAGGTTGACGCCTTTTTGCTTGGCTTTTTCGATGATCTCCAAGGCGAGGTCGAGCTTGTCTTCTTCGCAGATGGAGTTGCCAATCTTACCACCCAATGCTTTCTTGAAAGTGTAGGTCATGCCACCGCAGAGGATGAGGTTGTCGACCTTAGTAAGCAGGTTTTCGATGATTTCAATCTTGGTGGAGACCTTCGAGCCACCCATGATGGCGGTGAAGGGGCGTTGGATGTCTTCCATCACCTTGTTAACGGCAGCCACTTCCTTGCCCATCAGGTAGCCGAACATCTTGTGGTCGGCATCGAAGTAGTCGGCGATTAGTGCTGTGGAAGCATGGGCGCGGTGGGCGGTGCCAAAGGCGTCGTTGATGTAGTATTCGCCATAGCTGGCCAAGGTCTTGGTGAACTCCTTCTGTGAGGCTTTGATGGCTTTCTTGGCCTCGTCGTAGCCTTCTTCGCCTTTCTCAATGCCACGCGGCTTGCCTTCTTCTTCGGCATAGAAACGGAGGTTTTCGAGCACGAGCACTTCACCTGGTTTCAAAGCAGCCACTTGGTCAGCGGCTTTCATGCAGTCATCAGCGAATTGCACAGGACGGCCTAATAATTCCTCCAGATGCTTGATAATCGGTTTGATGGAGAACTTTGGGTCGGGATTTTTCTTCGGGCGTCCAAGGTGCGACATCAGCACGACCATGCCATTGTCGTTCAAGACTTTGTTGATGGTCGGCAGTGCGGCCCGCATACGGGTGTCGTCGGTGATGTTGAAGTTATCGTCTAAAGGGACGTTGAAGTCAACGCGGATGACCACGCGCTTGTTCTGGAAGTTGATTTGATCGATGTTTACCATGGTATTAATTTTTATGATGTGATAATTACTTCTTCTTTGACTTTTTATAGAAACGCTTTTTCTTCTTCTTGACCATCAAAACTTGCTCCTTTTTCGGTACGATCACATTGATGGCTTTAGGCAATATCTCAAAATCGAAAGGAGAGTTGTTGAGGTTTTCGCCTTCCGTTTCCACCATCAGCGAATGGGGTGGGATTGAAACAATGCGAATCTTCTTGCCGCGGAAGGTTTGCACCTCCTTGATTTTGTGAATGAAAGAACCATCGTAGATATTCTTCACGTTGGCGGCGAATTTGAAGATGGACACTTTTCGGATGACCGTGACATCGAGCAGACCGTCGTCGGGGATTGCGTTGGGCATCATCATCATGCCGCCTCCGTTATAACGGCAGTTACCCACAGAAAGGCTCAAGATGTTGTCATCGAAGACCATTTCGTCATCCATTGTGACTTGGACATGGGTAATCTTGTATTTAAACAGGCATTTCACTACGCTGATGAGATAACGAATGGTGCCGCCCTTGCCTTGCCGTTTCATTAGGTTGGTGGAGCTGCATACCATCTCATCAAGACCCGTTCCAGCGGCATTGAGGAAATAACGTATCTTAGGATCACCATCGTTATAGTAAGTCAATTTACCGATGTCGTGCACGAAGACATTCCCTGTTTTGATGATCTCAATCACATCATCATATTCCAAGGGGATGTTGAAAGTGCGTCGCCAGTCGTTGCCGGTGCCGATGGGGATGGTGGCCATGGTGATGTCGTTGGTAGGTACCACATCCTGTGTGAAGATGCCGTTGATGACTTCGTTATTGGTGCCATCACCGCCAACGGAAATGAATTTGCGATAGCCTTTTTCAACTATGGCATCGCGGACTATCTCTATGGCATGTCGCGGGTATTCGGTCAGGATATCGTCAAAGTCGATACCTGCGTCAACGAGTTTTTGTCTTATAACAGGCCAGTCTTTTCCTGATTTTCCGACAGAGGCCATCGGATTGACTACAACCAGCCATTTGTAGTTGTCTCCCATAAACGGTTCTTACTTAGTAGTAAATAATGTTTAAGTCCAGTCTCTTCTGCTGCAACGATTCCACGGTTCTGTTTTTCACCTTCGTGTTGTATATCTTGAGTTGTTTCAAACTGACGATATTTTCGATAGGTGACAAACTTTTCACATTCGTGTTGTTGATAAACAGGTTCTCCAAGTGCATCAGGTTGGAAAGGGGTTTCAACGATCTCACGGGTGTGCCTCCGGCATTGAGTGTGACGAGGTTATTCATCTTTGACAGAGGAGTCAAATCATAGATTTGAGTGTTTTCGATGTTGAGCAATTCAAGCATCGTGTTCATTTCTATGGGCTCGAGGCTTATGATGGGGTTGTTTTGAACGTTGAGTTCCTTGAGGTATTCTTTATTGGCCAACGGAGTCAGGTCGCGTATGCTTTGGTTGTTGACAGTGAGCCGTTCGAGCCAGATAAAGTCGGTCAGCGGCTGCAAGGTTTGAATCTGGAATTCAGGGTCAACCCTGATTTCTTGCAAGTCTATTACATGTTGCAGCTCAAGATCAGAGGGTACATAATCCTTGAAATTGACATGTTCCCTGAAGATGGATTTCCATGTCTCGTCAAGCAAAGTCCACCAACCTCTCAACAAGCTTGTCTGGTAGACAACGGTGACCTGCCTTTGGTGCTCTTTCAAAGCCACCACCTTTTGTCGCGTTATCGACGTGCTGTCGGCCAGAATCACCTCGATGTTGTTGTCGGTAATTAAAGGCATCAAGTTGTTGACAGGTGTGTTTTCGATGTTCAGGAATCTCAAGCTGTTCATGTCATGCAAGGGCGAGAGATCGCTGATGAAGGTATTGTTCAGGTTGAGCGATTCAAGATAAGCGAGACCTTCCAAGGCTTCCAAGCTGGTGATTTCGGTGTTGGCCAGGTTGAGCGACTTGAGGTTGGTGAGACGGCTCACGGGAAGCAGGTTTTGCATATAGGGATTGCCCGAAAGGTCGAGTTCAGGCATGTTGATGATCTGATGCAGCTGTTCCGTGGTGGGTTGTGCATCGATTTTGATTTGTTTCGAAAACACGGCCTTCCAAAAGATGGGCAGGCTGTTCCACCATTGGAACAGGGCTTCGGTGTCGTAGATAACCAAAGTGTGTGGGTTTTCGTTGGTAAAAGCACTAGCCAAAGTGTTGTCGATGCCTGAATGGTCGCAATAGATCTTGTTAAGCTTGGTGAGGCCGTTCAGTGGCGACAAGTCGCGAACATTGGTGTTGCTGCAATACAAGGCATTGAGGTTCTCCAACTCCGAAAGAGCGTTCAGATGGGCAACAGGAGTGTCCGAGATGTTGACGTTCTGCAACTCCTTCAAATTGCTCAAGGGCGACAGGTCGCGAATGGTGGTTTGGCTGAGGTCTATGCTTTTCAGGTGGGTAATGTCTTGAAGTGGTGCAATGGTTGAGATGCGGCATCCGCTGAGGTTGAGCGAATTGAGGTTGGGGCAGTGCTTCAAGTCAATGATGTTGTGTACGTTAGTATTGGCTATGTTGAGTTTCGAGAGGTTGCTGAGCGCTGCTAGCACCGACAAGTTTTCAACATTGGTGTTGGCCACCTCCAGTTCTTCAAGGGTAACGGCATACTTCAAGGGCGTCAGGTCTTCGATGAGCGTGGAATTGGCTTTGAGGGTTTTCAGTTTATTGGCGCCACGCAAAGCCGAGATATCGTCAATGGAAGTGCCTGAGATGTCGAGGAACGTAAGGTCCGACAACATGTCGACAGGCTCCAAGTTGATGATTTCGGGCAGGTTCGACATGTCGAGGCTCTGTCTTTGGGCGATGAGCTTCAGCTTTTTGTCGAGGTCGGCTTGGTCTTCAGGGACGTAGCCATCGGGGATGATGTCTTTGCCGAGACGCGTCTTCCAGTTGCTCGACAAAGCGTTCCACCAGTTGCGCAAGGCTTCTTCTTGGTTGATTTTGGTGGTATAGATGCTGGCAATCTTCAGGCTGCTCTTTTGGCGGTCGAGGTTGATTTCGACGAAACGGTTTTTAATATTGTCGACTTTTTCGTCGTTGATGGTTTGTGCCACCAGATGACGTGACAGGGAGGCTTTGAAATAGACGGTGCCATCGTCGCGGGTGCTGTTGGCGATGCTTTGTATGTCGAAGTCGAAATGGGCTTTCTTGAAGAAGAAGTCGATATCTTTCAGGTAGGCTTGCACGTCCTTGTTGATTGGCATATTGCGGTTGTTGTCAAGGTCGTCTTCCACTTGCACCTTATCGTCGATGAAGATTTTGCTCCAACTTTCGGAGAACACGATGCCTTTTTCCTGTGCCGTGGTGGTGGTGTCGCCGATGAAGTTCAAGGTTTCTTCAAGGTATTTGAGCAGGGCACGGACTTCCGTGTCGTATCTGGCGACTTCTTCTTTCGACAGTTTTTGGGCTTGGTTGTAGGACACCATGCCGAACAACATGACGATGAGTAAAGCTATCTTTTTCATGGTTGATAGAATTGGATGAGGTTTTGTTTTTCCTTTTCAGGCATGTAAACAATGTTCGACATGAGCCAACCGCTGTTGGTTCCTGAGCGGTCGAACCACGAAACTTCGAAATACCAGTCCTTGATTTGGAAGACGTGGAACTTGACGGAGTCGACGTGTTGGAACACCATCTTCCCTTTCTTGATTTCGTAGAAGAACAAGGTCAAATAGTCGGGGCGGAAGGTGTTGGCAGCGTAATATTCGATGACTTCGGGGTGTTGGAAGGCCTTATAGATGTTCATGAAGTCGAGTTCATGGCTCATGGGATGCAGGAAATACTTCTCGCGTTCGGCGATTTCGCCGTTGGGGAACAGCTTGTTGTATTCCGAGTAATAGACGTTGGTAAGCACCCATTTGGAGCCCAGGCCTTCTTTCTCGATGGCCAGGATAAGGATGACCTTGGCTTCCTTGCCGTTGTGTTTGAAGGTGCACGACACCTCAGAATACCAACGGCCACCGAGGAAGGTCATATACGATGAGTCGTCCTTGGTGACGTCTTCGATGAAATAGCGTTGCAGCTCGGTTTGTGAGCCAAACTTCTGTTGGTCGAAGAGGATGGGCAGCGACTTGCGTCGCATGGCGTTGCTGCGATAGTTGGGGTCTTTCGGGTTCAGCCGTTCGCCGAACTGGTCTTCCTCATAATTGAAGCGGCGCATGAACTGGCCCATCTGCTTGGTCATGGCATAAAGCTCGGTTTCGTCCATCTTGAAGTCGCCTATGGTTTGGGCGACAGACGAAAGAGCCATGACCAGGCAGAGGGTCAGCAGGCCAATATTACGAAACGCTCTCATCGATTGGTCGTTTCCTTGACGCGCATGTCACCGAGCAGGACATCCCAGAAGCCGATGGTGCGGCCGCCGATTTGGGTTTCCTTGCGTTTCACGTAGACGGTGATGTCTTTCTTGGTGGTGTCTTTATACACCAGGTTGCCTTCGCGGTCGTAGCCACGGAAGGTCTGGAAGATGGTGATGACACCCACATAGGTGCCGTCGGGTTGGCGTTGCAGGTCGCTGACATATTCGATGTTGTACCATTCGATTTCGACGCGGTCGTAGTTGAGGCGCATCAGGCGCTCGAAGTAACGGCGTACCCTGAAATATTGGATCTGGTTGGAGCTGAGCGAGGAGACGCCGATTTCGGCATCGCTCATAAACAACTCTTCGGCGCGGTCGATGACGCGGTTGGCTTCGCTGAAGGGCGTGTCTTTCGAACCGGCGATCTTGATATATTTGCTCAGGTCTCTCACTTTTTCAAGGGCGAGGCTGTCGATGGCTTGTTTGCGTTCGAAACTCAGTTCATCTTGGGCCATAGCGGTGCCTACGAGGCAGAGCGCGACGACCAGTGTGGCAATGATCTTTTTCATTTCTTTATCAATTCAAGTTCGTTAATCTTTCCGTTGGCGTTGTATTTGATTTCGTGAACGCTGTTGCGCGACACTTTTTGGTCCTTCAGGTAGTTGAGGTATTTCTCGATGGTCGTAGGACGGTCGTAGTCGTTGAATCCGGCGCTTTGGCTGATGATGATAAGCACAGGCACGTTGTTCGACTCGAAGAGGTCGAGCGTCTCGTTGATGAGGCGGTTGGCTTGTGAGGTACCGCCAGCCCTGACGATGGCGTTGAAGTTCTTTTCGAGCACAACGTTGGCGGCTTGGGCTTTCTCGCGTTCTTCGGCGGCCAAGCGTTCTTCCTCCGTTTTTTGGGCACGCTCACGGGCCAGTTTTTTCTCCACTTGGAAGAGCAGGTCGTCGACTTCGGCATTCTGGAGGTTCCAGTCTTTGATGACGCGGACGCGCGACTCCTTTTCTTCAAGGGTCCATAGGGTTTCGTCGTCGAGGATGGCATTCAGGTCTTTGACAGCCTGTTCCACCTTCGATCTGTACTCGGCTTCGGCCGCTTCTTTGGCAAGTTTCTTTTTGCTTTTGCAGCCGGTGGTGCCTCCGAGGGTGACGAACACCGCCAAGAGGACCATGATGATGCTTGTGATTCTAGTCTTCATTGTTATTTGGATTTTCTATACAATAACTCCATTTTAAGCTTTAAATTGCAAAAATAAGGGTTTTTTTGATTGGTAGCATGATTTGGGCCGTTTTATTTCTTGGTATTATGGCAAAATAAAGCCCGTTGCGAAAAACGCAGCGGGCTGTGCTCTGTAATAGGAAAAAACTAATTCAACGTTTACTCGTAATGTGGCTCGCCGCCGGTCCAAGTGATTTGCTTGGTGAAGGTGGGCGTGTCGGAGTCTTCGTAATACTCGATGGTAGCGGAGCCATCTTTACTATTGTCGTAGAGGTATACGAGTATCGCGACGAGAACGTTTTGGCGTTGTGCCTCGATGGTGAATATTATAGTGTGCCCCGATTTCACAAAGCATCCTTGCTGTATACCACGAAGGCACCTCCAGCCGTTGGTAGTATTCCAATGAGCGT
>JBGUNT010000077.1:0-15549 GCA_045117495.1 Candidatus Limimorpha sp. | reverse complement strand
GATCCGCAAGGAGTATGGCTCCAAGTCGGTGACCATCACCAACCTGATGGAAGCCTACGACAAGGCTGCCGACGAATGTCCAAGGAGCGCTCTCAAGGAGTTTGCCTACTCGCAGGAAGAAGTCGACCTCTGCAAGAAATACGGCTCCGATGCTGATGTGGTTCACACCAACCTGCATGAGTGTTTGGGTCATGGCTCGGGCAAGCTTTTGCCTGGCACGCAGCCTGGCGCCTTGAAAGAGTTTAACTCGACTCTTGAGGAAGCCCGTGCCGACCTTTTTGGCCTGTATTATCTGGCCGATCCTAAGATGGTGGAGCTGGGCGTGATGCCTGACGCTGAGGCATACAAAGCCGAGTATTGCTCTTATATCCGTAATGGCATGATGTCGCAGCTGGCGAGAGTTGAGCTGGGCAAGGATGTCACTGAGGCACACATGCAGAATCGGAAACTCGTTTCTGAGTGGTGCTACGAGCACGGCAAAGAAGCCAACGTTATCGAGAAGAAGGTGGAAAACGGCAAGACCTACTACGTCATCAACGACTTTGAGGCATTACGCGGCTTGTTTGGCGAGCTGCTAGCCGAAATCCAGCGCATCAAGAGCGAAGGTGACTATGCTGCTGGTAAAGCCATCGTGGAAAAGTATGCTGTGAAGGTCGATCCTGAACTGCACAAGGAAGTCAAGGAGCGTTATGACGCCTTGGGACTGAAGCCATATGGTGGTTTCATCAACCCTGAAATTGTTCCTGTCGTCGAGAATGGCGAGGTGGTCGACTACAAACTCGAATACCCCTCTGATTTCGTTGCACAGCACCTGAAATATGGGAAGGAATACAGCTTCCTGAAGGCTAACCATTAAACCTGAAGATGGAGGTATAAAAAAGAGGCGCTATACGTAGCGCCTCTTTTTTTATGAAATGGAGAAAAGCTTATTCTGCGTGCTTATAGCCTTGGACTTTGTCCCAGTCACCGCGTGTGAAGTCGGGCATCTGCACCGGCATCCCACCGTTGGCGATGGAGGCGGCGGTCAACTCGCCGAGGCATGACCATTCGGCGGCGTCGTAGACGTCTTGGTCGAGCGGTAAGCCATGATGCAGGCAGTAGATCAGACGGTAGTCCATGACGAAGTCCATGCCGCCGTGGCCGCCCACTTCCTTGGCCTTTTCTTCAATCTCCACTGCGATGGGGTGGAGGTAATCCTTCAGGATCTTGTCGCGCACCTCGGCAGGCACGAAACCATGCGGGTTGAGGTGTTGCCCTTCGGCGAGGAAGCCAGCAGGCAGTTTGTCTTCCATGACAGTGAAGCCTTCGACGGGGTATTTGTTGGCGAAGCCCTCCGTACCCGTGAGTTGGTATAGGCGGTTGTAAGGCCTATAGGTGTAGACGTCGTGCTCGATGAGCAAGGTCTTGCCTTTCTCAGTCTGGATCATGGTGGTAGTCATGTCGCCGTTGGCGAATTCTTCGGTGCCCATCATCTCTTGTGCGACTTTCTTGCCTTTGTAAGATGGTGTGCTCATGCTGACAAGGGTCTTCATGCGGTCGCCACGGTGGATGTTAAAGGCCTGACAGAGGGGCCCGAGGCCGTGGGTGGGGTAGACGTCGCCCGCGTGGCTTTGGTTAAAGTCGAGACGCCAGTTCTCGTAGTACTCGTGCCAATAGGGTTCTAAGTTGTGGATGTAGGCGCCTTCGCCATGGATGAGTTCGCCGAACAGGCCTTGCTGGGCCATGTTGAGGGCGGTCAGCTCGAAGAAGTCGTAGCAGCAGTTCTCAAGCATCATGCAGTGACGTTGTGTTTGCTCGGCCACGTCGACGAGTTGCCAGCATTCTTCGATGGAGGTGGCGGCAGGTACTTCAACGGCGACGTGTTTGCCCTGTTGCATGGCATAGACCGCCATGGGGACGTGGGTCTGCCAGTTGGTGCAGATGTAAACGAGGTCGATGTCGTCGCGTTCGCAGAGCTCCTTCCATGCCTCACGGCCTGTGTAGGCTTCGGCACGGGGCAGCCCTCTGCCTTCAAGGATGTTGGTCTCCACGGCTTCGACGCGGTCGGGCTCGATATCGCATAAGGCGACGACGGTCACGCCGTCGATGTAGGTGATGCGGTCCACGGCATCATAGCCACGCATGCCGAGGCCGATGAAGCCGATGCGGACGTTCTCGATGGGGTCGACGGTGAACTGAAGGACGCTCTTCTGTCCTTCGACGCGTTGCGGCTCGTCGAAGACGATGGTGTTGTCGACGATGCGGTAATTGCCCTTGCGGACTTCGGTTTCCTTTTTCTCGCTGCAAGCGGCGGCCATGGCAAGCAGAACAAGGCCAAGGAGGAGTTGTAGAATTCTGTTTTTCATAAAAATAGGATTAATTTTGAGGACAAAAATAGGCATTTGCCGCAAAAAACCCCTATCTTCGCCAAAATTTTTATCTCATGAATGAACTTTTCACTGTTGCTGGTCATTTCATAGACCCGAAATCCATAGAAGACATCCAGCCTTTGGGCAATGGACTCATCAACGACACCTATAGAATTGTTGTGAATGGTGAACCGAAATACGTACTACAACGCATCAATAACGCCGTGTTCACCGACGTTGACATGCTTCAGAACAACATCGAGGCTGTGACGAACCACATTCGGCAGAAATATGAGAAACAAGATGTCCGTGACATAGGCAGAAGAGTATTGCATTTCTTGAAAGCCGATACTGGCAAGACCTATGTCGTTGAAGAAGGTAAGTATTGGCGCGTAATGGATTTCATTGCCGACAGTTACACCTACGAGGCCGTCACACCGGAATATGCCTATTATGCGGGTCGTTCGTTTGGCGATTTCGAGTCGTTGTTGAGCGATTTAGAGGAACCAGTGGGAGAGATCATACCCGATTTCCATAACATAGAATTCCGTTTGAAACAATTGGATGAAGCTATCGCTGTAGACCGTGTTGGACGCATGAAAGACCCTGAAGTACTGAATTATGTGGCCAAAATCCAGGCGGTGGCAGATGAGATGTGCCTAGGAGAACGGCTCTATCGTGAAGGCAAACTGCCGAAACGCATCTGTCACTGCGACACCAAGGTGAACAATATGCTTTTCGACAAGGAAGGCAATGTGCTATGCATCATTGATTTGGATACGGTGATGCCGAGTTTCGTCTTTTCCGATTTTGGCGACTTCTTGCGCTCGGCTGCCAACACAGGTGCCGAGGACGATCCGAATTTGGATAACATCCATTTCAACATGGGAATTTTTAAGGCATTCGCAAAAGGATATTTGGAGGGCACTAAGGCATTTTTGCTGTCGATAGAGAAGGAGAACCTTCCTTATGCTGCAACCTTGTTCCCCTATATGCAGGCGGTTCGATTTTTCGCGGATTACATCAGCGGTGACACCTATTATAAGATTAGGTATCCTGAGCACAACATGGTGCGCACGCGGGCCCAATGGAAACTGTTTGAGGAGGCTACGGCTGCCCTTCCAGAGATGAGGGCAATATTAACGGGATTTGCTTAGCACGTATCTTTTTGGCGATAATCCGCTTCTCGCTGTCAAGGACATAGATCAACGGCGTGGTTTCGATGTCGTAGAGGTCGTATAATGTATCGACACGGACGTCGTCTGTGTTCATGTCGATGGCTAAAACGACAATTTCAGGATGAACTGCGGATATTGAATCCAGGTCATTCCTTTCTTGATGGCACAAATCACAATCGTGGTCATAAAAAAACAGGATGGTGTAGTCACTTTCAATGGACTGCAAATCAAGGAAGCCGTCTATGCTTGGCGCGATGTTGAACAAAGCCAGCCGTCTCAAACGTTCCGCTTTTTCATGGATCAGCGGTAGATTGGTTTCGTTTAGATCCTTGATTTTCAGTTGTGAGAAGTATTGGTCGTAGAGGTAGACAAACACCTGGTCTTGACTCATGTATTCAGGATGGCTGTATTTTTGCAGTAATTGCCATAGGATGAAGTCGCGCAGGTCGGTGTTGAAGCTGGCCCGTTCCACCAGACAGTCGATCTCCAGGCGGATGGAGTCGGGGAGAGGAGCTACCATTCTGTCGAAATAGAAATCCAGCTGCGAGGCCAAAATGGGGTTTTCGTCCGTGGGGCCGTCAAAGGCTTCGATGCCGTCCCAGAAATGGGTGTTTTGCGTCATGCCCATGTGGGTGACAAGCAAAAACATAAAGACGAGCAGTTTCGATTTCATGATGCAAAAATAAAAACAAATAATTAAATTTGCAGCGTATTACTGCTGCTATGAAACGTTTTGTAGGTTTGTTTATTGTAGTTTTTGCCTTGTCTTCCTTTTTGTGTCAGGCACAATCAGAGCAAGTGCCCGTCCGCGTTGCTTTCTGGAACATGGAGAACTTCTTCGATCCCTTTGTGGACAGCACAAAGGCCTACAATGCATTTACGGAGGACGGCATGCAACATTGGACGAAAACCCGCTTCTATCGTAAACGCAATAATATGTACAAGGCCATCTTAGCCATGTCGGAAAACCGTCCTTTGGGCCTTCTCGGCATGTGTGAGGTGGAGAATGAATATGTGTTGAGTTCCCTTTTTGAGCAGACGCCGTTGAAGAAGCACAACTACCGCTGGGTGCATTATGAAGGTCCCGACAAGCGTGGCATTGACCCGGCCATTGTGTATTCCCTTGACCACTTCCAGTTGGTGGAGAGTGCCGTGATCCCATACTATAACCCTGAGGACACGGCGTATCATTCGAGGGATATCCTTTATGCAAAGTTTGTTGCAGTAAGTCCTAATGGTGCAGGAGATCGCGGATCCTTGTCCGCGATGACTCCCCATGGTGAAACGCATTCTGAAGGTGTCATTGCGGGCTTGACCCGCAATCTCCTTCAAGCAAGGGATACCATCCATGTCTTTGTCAACCACTGGCCATCGCGTTATAGCGGCGAGTTGGAGACCGTTGGGTCGCGTTCTTGCTCGGCAGCGATTTTACGAGCTAAGGTCGATTCCATCGTTGATGCCGCGCCCGAAGGCTATCGGCCAAAAGTCATCATGATGGGCGACTTGAACGACTGTCCCACCGATCCAAGTGTTTACGACGTGTTGCGTGCGCGCCATCCCAGCGAGATGGTGGAGGACTGTTACATCAACCTGTTTGGCAAAAACGATGGTCTCGGTTTTGAAGGTACGCTGAAGCACCAAACCGACTGGCAGATTTTTGACCAAATCATCGTCACACCTGGTGTGATGGACGGAGAAGGCCTCCGTTACTTAGAGGGTAGCGCCCGAATCTTCCATGCCGATTTCATGCTGGAAGATGACGAGACATACCATGGTAAGAAGCTTTTCCGCACTTACATCGGTCCGCGCTATTTTGGTGGCTTCAGCGACCATTTGCCGGTGTACATCGATTTGGTCAAATGAAAAACAAATCATTTTAATCACAAATGTTGTTGTCTGATAGGGTTAGTGTGGGTAACTTTGCGTAAAATTGTGACGCGAAAGAGATGGATTGAAGGCTTTTTAGATGTTGATAAACAATAAGATAGCCTTGTTTTTCCGACCCATAGCAATCCATACCCAATTTTTCTTGCGTCCCTATTTTCATTTGTGTACTATTGCAATTGAAAACGATTGAAATCGCATTCACATAACGTTAACCTATCAAAAAAGAATTGACATGAAAAACAAGAAATACATCTTAATCCTTGCGGCAATGACGGTGGTCGCCTTCGTTGCCGCGGCCATGGTGTCGTGCAAGAAAGAACTAGAGCAATCCGTTGTAGACGGCAGTCATGGTGAATGCGCTTTGAACCGAATACTATGCTTCAAGCAACAGTTGGAAGATGCACTAATGGCTCCTGACGCAAAATCCATCTCTTATTTGAGCGCCGATGATGCCGTTTGGAACATCGAAGCCTTGTTCAACCTATATTATGCTTATCCTGAATTGTCATTTGGGAAAACGGTTACCTACGACACCATTCTATACTTGCCTGTAAGTGCCAACGACTCGGTGTCGATCAGCGACCTGGCTGTGTTTTACGGCAAGATGTTCGAGACGGTACAAGCCGTATACAACAGCATCGTTCTGCCCAACAAGCAGTTCCTAATACTTGACGTAGAAAGGGGAGAACGGGAAGGAGACCTTCTGCCCATTGAATTGCATTCGTTGCAGGGTGTCGCCAAAGGCACACCCGATCCACATGATCCAGTCCCATGGCCAGGTCCTTTCGCCGAAGGATCGCCTTGGTATTATGGAGAGGATGGAGGCAGGCTTGACGGCACCTTCTATTCATGGATGGATGCCGCTGACACGTTGAGCAATATGTTGAATGCGGTATTGGTTCCTCAGCCTTCCGAAGGGGAGATTTATTTTTATACAGGTACCATTATGAAGCAATTGGAAAGTGGTGACCATATACCATTTGCATATTCAAACTTCCCTGGCAATTATTGTGAGTTTTACGTCAAGAACCCAAGCTCTGATGATTATTGGCTCAGTTATGAGCAGATGAATTTCCAATACTTTGGCGAACGACACCTTGTGCTAAATGTGTTCCCAGCTGATCAAACAACCCCCATTCCCTCAGGTCATTCCTTGTTTAATGTGACAATAACCGACTTCAAGAATATTATTCAAAACAATGTAGACGAGATTGGGCATCATACATGTGCATATTATGGACGCAGGGAAGTGCTTGGCGAGAATGTGATAATTAAGGGCAATCTATAAAATTGATTTAAAAAAACAGTTATGAAGAAGTTTGTTTTAACCACAGCCTTAATGCTTCTGTTAAGTGTAAAAGGCTTTTCTCAAGAGTGGGTTGTGCCCCTTGGGAATGACAGCGTTGTGAATTTTAGGGATTTAATCGCCGTTGACGGAGGCGAGAACGTGCTTTGTGTTGGCCACACCTCCTACGAATTGCCTCAAGATGGGGGTGTTGTCAAAGTCTCCAAAAACGGTGAGCACATATGCCGTGTCGTACATCATGCTGGCAAAAGACTGCGGTATTACAGTGCAGTCCAACTACCGAACGGTAACTACATGGCCTTTGGGGTGAGCGACGACAGCCTATGTGACCCTTATATACAGAAATATCTCTGTGTAGACATTTTTGATAGCGAGCTTGAACTTGTTTCCTCGAAAATGCACTATGTTGACGATGATGTCTTCGACTGCTTTTTTGAAGCCGACAATGGCCATACAATGAAATCAACCGTCATCAAAACGGGCAATGCCCTGTTGGCTGCCAGGTTGTCGTATTATGTTGAATCGACCTATGGTGGCTATTACACGGGCGCCTTGCGCTTTTATGAATTTGACGAGCATGGCGATGTCGTCAGAATGGTTGATGACGATCCGGCAATTACACGTGTAGGCTCCATCAAAGAGGTTGCAAAGGCGCCCCATTCAGACAATCTGATTGTCATTGTAAATGGAGGCATTTTTCCGCCTCACTCAGGTTGTTCTGGGATGCTCGTTGTGGACACGACGCTGCACATTGTGTCCAAACAGCACATGCTGAACATCGGAGTACCCTTCAGCGCTTCGGATGTTGCCTGTGAAGGCAAATGGATTGCAGGAGAACATCTTATTCTTGACATTGAAAGCTATGAAGGTAGCTCTTTCGTGATGCATAACCTTTACAAGGTGGATTCCTCATTGAATGTATATGCCAATTTACGCCTGCCTCCCTATGATTCTTGTACCTGGGTGCCGTTCGGGACGAGCACGGCCTACATCAACGATTCCACCATATTCGCTTTTTCATACAGCAGTCTGGATTTCCTTTCTCTATACACGCAGCAAGCCAATGTCGTTTTGGTCGACAAGGACCTTAACCTGCTTGGACGCAAAGTTTTCAAGCATGACGACATAATCTGCATAATATGCCCCCCCGCGGCTTTCAATGATGGGGGCTGTTTGATTCTGCTTTCTTCATATTCTGGACAACACTATCAAGGGGATCCGGTTCGTAAACACGAACTCATGAAGCTCCGCCGTGAGGATATCGAGATTACTTGGGATGTGGTTCAGGAAAAAGATGCGACAAATCACGACTCGCCCTACCCCAATCCAACCGACGGCATCGTCAATATCCCGATAAGCGAAGGAGTCCACAATGGCGCAAGAGTGCAGTTATTCGACATGAAGGGCGTGAAATGCTTCGACAGTGCCGTCAAGGAAGAAGGCAATCTCATCACCATTGACGCCCATAACCTTGAAAACGGCCTATATGTCTACAAGGTTGTTTCCAAAAGCGCCATCCTTTCGGAAGGCAAGTTTGTGAAAGAGTAAAAACAATTAAAAATCAAATCATGAATAGGTTAAGAAGTATACTTTTCGCTTTTTGCGGCCTCTCCATTTGCGTCTGCTCGAATGCACAAGACGCCATAGAGGGCCCCAATCTGAACATCGGAAGCGGTAATACATTGAACGGCAACCGTGGTAATGCCATAGGAATCTCTCATTGGCTGGGGGGCAACAACTCATTGGCGGTCGGCAATAACGATACCATCATGGACGACGCCAACAGCTGTATTGCCTTGGGTTCAGTCAATAGGATAAACGGCTTGGGCTCAATGGCCATTGGATCCGGCATAAAGATTGACGGAAACCGAAGTATGGGTATTGGCCACAATTTGAGGCTAACGGGGCATACCGGATGTATGGTCATAGGGAACGGATTCATAGGGGCTGGAGGGAACCCCAATGCGTTCCTTGAAAACAATTATGAGAATTGCCTAATAATAGGCATGCACAGTACCAAGCCTACACTTACCATTAGTCCATCCCCCAATGACTACCCGTATGGCGATACCATTTGCAAGACAGGCAGAATTGCCATTGGCGACGTGCCCTTGTCCGACATTGAAGCCAAACTTCACATACGTTCCGATTTCGATGAAGATGCAGGGCTCTTTTTGGAGCCAAAATCCCCTGCAACCGCCAACACTTTCATCCATTTGAGGGATAGAATGCATGGGATAAAAGTGGACAGCACAGGGGCAATGTTCATAGTGAGCAAACGAATCAACAATAATGGCTATGAGCAATCGAATCCTCTTGTATTGAACGGCTATGTAGGCATCAATATTGATGATGGCGATGTTGCCAGGATGTTTAGCCACAGCTATAATAGTTTGTTTGTTAAAGGAGGCATTATCACTGACAGGGTTTCCATCAAAAACCTACAACGCTTCATGGTGGCCTGATTATGTGTTCGACCACGATTACAAACTTATGCCACTTAGCGATTTGCGTGAATATATAGGCCAATACCATCATTTGCCAGACGTGCCGTCAGAATCGGAAGTGCAGGAACAAGGCATTGAACTTGGTGACATGCAAGGCGTCCTTTTGAAGAAAATAGAGGAACTTACACTCTATACCCTCCAACTGCAGGAACAAGTGGAGAAAATGCAGGAAGAAATCAACATGTTGAAAGGTAAATAAACAGGATGTAGCCATGGAAAAGAAATGTATCATATTGATAGATTTGCTATTGGTGTTGTCGTTGGCGTCACTTGCCCAGACCACCATGGTGCAGTTCGATTACGATGCCAATGGCAACCGTGTCAGCCGCACCTTAGTTCTACGCAAGGCGGAAGAGAATGGGCGGAAGCTTGACTCCACGGCTTCCCTGGTATCATCGGAAATTATAAACGACAACCTTGGAAAAGCAATACTGTCCATCTATCCCAATCCGACGCGCGGCAAGGTTGCTGTCATGCTGCAAGGCCTTGCAGTTGAGGAGGCCACTGTGCTGCTTACTTCTGTAACAGGTGCTGTGGTCGCGCAGTCCAGGTTGAACGACGGTGCTTGTGAACTCGACCTGTCGGGACTTCCTTCCGGCGTTTATCTCCTGCACATTTCTTCATCGGAGGCGTCGCAGACATGGAAAATTGTAAAGAAATAAGCGAAAACCCATCTAAGTCTTCACCATGAATAACAAGCTGCTCATCCTTTTTTTGTTGCTTTGCGTGTCGTATCTTTCGGCACAAGACATTCGTACGGCTCCGACAGAAATCTACCAAGGCGAACAGTTTTTGCTCGACACTTCTTTCAATAGCCGAATCAACTATGAGTTTTATGCCAACGATTCCATTATCTTAGAGCCAAGTTTTTCCCGTCAGACTTGGTTTCATGGGGAAAACTGCACCATGGACCTAACGGTCAATGGTTTTGGTGTCTATCCACCCTCACAAGGGGCACAAGGTGGTCCACTTGAAGGCGATAACGGCTATGTAGGTGCGCTCGGTGGTTCACTCGATGTCGGTGTGATGGGAGGAGCATCGTATACCATTCCCATCGAACTGCCTGAAGGCATCAATGGCATGACGCCCGAACTGGCCATCACCTATAACAGCCAAGGCGGTAACGGCTTGTTGGGCTACAAATGGGATCTCGCAGGATTGTCGTCCATCACCCGAACAGGCAAGACGCTTTATCATGATGGCGAGATGGGTGGTGTGACCCTAAACGATGTTTCCGACCGATTCATGCTTGATGGGCTAAGGCTGATTCCCGTGGCGAGTTGGGACGACAGCACGGAATACAAGACCGAACAAGACGGCTTTGCCAAAATCATGGCATACATGAACAAAAAAACAATTATTATCTTTGGTCATACACTTGTCTATAAATACATTAGGAATTTTAAAGTGTGGAAGCCTAATGGACTTGTTCTCGAATACGGATATACCTCCAACTCGAGAATCGATCCGCAAAACCCAAGAGATGAAGCTGTTTGCTGGCTTCTCAATAAGGTATCGGACCGCAACGGCAATGCGATACTCTATAATTATACCGAACTGACCGATACGGGTGAGTTTTACATCAGTAGCATCGAATACACCCAAAACGACAGCTTGCGCATCAAACCCGAGTTCCTTGTGAAGTTTGGGTATGAAAGTAGAACAGACCGTGAGTTTGGGTACATTCAGGGGAACCTGGTAGCGAAAAAACGCTTGCTGAAAAGCATCGATATTTTCAATATGCAAGGCTTTTCCTTGCAGAAATATGAGTTCCAATACCAAAAAGCGACAGATGTCGCCATGGAAGATTATAGGCATAACCGAGCGTACAGCCGCCTCGTCAAAGTGTTCATGGAGAAGGATGGAATGCCCATCAATCCAACGACAATCCGATGGGAATGGGATGAAAACCTCGACTATCAGAGACGAGCCTTCCAGCAACAAGTGGTGGACACGACCCATTTCAACAAATTCCTGTTTGTGGGCGACTTCAATGCCGACGGATTCTCGGATGTGCTCACCGTGCCCTACAAAAACGGTTCCCAATACCCTGGACCCATCGACATGAATGTGCTTTTGAATACGGGTCATGGCGCATTTATCTCAAGCCACGACCTTTCGATGAACCAAGCCAATGGCCAACCCGTCGTCGCGACGCTCGACTGGGTACATGTGCTCGACATCAACGACGATGGCTATGACGACATCATCCTTCAATATAATGACCCGGAATCATGGTATCCTCATAACGTTTCATCCCTAATGCTGTATCTCAACCGTGATGGACAAAGGTGGACGCAAGCTTGGGACAGCCCCGTCCAGATACCATTGTTCAAGTTCTATCTGGCCATAGGTGATTTCCTTGGAGAAGGCAAACAAAGCGCCGTTGCTTTCCTTTACCAGCAGTTTGATACAATCCCAATCATGGGCCCCTTGTTATATATTCATTATGACGAAGGAACCTGTCTGCGTGACACGATCACAAATTCTGGCTTTACGGTGGTCAATGAATTTGCAATTGGCGATTTCAACGGAGACGGGCATTCGGAAATCCTGATGGTCGATCAGAATCAAGGTCACATTTGTGGGCTGAAGAGGACGAATGACGGATTCCAGTTCGATTTGGAAGTAGACTTTACAGGAATTAGGTATGTCCCCGAACTCAACCTCTTCCCTGGAGATTTCAATGGTGATGGGAAGACCGACTTGCTTTGTTACGGGCAAAAAAACAACGAAGGCGATTTGGGATGGTTTTTCCTTTTTTCAAAAGGCAATGACTTCCAACAAAAATCAACAAAGGCCTTTGAGGATTTTGCGTTCGCCCCGAACTCGAAGTTGTATTCCTATTCTCTCGAAAAGGTCAACCAAAACTCGGGATTCTCCTTGTCCGTTGCCGATTTCGATGGCGATGGACTTTCGGACGTGGCCCTTTCTAACAACCAAAAACACTTCTTCCAAATCTTTTCGAAATTTGCCGAAGTGAAGATTCATTTACAGAACGGGTGGTGGAGTATGGACAGCTTCAATCCAATGGCAAGGGCGGCCTCCTACGACCTCAATGCCAGCAGCCAATATCTCCATGTGGGTAATTTTTATGGGAAAGACAACCTGTCGTTTTTCGGCAATGAGATAATAAACCACAACACATTGGGGAAAAAGCCCATGTTGTTCTCGCTTTATTCGCTCAATGAATACAGCAGCGCCACGGCCATTACGGATGGCATGGGCAATAGCCTCAGGCTCGACTACCAGTATCTTCCCGTGGTGGGAGTCAACCAAATAGACTTGGGGCACGGCCTTGTCAGCAAGAATATCCCGCTAAGGGCCGTGAAGTCTCATACGTCATACGCCGTCAACGAGGTAGCATTGACTTCAACCTATGCCTACACCGCACCGCTGTTCCATAAGAAAGGCCACGGCTATCTCGGTTTTACGTCACAAAGCGTCATTTACTCGGAAGGAGGCCAAGATGTCAGCTACAAAAAGACCTCTTTCGAAACGGCAACCATGGGCGACTATGGCTTCTCGCTTCCAAGCGCAGAAGAGACTTATGTCTTCATCAACGGCGACTGGAGGCTCTCCGAACAACATTCTTTCGTTTTTCATAACGTTACGTCGACAAGAGATAGTCTCATCGTCAATCCAGCCATGCTGCGTAAAATCTCGAGATACTACGATTTCGACAGCTACCAGCTTCAACCCCGTTTGGTATGGATTGTAGTGTCCCTATTCGATTTGGATTGCGCCGGAGGGTACAAATATTTCAATACATATCATTGCGAGCAAGCCTCATTTGGAACCGATAGCCAGGATGTCGATAACATAAACCAATGCGAGTTCCGACGGTCTGATGTCATGAGATATTATGAAGAGAACTATCCGTTATGGATTGTCAACAGGATGAAGGACAAGATACAGGTAATGTCGCGCACGGGCAAACCCAATGTCGATCATGGCTGGAAATATGAGTATTACCCAAGTTCCTATCAGATCATGCGCACTTACGACAAACCCAATCCCAGTGACCCGCATGACCCTCTCATGCTACGAACCGACTTCGAATACCATCCTGACGGGAACCTCAAAAAGAAGACAGTGAGGACACCCTATGCCCAGCATGGCGAGCCGGTGAAAACCTTCGAATACGAATACGGCCCGGGTGAAGGAACCGAAAGCCGACACCGCCTTGTGACAAAGGAAACGGTGGGAAGCGGCAACCTGTCGTATCAAACGTCCTATTCATATGACATTCACGACAATGTGGACACATTGGTAGGGAGCAATGGCCTTGTGACTGCCTATTGGAACGACGCTCTCGGTGATGTTGCGAAATCCTACCATGCAGATGGGACCCAATCATGCACGGCCTTGCGTTGGGCCGACGGCTATCAGTATGCCCCCCAGGACGCCTTATATTTCAAATGGAGCCGCTCGTCGGGAACCGACAAAACGCTGGTCTTCTACCATAAGACTGGCGCCGAGCTGCGCAGCGTGTCGTTTGGATTGCAGGGCGAAGCCATCTTTGTTGACAAGAACTATGACAAGAGAGGCAGGCTCTATGAAGTATCCAATCCGTACAAGGAAGGGGAAACGCCGCAATGGACGACTTATGGCTACGACAACCTCGACCGCTTGGTCTCCACCATCACTCCCGATACCACCGAGACGGCAATCGCCTATCAAGGCAACCGAACCACGACCACCATCATCCCGACGGTTGGGTTGAGACACCAAAGTACCGTCACGGTCAATGCCATGGGATGGACGATAAGAAGCGACGACGCTAGCCAAAACTCCCATGTGACCTATGACCACTTTGCCGACGGCCTGATGGCCGCGGCAATGGTGAACGGCGACACGACCACGATGGTGGCGGTCACCTACGACGATGCCCGCAATCGTTTTACACTGGCCGATCCCAATTATGGCATACTTACCACCATTCACGACGCTTACGGCCAACTGAAACGGCGCATCTCGCCCAAGGAATTGGCGGCACAAGGGGGGACCTTCTATTATTATGACGGCATGGGGCGTCTTGTGCGTGAGACCGACAGCTTGGAGAACACGACGACGCATTATGTCTACAACGAAGATTCGTGCACGTTGAAAGGCACCCTGAAGGAAATACACCACAGGACCTTGGAAGGACAGGCGATACAATACCTCTATTATGACTACGACAGCCTTGCGCGACTCGTTAAAACCAGGGATCATAGGCCGTCTGTCAATTACGTTACACAAGTGGGCTACGACGAGTTTTCGCGCATCAGCCAGACCACCTATCCAACAGGCGTGAGCATCAGGCGCAAATATGCGCACGGCCGTCTGCAAAGCATCGTTGACGCCCATGGGAAGGTCTTGTGGCGAACCGATGCCGCCAATGCCTTCGGGCAGCTGACCGACGCCACGTTGGGCAATGGCATCACTACGCACCGCGCCTATGACCCCGTGATGCACTACCTCGACAGCATCGTCACCTCAAATAATTTGCAGAATTTGTCGTACACATACGATAAATTCGGTAATTTAGCCAGCCGGAAAGACAACTTCCGCAACTTGGAGGAGACCTTCCGCTACGACAAGATGGACCGCTTAACTTACATATGCCTCGGCAGCACATGCAGTCGCATCAGGTACGATGCCCTCGGCCGCATGACCATGAAGCAGGCCGACGGGCAGGCCGTGTTTGCCAACGCCGCATTTGCCGCGGCGGCGGGCCAGCCCGCCCGTCCCCACGCCATGAAGAGTGCGGAGGCGGGCGAGGGCGTGTTCCCCACGGCAAGCCAGACCGTCGCCTATACCGGCTTCGACAAGGTGAAGGCCATCGCCGAAGGCGGCAACACCTTGGAGTACACCTACGGTTACGACAAGCAGCGCATCCGCGTGGTGGACACCGTGGACGGTGTGGCGCGCCGCAAGGACTATGCCGACCTGTGCGAGTTTGTCGCCGTGACGGACAGCCTTGGCAGCAGCGCCTTCTCGCGTACTTTCATTGTAGGTCCCTACGGCGTTTTCGCCGTGGTGGAACGGCAAGGCGACGAGGAAACCGTCCACTACATCCTGAAGGACCATCTCGGCTCGTGGACAACGATAACCGACAGCGAGGGCAACGTGGAGCAGGAACTCTCCTTCGATGCCTGGGGCAACCTGCGCGACCCCGACACATGGCAGAACTATTCGATGGCTGAGCCCTCGGTCCCTGAGCTTGTCGAAGGGCCGATGTTTGACAGGGGGTATACTGGCCACGAACACATGACGGCCTTCGGACTCATCAATATGAATGGAAGATGCTACGATCCCTTGACGAGCAGCTTCCTCTC
>JBGUNT010000076.1:0-36932 GCA_045117495.1 Candidatus Limimorpha sp. | reverse complement strand
GGTCGATGAATATGCGGCCGAACGTCTTGAACATGAAGTAATCCCCAATCCGTTCACGGATGAGGTGCGCATCAAGTCAGCGCAGCCTCTGGACGGCGTGGCTCGTGTCCAGCTCTACGATGTGCTGGGCCGGATGGCGTATGACGCCACGGAGAACGGCCATGCCGTCAACGAGTTCATCATCGATGGCAGCGCTTTGAAGCCTGGCATCTATTTCTATAGCATCAGCACCGAAAACAGTTTGATGCAAGGAAGAATCGTGAAAGAGTAAAACTATTTTCAGTTCATTTTTGAAAAAGGGTGGCGTCAGCCGCCCTTTTTTGCTAATTGGACGTATTTTCCTGCTGTTTGCGAAAAAGCGCTTGCCTTGTATTTTTTAAAAACACTACTTTTGCAAGTATTACCGAACGAACTTGCCGTAATGAAAAAAACTCTTCTTATTATATTATTGATTCTTGCGGGCATTTCAGCAACTGCACAGAAAGACGGTTTCCATATTCCAGACAGCCTCCTTGTTGCACTCGAAAAGAATCCACAACAGGACATGGCTCGTGTAGAAGCCTTAACTCGTATAATCATCTATTATACCAAGAACAGACAAATCATCCAAGCCGAACCGTATATTGATGAGATAATTCAAATCTCAGAAATAATTGACGATGAATATGTTAATGCATTAGCAGACCTCTATGAAGGCAATCTGTTGTTCAGCCAGGACAAATATCAAGATGCGCTGATGTACTTAAAAAAGAGTCTTAAACAGGTGCCGTATTTGCCACAAAACGATAAGACACTCGAACTTGAAGCAAAGGTTTTAAACTCACTCGGAGCTCTGTTTTGTAACATGCGTTTGTATTATGAGGGATATGAGTATCTACTGAAAGCACTGGAAACATGCAAAAAGATCAATGACCAATACTTGATTTCCGTCATCGAGACAAATATGGCAACGCCTCTCAACCAAATTGGAAGATGCGATGAAGCAATAGCTTTGTGTGAAAAGAATCTGACAAAAGGAGTAGGTTTAACCCCAAATAAGTTTATTCTGTATTCGTTATTGTCCCAAAGTTACAAAAACAAAGCTTCTTATGACACTGCACTAATATACAACGATTCCGCATTTATGCATACAGTGAATCGTTACGATGAATCAAAGAATTTAACAGACCAAGCAGTGCTATATATAAAAAAAGGAGACAACGAAGCTGCCATAAAAACTTATAAGTATATATTGGACAACTACAGAAAGGAAATGTTCAAAGACGCAGAGATCATTACATTATGCGATTATGGTTATTTGATCGGACTAGACTCCATGTCAGATTTGGCAATCAGCTATATTGACAGTGCCACAGTAAAGGCCAAGGAATTTGGGATCCCAATTCTCGAAAAAGAGTGTTATGCGAGCAAGGCAGAGTTGTTTTACAAGCATCAGAATTATAAGGAATTTGCCGAAAGTACTGCAAAATACATCTCATTACGCAACAGCATCGATTCTGCAAACGACCTTCGACGGTTGGAAAACGCATGGATTTCACAGGAATTCAAGAAGACAGAGGAAGAATTGCGGTTGGAAAAAGAATTGAGCGACATGAAAAATGAGAGGGCAAAAATGCGTCTCTATTTCATTATTTCAGGCTTAATCTCAATAATTGTAATCTTGGACCTGGCTTTCAACAGAAGGAACATCTTGATGAAAAACAAAGACATACAGCTGAAAAAACAGGAATTGGAGAAAGAAGTCCTGAACAAGGAAATAGAAACACGCAATCGGGAATTGACCGCCAAGGCTTTGGTGCAAGTGCAAAGACAGGAATTACTGACCGAAATGGCCGACAAGCTTAACGCCATTGTCGATGACAAACATAAAATTGCACAGAATCTGAAAGAAGTGATAAACGACATAGAAAAGTACAAAAACTCCACACCACCAGAGGATTTCGACTATTACTTCACCCAAACCAACCCCGATTTCTATAAGCATCTGCTTGCCGATTTCCCGAATCTTACCCCATACGAACAGCGGCTCTGCGCGTTCTTACGGTTGAACCTAAGCACCAAGGACATAGCTTCAATCATCAACATCAGCCCAGAAAGTGCCAAAGTGGCAAGAGCACGTCTTCGCAAGAGTCTAAACCTAGTAGGAAAAGAAGAGGATCTGACGGCATTTCTGTCAAAATATTGATTTTGGCCAATTTAACTCCCTCACCACGCAGTGGTAAACAAAAAAACTCTTCATGTTATATTAAAGTTTCCGTCAGGGATTGGCTTTGTTATCCTCATGTTATCCTCAAAAATTTTGCTTGTCATTGGACGATGTGCAATTTTGCATCGCTAAACATAAATTTTAAGCAAAATGAAAAAACTTTACAAATTATCAATCGCAGTGGCATTGTTATTTGGTGCCACTAGTGCAAATGCACAAAACCCCGATGTTTATGTCGGAGGAATCAAAAATGATCAAGCCGCTATCTGGAAAAATGAAGTTCCAACGGTAATCGCTAATGGCGAAGATGTATCTGCTATGGTAGTAATCGGTGATGACGTATATGCCGCCGGCAAGAGCCAGGGAGGTGGATCGGTTTGGAAAAACGATGAAATGCTTTATTCTCTTGATGGATTTGATTTTTATGATCGTTGGGTTACTTCCATGGCTATTCACAATGACATCGTGTACGTAACTACATATGAAATATCTTCTTCGGATTGGTCGCTTATTGGCAGGCTGTGGATTAACGGAGTCGCTTCTGATGATTATGCTGATGCGGCAGAACTCTCAGGTATTTGCTTTGATGGCGATGACATTTATGTTGCTGGTAGAACTAATGAAGAAGCAGTAATATGGAAGAATGGAGAACCACTTTACACGTATACTTCAAGCGTCACTGGGATGTTCACTGACGTGAAAGTGGTCGATGGCGATGTGTATTATATCGGTGGTGATTTTGGCGGAAATGGGAAATGCACAGCGATAAAGGATCGAGAGTGCCTTAACGCAAGTCATGAGAATAACAGGGATTTCAGTATTAATATATGGAAAAACGGCGAAGTTCTCTATACTCTTGCCAATGAAGCTTATGGACTAACACTTGCCGTCCCCAACGGAACAGTCTATGCTTCCGGACAAGTCCCCAATAGTTCAATATTCAAAGCCATAGTTTGGGTAAATGGTGAAGGTACTATAATATCCGACGAATGGAGTGGCGCCCAAGGAATGTGCGTACATAATGATAAAGTATATATCACGGGGTTCGCAGGTAATTATCCAGAGCTAGATACCTTTATATGGAAAGATGGAGAACTTACAACCTTTACCTCAGATGGATATGACATGGGATACTGCATTGAGGTAGTGGACGGAAGTACTGGAATTGAACAAATAGATAACTACAGTGCTATATATCCCAATCCGGCCGACAGTTTTATTACAATAGAAGGTGTCCGTTTTGAAGAAGCTGTCATCTACAATAGTTTAGGTCAAATGGTTGTCACCTCCAAAAGCAACTCGATAGATGTATCTTCTTTGGAACCTGGCGTTTACTTGTTAAAACTTGATAATAATCTCACAAGAAACATTGTTATCAGGCACTAAGCGTGAACTTTGCTAATTTGTTTGGAGGCAAGGAAGTATCTTGAAGGAGTAAAACTTTTTTCAACTGGATGAGAAGGAAGGGCGGCAAAAGCCGCCCTTCTTGGTTTTGGGCTCCTTCCCATCTAACCCTTCGTCACCCAAACAATCTCACGTGCCTGCCCTTTCTATCTGACCACGTCCTATCCCGCTAAAAGAAACAAAAACCAATTAACACTTGCGTCGTTTGGATGAAATGCCCTAACTTTGCATTGAAAAAGAAGCCAATAGACGCCATGATCAAGCACATACTTCTTCTCCTCTTCGTTTCGTTCAATGCTCTCGCTTCAAACGACAGCCCGCTCCCCCTGCCTGATTCGCTCGTTGGACGGCTGAAGGAACATCGGAAAACCGATGTGGCCAGGGCTGAAGCTCTGGATGCGGCGATTGGGTTTTATGACAAAAAAGAAAGAATCCTCGATGCCCAAGGATATATCCAAGAATTATCGATTTTGGCCAACGACCTTAAAGACAACTACTATATTGCCTTAAGCGACTACTACATTGGCTATTGTGAATTGAAAAAGCATAATTACGTTGCCTCCATGAATAAGTTAAACGAGGCTTACCGACGAGCGGAAATGCTTCGACTGACCAACCGCACACGGCTGTTGTTGGGGCGGATTTCCTTGACTAAGAGCTCCGGCTTCCTATCCCTTAATATGTTTCCTGAGGGCTTTGAAACATTAGAAAGAGGACTTGATGCCGTAGATGAAGTTGATCTGAAGTTACGCGGTAGGTTGTTGAACAATCTCGGGAACCTTCATGCTGACATCGGGAACTCCCAAGCCGCTTTGGAGGCGTACAAAAATGCTTTGAAAGGGGAAGAGAGGGGCTGGTACCATTATAACATTGCCACCGTCTATTCCGACATGGGCTACTATGACAGTGCCTTGATGTATCTAGATTCAGCCATGTTTTTGTCCACTTCGTTGGACGACAGCTTGAGAGCGAAACAACTGAAAGGGGTGATTTATAACAAGCAGAAGCTACCTCAGCAGGCGGAACAATGCTTTGAGGAATGCATGCAGGACCTGCAGCTTTGCGAGAACCCAGAACTGATTCTTGTGGTGAATCTGAATAATGCCTATACGGCTCTCCAGAACAAGGATTTCGAAAAGGCGATGCAGTTGGAGAACAATGCCGAGGTAATCGCCCACGAGCTGCAAGAAGAACGCAAGGTGTTGGATTGCTTGGGGCTAAAGACTTTGATACTGAAAGGCATGGGGGAATTTGAAGAAAGCTTGACCTGCATCTTGCAATATGACTCGATCCGCGAATCCATTTTGTCGCGTCAAGACAGGAATAAGGTCCATGAAATTGCCCATTTGCGTGAAATCACAGCCTTGGAGCAACAGTTTGAAGTGGAAAGGAAAGTGGCGAAGCAAAGGATGCGTTATATGGGCGTTATCGCCTTGTTGACCATTGTTCTTGTGCTGACCATCGTGTTCTTTTTGGTCAAAAACAAACGCCAAAAAGAACTGCTGCTGAAACAAGAGTTGGACCTGCGCAACCGCGAAGTGACTTCCAAGACCATGAGCCAAATGCAGACCAACGAGGTGTTGAACGAAGTCATCGAGAAACTCACCCATCTTGCCAACAACCCCAAGGGTGTTGGAAACCCATTGCCCACCGCCATCCGCGAACTGAAAAGCAGGGTGGACGATGGGGCAAAGACGGATTTCGACTACTATTTTGTCCAGGTTCACCCCGATTTCTACGCACATCTGAAGAGAGATTTCCCCGACCTCAGCAAAAATGAATTGAGGCTTTGCGCTCTGATACGTGCCAATCTCAACATCAAGGAAATCGCCAACTTGAACAATGTCAGCATCGACAGTGTGAAATCATCACGAAAAAGACTGCGCAAATCACTCGGAATCGTCGATTCCAGCGTAGACCTTGTCGACTTTCTTTCAAGATATTGATTTCCAATGCATATCGATTATATGACACCTTTTTGACACCTTCTACCGTTGTTTTGACACCTCTAAAACACGCTTTTACCCTTGACAGATTTTTGGCTTGGGTTACTTTTGTGCTCAAAACGATTTGTCAAAAAAAATGTCAAACAAAAAAATTAATGAAAATGAAAAAACTATTACTTTTAAGCCTGACACTTATTGTGGGATTTTTCAGCATTTCCTCTATGGGTCAAAACAAATGTACTCTGGGTAACACTACGGTCTACAGTTCAGAAGACATCAAATTGGTAAAAACCGGCGAGAACACTATGACGACATTCATGCCGACGAGGACCGAAGACTTGGATCCCCGGGGCAGAGAGTTTTACGCACTTAGCGTAGAGCCCAACTTCAATTGTACTTTCATCGGCATCAGCAATAGCGACGACTATCTTTACTTCGAGCAGGTGCCTTCTACAAACGTGGAAGTTCCAGAAGGCGACTACAGCATCCTCGCCGTTGGCAATGATGATGAGAACAACGAGTTGTTTCTCTCCTATCAGGTGACGATTGCCAACAACACCATTTTCGTGCCTAACAAGGCCGATGCTACCTATCAAATCCATATTGACGGCTATGACGAAGATGGTAATACACTGTCTGAGTCACAAGTAAATGACATGGATATGAACTTCATGTATGTTTGGAATGCCGGGGAAAGATTCATTAACTCAAGGTATTCATCTTACGACTTCGAAAGTGACTATCAGAAAAAATACAACCATTTGGAAAACAGTTATATTCAGCCCTTTGCATCACTCACAACTCCACAAAAATGCTATCTAATCCAATTTGACCCCATCACCGAGGAAACACAAGGGTACAGTTCAAACCGTGCATCCGACTTGGTTTCCACTCAAGCATACTTTAACGTAAACAATCCAGACAGCGCCTACCTTAAAACTAATTTTGAGGCATTATGGGATAATGATGGATGGTTGTTGTGTTTTCATGGTTGGTTCAAAGACGACCACTTTGACCCTACCCTCCCCATGAGCATAGTCACCAATTGCAGGGATTTGAACCCTGGCGTGTATGCACCTGGTGAACTTAAATTTCGCGTTATCCCGTTAGTGTGGGAATCATACGACAAGTTTGGACAAACACCAAGTGAATTCATTGACATGATGACAATGACTGGAATGTATCTAAATGCACAGGACCAATTCGTTAGAGAACCGTTTGACATTCTTCTCAACAATCCCTGGAACGCATTGTATCACCAAAGCAAGCCCAATCACTCCCCTATGACACCTGCATTAATGGTGGAAAACCCCAACGCCTTACATTATTATGGATACAGAACTCCCATCTGGTATTACCAAGGGTTCGGATTTGGTAGCGATAATAGCCCAATAGGCGATCCGATGTACGGTGGGGTGTTTTGTGCCTTTGGTGAAGGTGGAGTACAACGCTGTACTGATGAAGATAACAAGTTGATTGTCAAACTTGACGGAGAAGAAATCTATAACGATTACATCTTTTACAACAATGATGAGTGGTTTTTTGGAGCTCCCAATGATGGGACGATCACAATCGATATCGAAGACAACCATGTAGAAAACCAAGGATTGATAATGGCTAACAGAACCCATATCGAATTTGATCTTACAAACGAAGATGCCACACCGCCCACCCTTACTATTTTGCAAGTAAAGGATGAAGAAGGACAAGAGATGACAAATCTCCCAAACCTTAACGACTCTAGAATAAACTTTGCAGCAGGCGATTTCATGCTTGATTTTGAAAATGAATGCATGGCATATTTCGACAAACCAGAAATTGAGGTGTTGTATTCCATCGACGGCGCTAATTACGAGCCGTTGGAGGTATATGAGGATGAATCCATGTTCCACGTGAATTATGGCAACTTTTTCGTGGCCGATTTGGGTCAATTGGAAGGAATTGCCAACGACAAATGGGTCAACTTGAAAGTCACTGTGACCGATGCGCAAGGAAATTTCCAGACTCAGGAGTTAGACAACTTGTTCTATGCTGGACAATTTACTTCTATTAATGAGGATATGGTGACGAGCAAGAACCACACCGTTCACCCCAACCCCTTCACCGACGAGGTTAGGATTACGACTTCCGATGCCGTGAATGGCTCGGCCAATGTCCATGTTTACAATGTGTTGGGAGAACAGGTCTATCAAAAGGCTGTCAACTGCACGGATACTAAAGAGTTCATCATCGACGGCAGTGCCTTGAAGCCTGGCATCTATTTTTATCGCATCAATACGAAAAACGACATGATGCAAGGCAAGATCGTTAAAGACTAAAGCTTTTTCAATATGAATGGGAAAAGGGCATCCTTCTCGGGGTGCCCTTTTTTGAGGTTTGTTTTTTTACCCTATCTGGCTCCAGTCAAACGTCTGCGCAAACAATTCCTTGTAATGCTCGCGTAGCATCCTGTTCTCAGGTTTGGCGAGCTTTGGGTCGTCGGCCAAAAGCTTGATGGCCGCCTCGCGCACTTGGGGGATTAATGGACCGTCCTTTTGCAAGTCGCCAATGAGCATCTCGATTTGCCCCGACTGCCGTGTGCCGCCCGTCTCGCCTGGACCGCGCAATTCAAGGTCAACTTCAGCAATTTCGAAGCCGTCGTTGGTGCTGCACATGGTCTTCATGCGCGTTTTGCCATCGTTGGTCAGCTTGTGGTCGGTGACGAGGATGCAATACGACTGGTCGGCACCACGACCTACCCTACCCCTCAGTTGGTGCAGCTGTGACAAACCAAAGCGGTTGGCATTCTCAATGATCATCACCGTGGCATTGGGAATATTCACGCCCACCTCAATGACCGTCGTGGCCACCATGATTTGTGCGTTTTTGTTAATAAAGCGCTGCATCTCGAAGTCCTTGTCCTCGGCAGTCAACCTGCCGTGGCAGACACAGAGTTTGTACTGCGGTTCGGGAAAGTCGTGCAGCAAGGCTTCATAGCCTTCCTGAAGCGCAATCATATCCGTATTTTCCGACTCCTTGATACAGGGATAGACCACATAAATCTGTCGCCCAAGCGCAATCTGTTGTTTCATAAACATCATGATACGATAGCGGTCATCGCTGTAGACGTGATAAGTCTGCACGGGCTTTCTTCCAGGCGGCAGCTCATCGATTTTGGAGACATCGAGGTCGCCGTATTGCGTCATGGCAAGGGTGCGTGGAATGGGCGTGGCGGTCATCACCAAGGTGTGCGGCGGAATCTCGGTTTTCTCGTAGAATTTCGCTCTTTGCTCCACGCCAAAACGGTGCTGCTCATCGATGATAGCCAAGCCCAAGTTCTTGAACACCACCTTGCTTTCAATCAGTGCATGGGTGCCCACTACGATTTGCATCGTGCCATCGGCCAAGCCGGCGTAAATCTTCCTTCGCTCCGCGATTTTGGTGGAACCCGTCAGCAAGGCGAAGTTGACGTTCATGTCCTTCAGCTGCTCCTGAAGCGTGGCAAAATGCTGTGTGGCCAGAATTTCAGTAGGTGCCATCAAGCAGGCTTGGAAGCCATTATCCAAAGCCAAGAGCATCACCATGAGGGCGACGATGGTCTTGCCGCTTCCCACATCGCCTTGCAGCAGGCGGTTCATCTGATGACCAGAGCCCAAGTCTTTTCGGATTTCCTTGATGACACGCTTCTGGGCGTTAGTCAGCGGGAAAGGCAGATGGTTTTTGTAAAAATCGTTGAAATAGTCGCCCACCACACCGAAAATGTGACCTTTGATAGCCTGTTCGCGGTGCATCTTGTTGCGCAGCATTTTCAGCTGGAAGAAGAAATGCTCCTCGTATTTCAGTCGGCGCGTGGCCTGCTGGATTTCGATGTTACTGGAGGGCAGGTGGATCTCGTAGTAGGCATAGCGGCGCGGAATCAGTTGCTCTTGCTCAATGAGAGACTTCGGGAGTGTCTCTGGAATGTATTCGTAGACCTGTTGCAGTATGAGTTTTTGCAGTTTGGCGATGGCACGCGTGCCGAGGCCATGGTCTTTCATCCGTTCCGTGGTATTGTAAACACCTTGCAGTCCCTCGCCGATGAGCGGGTCCTTAGGGTCGTATTCCTCGATTTCGGGATGGACGAAGTTGAAATTGTGGTTGAACTCGCTCGCTTTGCCGAACAGCACGTATTTCACGTCAGGTTTGAAACGATTTTTGAGCCATTTCAAGCCCCGGAACCACACCACCTCGATGCTGCCCGTCTCATCGCTGAAAAGTCCCGTGGCACGAGTGGCCCTCGGCGCGCCGATCATCTTGATGTTGGAGATGGTGCCGACCAACTGATAATAGACGGAGTCATCGTTGATGTAGGCCACCTTTTGGATTTGGCTGCGGTCGATGTAACGGAACGGAAACTGGTTGAGCATGTCCTGATAAGTGGACACGCCCAACTCCTTCTTCAGGACTTCGGCTTTCTTCGGCCCGACGCCCTTCAGATAGGCGATATTCGTTTGCAGCAGGTTCTGTTCCATGGCACAAAAGTAAGATTTTTTTGTGAGATATGATGTACTATATCATTGTTTTCGTATTTTTGCACTGCAAAAATAGTAGTCATTGACACCTATTTTTGCAGTAGAATAGGAGGTAACATGTGGCAAATCATTGAAAGAAAACAATTTATAGACGAATTACTATCCAAAAGATGGAACGGCAAAGTGAAGATTATTACTGGGATTCGACGTTGTGGCAAGTCCTTTCTGCTATCCACATTGTATAAAAACCATCTTCTTGTAGAAGGTGTTAGCGAAGATTGTTTCGTGGAGATAGCGTTGGACAAGAAATCAAATGTCAAATACAGAAACCCCAATTTGCTTTTCGAATATGTTGTCAGCAAGACACAAAATCTTGATAAACAATACTATGTGTTCATCGACGAGATACAACTGTCTTTCAAAATCAAGAATTCTGAAATTGATGAAGATCTCGTTCCCGAGGAAGACCGCGATTTGCTTTACACTACTTTCTACGACATTCTTAACGATCTCGCATCACGAAAGAACCTCGATGTTTATGTGACAGGGTCCAACTCGAAGATGTTGTCGAAAGACATCGTCACCAACTTCCGCGACCGAGGTTCGGAAATCAAGGTATATCCTCTGTCGTTTCAGGAGTATTATCCTGTTTCTGGTTTGGAAAAAGCCGAAGCCTTTGAGGAATATCTCATACATGGCGGTATGCCATTGGCTGTTCTTGAACCTGACGAGAACGAAAAACGCAAATATCTCAAAGGCTTGTTCAAGAATGTGTATTTAAAGGACATAGTGGAGCGTTACAAGATAAAAGACGATGAGGTACTGTCAGCCTTGGTGGATTCGTTGTCGTCATCTGTGGGTTCGCTCACTAATCCTCATAATCTTGCCAATACTGCAGGCTCACTGATGCACCGCAACACATCTGACCACACCATCAAAAACTACATCGATTATCTAGAAGATGCCTATCTTTTTGCGGGGGCCAAGCGATATGATGTAAAGGGAAAGAGATATTTCGAAAACACCCAAAAATACTATGCTATGGATCTGGGGTTGCGCAATGCCCGTCTCAATTTCAGGCAGCAGGAACGCTCGCATCTGATGGAGAATCTCATTTTTATTGAACTCATGCGTAGAGGTTATAGCGTCGATGTCGGTGTGGTTGAGTTGACCAAAGTTGTTGATGGCAAAAGGCAAAAGTCGCAATATGAGATTGATTTTGTCGTGAATACCGGAAAAGAAAAACTTTACATCCAGTCGGCCTTGAATGTTGACAGCGAGGAAAAGCGCCGTCAAGAAACTATTTCATTGAAAAACTCTGGCGATTTCTTCAGGAAGATAGTCATTCTCAACGGTTCCGCCAAGCCTTGGGTTGATGAGGAAGGAATTACCTATATGGGGGTTATTCCTTTTTTATTGGAATTTTAGAAGGAATCATTAGTTCTGCAACAGAGACGAAGGAAGTGCTTTCCTATTTCTGCGGTGCTGCTGCCCTACTCTGATTGACAATCCAAACGCCGGTGAAAACCAGTATCATCGCTATACCCTTCTTCCAGGTGAAGTGGTCCAAACCAATGACGATGCTGATGATGGTGGCGATAATGGGCTGTACATAATTGTACATGCTAACCAAGGTGGGTCGCAGGCGTTTCTGCCCGATAGGAATGAGGAAATAGGCAACGAAAGTGGCGAAAAACACCACAAAAGCAATTTGCCACGCCACAGGGCTTTCAATCTGTCCAAAAGGAATGTGTATCAGGTTTTTGACGTTAAAAGGCACCGTCACCAGCATGGTGAACAGAAACATCCATTTCATGAAGGTGACCACATTGTATTTCGAGATGAGTGGGCGGAAAATGCCGAGATAGAGGGCGAAAGTCAGGCCGTTGACGACCACGAGTACGATGCCCAAGGGCTTGGTTTCGGAAGCACCGCCACCCAGCCCCACCGAGTTGAAAACCAAGATCAAAACGCCGGCCAGACTCACCAAAATGCCGCCCACTTTCTTGAAGGTAATGGGCTCCTTCAAGACGATGGCTGCCACAATCATGGTCAGGATGGGGGTGCAGGTGTTGGTGATGCTCGTGTCGATGGAGGTCGTCATGGTGATGGCCTTCAGGAAACTCCATTGGGTGAGGAACAGACCCAGCATGGAGGCCACAAAGATTTGCAGCATGTCCTTCATCGACACCTTCTCTTTGGGCATGAAGAGCGACACCAGCCAAAACAGCAGCGTGGCACCCGCCGCTCGAAAGCATAGCAAGTCCATGGGAGTCATCACATGCGCGTTGGAGATGTTCTTGCAGCAAACGATGTTGAACCCGAAGATGCAGTAGGCACCGAAACAAGCGAGGTGTCCCGTAAGCGTTGACTTATTCAATCCCATAGACCGATTTCACAAACAAACCGCAAAAATACGGATTAAAACCCTCGCTTTGACACTTTTTGGATTTTTGCTACTTTTGCGCCATGATGAACCCGCCTTTCATTGACATACACACACATACGGCAAAAAACAGCGTCAACCTGATTCAAGTTGTTAATTTGGACTTGAACCAGCAAGGCCCCAAGCAAGGCTATTACAGTTGCGGCATCCATCCGTGGGCATTGGATAATGCTGAATTTCAAGCAGAAAAAGCATTGCAAGCCCTTGAAGAGAAACTAAAGTTGCCACGAGTCCTTGCCCTCGGCGAAGCGGGTTTGGACAAGATGCACAGGGCGAGTTTTGAACGACAGATCGAACTCTTTGAACGGCAAATCGAGCTCTCGGAAACTTTGCAAAAGCCGATGATCCTGCACGATGTGCGCAGCCATAACGAAATCATCGCCCTGCGGAAGAAGCACAAAGCCCAACAACCATGGATTGTCCATGGCTTCAGTGGTACGGAGCAAGACATAAAGCAACTCATCGGGCAGGGGATTTGTTTTTCCGTGGGTGAGAGTCTGTTGCATCACGAAAGAAAGATTTATAAATCCTTAAAATTCATTGATTTGGATTACCTCTTCCTTGAAACCGACACGGCGGAAATCGGAGTGGAAAAGGTATATGAAGCGGCAGCAAATCTGTTGGAAATGGATTTATCGGCTTTGCGAACGAGAATCTTTGCTAGTTTTGCACGATTATTCAGTCTATAGACATGATAAAGATTCTTTTCATCTGTCACGGCAACATCTGCCGCAGTCCCATGGCCGAGTTTGTGATGAAACACCTCGTCGAAGAAACGGGTTTGTGTGACCGATTCGAAATACAGTCTGCAGCGACTTCGACAGAAGAAATCGGCAATCCCGTCTATCCGCCAGCGCGTCGCAAACTGGCCGAGCATGGCATCGGCTGCGAGGGTAAGACCGCTCGCCAGATGACACGACAGGACTATGCCTATTATGACTACATCATCGCCATGGACCGAAACAACTTGCGCAACCTGAAACGGATGTTTGGTGAGGACACCGACCATAAAATCAGTCTGTTGATGGATTACACGCATCGACCCGGTGATGTCGCTGATCCGTGGTACACAGGCGACTTTGAGGCCACTTGGAGGGACGTGTCGGAAGGATGCAAGGGACTTTTGGCTTATATGGAAGAGCATTCAACACCAGGAAGATGAGAAAAATCATCCACATAGTTTTGCTACTACTTGGCCTAGGGCTGATAGCCTCTTGCCATGACAACCATCAAGACAAAAGGGAGGAAACGGCGAACATCAAAGGCCAAAAACCAACCGCTATTGAGGAAAAGACTTCGCCCGATATTTCCAAAGCCGATGACACCCTGTGTTACAAAAGCTATGTCTTTTTCTCACAGCCCATCCCAGAAGCCGTGAAAGACCGGATGCAAGGCAAGTCGATGCCCGAAAAGACTAGGATCGGCTTCGACGAACTCCGTTATCTCACCCTCTATCATTACGACTTCGATGGTCGCATCCAACAAGGCGAGATGGTGTGCAACAAAGTCATCGCACATGACCTGCTATGCATCTTCAGGACCCTGTTCGCTGAGGCTTATCCCATCAACAGTATCCGTCTGGTGGACGACTTCGACGCTTCCGACGAGGCTTCCATGCAAGCCAACAACAGTTCCTGTTTCAACTATCGCACCATAGCTGGCACTTGGAAGCTCTCGCAGCATGCCTTTGGCATGGCCGTCGACATCAACCCGCTGCAGAACCCCTGTGTCAGAGACTCACGCATTCGTCCCTCCACAGCCATCGACTATGTGGACCGGAGCAAGACCTTCCCCCATAAGATCGATGACAACGACCTTTGCAAAAAGACGTTTGAATCATACGGTTTCCGTTGGGGCGGCCGCTGGCGTAACATGAAAGACTACCAGCATTTTGAGAAAAGGAAATGAAGAATAAATACGGCCATCTATTGATTATTTGCTTTTTATTGTATCTTTGCAGCAACAACCAATAAAAACAGACTTTCATGGGACTCATCAACTTTCCAAATGCCAACCAAACGCAAAAAACGCCAAATCAAAGCGGATGCCTCAGAAGGATCATCGTTATTATAGCTGTTGCTTTAGTGGCCTACTACCTAATGAAATCCTGTGGAGGAGGACTGTTGAATTACGGAGGTGGTGGAACTTCCAACACCACGCCCTCTTCGAACGACAACACCATTACCATGCCAGACATGACTCCAAAAAACACCAACACCACTTCCAATACCACAACCACTTCCAACTATGGGGATTACAGCTGGATTGTCGGCACCTGGGATTGTGACATGGGCGCCTATGGCAAGATGGTAATGAACTTTGAAGGCGACGGCACCTCGGGAAGATGCTCAGAACTAAAACCCGACGGCACCTATAGATATGGAACCTACCAAGTCAATGGCAACGTATTGTCCTACAAATTGACGGGCGAAAGCTTCTCTTCAACGATCAATATCGAGTCCGGACATAGACTGTCGGATGGCGATGGGACTTACTATCGGAAGAGGAACTGAGATTTAGGGAACGTTTCAGATCCCTTTTGCTCATAATTTGAACAATGGGCCCATTCGTTTTTTGCGAATGAGCCCTATTTCTTTTACAATCCATCCACTTCATCCATTTTCCTCCTAAATTATCCATTTTAGATACAGTTTTTGTATCCGATTTGGATAATTAAGTTATTGATAATCAAATATATAATTTGATTGTATTAGGGTTTGTTGTAATTTTGCGGACGAAGGAAACCTAACAATAATACAAATAAAAGTTGCGCCCGACACGTACAAGGGACAATATTATGAAAAAAAGAGTACTTCTGGTTTACGCAATCGCTGTTTTGGCAGCATTGTTTACTAACATTCCATTGTCACCTGCACAGGACTGTTTTCACGAAAGCAAAGAAAGGCCAATTAATTTGGGACAGAGCTATTTAGATAACATGTCGGCTCCGATGAAAACCGACATGGGCAAGTATTCTGTAGGCTTACAGATTCCACACAATATAATGGTTGGGTATGATAACAGTTTAAAGATGGGTATAGGTGCTCGCTTTACCTACGATTTCACAAAAATGTTACGCATCTCCATAGACGCTGATTATTATTTGCTGAAGCCTGATAATACTAAAATTGAGGATTTAGGAGAACAATGGGATGCGAATTTTAACTTTAACTTTGTTTTCGGAGAGCGAGATTTTCATATTTATTTTTTAGTTGGCGGTGGCCTGACGTATTTTGTTGATTATGATAATTGGTACAATAGTGTGGTTTTAAGTGTGGATAAATCGTTTCAAGGGATGGTTAATTTAGGTTTAGGCATAGAGTACCAGTTAAATGAAAAGTTTAGGCTTTATTATGAACCTGCATTAACGGTTAGCATCGGATCTTTGTACATTTATAATCAGTGGTATATGTGCAAATTAGGACTATCTTATTGTTTCTAGTCAAGCACATTCAAAAACCATAACTATTTATCCATGTAATTAGAATAATAATCGAATTAAAAGTTGCACCCGACACGAATTAAGGGATAAAACAATGAAAAAATCTACAACGAACTTAATGATTGCGCTATGTGCAACTCTGATGTGTGTCCATTTCACATCATGCAACAAAGACCTCGAACCCGAACCAACTCCCGAACCTCAGCCAACGGAAGAGTTTACCGTTGTTGGAAATTGGAGATCCGTCAAATGGCAAGAAATTGATGATGAGGAGATTGACGAAGAGTACACGGACGAGTATTATGTCATTTTTACGGAAACTAATGCAAAATTCTATCTTTACGATTTCGATGAGGGTGAAACCATTGATTCAGATTACAGTTTTAAGGAAAGCGACAACACCATTATCTATTTCCAAAAAGCCTATGATGATTATGGTTATATGATTGTTGGAAAGGTTTTTGAAGCCGAAAGGCAGCTTCTTATTGAGGTTAGGGGTTATGAAGATGGCAGTTATCAACGCTATTTTTTTAGAAAACAATAAAACACCGAATTACTTGACTTCAATACTGTCGCATCAATTCTAAAAAAGCGACGGAACGGGGCTTATCATTTATCCCTCACCAACCGTACACCTCGGCCACCGTGGCGATAGGTGATGCAGTCGAGAAAGAGGGTGTCGTAGGTACAATACACGCCTAGAGCGTTGGTACTGTCGAGATGTGACGACGACCAATAGAAGCCATACCACCCCACGACACTCATTCGCGTACCGTCCCTAATGCCTGATGCAGGCAGAAAGACTGCTCCATGGTCCTCAATGATGTCGGTCCAGTTAGTCAAATCGACGCTGTTGCTCTCGATATGTTGGATGGGCGAGTTAACACCCTCGAACTGGAATAATGTGCTGTCCCAGTCGTCGGGGAAGATAATCATGCCAAACACACCATCCACTACGGCTTTCACATAACGATAGCCCGACGGGGTTTCGCGTTCATTCAGCAGATAACGGAACTCATCGCTCGTTGGAGTGCGCCACAAGTGCTCGCGGTTGCCACCGTTGCTGATGGCATTGTAGCCCCAGTCGGCACGACCCGTCGAGTCGCCCAAGTTGTACGCCGGATTGCCATAGGCATAACAATTCGAGGGTCTCATTGGACGCGAAAAAGGCTGATAGTGGCTTGCCCCATGCGGGTAGCCACTGGTAGCCCAACTGAAAAGGTCAATCCACCCGTCGTATTCAGCCCCAATATTCTCATTAGCAGTACCAACATAATCAAACCGGTGCTCGGCAAAACGCCATGTTTCGGTGGACGGCCTGTATTGCAAATTGCCTTTCGAAAAATACACCTGGTCGCCCAAATCGTTAATGGTGAACAGGCCGCTGATAGCACCTATGGGCACTCCAGAAGATGTAATGGCAGGCGCCAAGAGACCTGTCTTCAAACACCATACCACAACTCCGATGGCCATCAATACTGCCAAAGTCAATAGCAAACGCCTGACCTTGTCGCTTCGTTCGCTTTTGAGCATGGCTTTTTCTAGCTCAGCAATACTCTGAAATCGGTCTTGAGGTTCCTCTTCCAGGCAGCGTTTGATAACCGAATCCTTGGCCAACTTGAAGTGTTGCAGTACCTTTCCTAAAGCGTATATGTCGGTGGCAGGCGAGAGTGGCTTAGTCCAAGCTGCTATCTGTTCAGGAGCACAATAGTCGCGGGTGTAGCCCAAATCGTTGACGAAGCTTTCGCTCCATCCAAATCCGAGATCGATGAGCATAACATGGTGCCCTTTATTAGTGATGAGGATGTTGCGCGGTTTCAAGTCGAGGTGCAACATGCCCTTTTCATGGACGTATGCTATGGCGGAGAACAACTCGTCCAAAAACCGTTTCCGGTTGTTATTATCATTTAGATAATCAGGGTGCTGGGCCACGAACTCTTCGAGGTTATCTCCATCCACATAGTCCATGCGGATAAAAGGGCCCTTTTCATCGTTGTCGTAGGCAAAGTAACGCACGATGTTTGGGCGCTCCAAGTCGATGCCAAGCTCAAACTCCTTGCGGAAAAGACCCATGTAGGCCTCAGATTGACGATGCTGTGGCTTGGGTCGTTTGACGCAATAGATGCGGTTGTCCTTGATGAGCTTATAGCAATCCGAGGTGCCACCACTATCGAAAAGCACTTCCTCTTGACCTTGTTGATCAGCTTGAATAAAGTCGGAATCCAGCATCATAGGGAGGTCTCCTTTATGAAGAGTTCAGTCAATCCGTTCTGCTTTCCTGCCACATAACCCAATTCGTTTCCGGCAGCATCGCACACAATTTCACCGTTGCGGACGACTTGAAATACCTGCAAGGGATACTCCAATCGGAAGTTTAAGACGGTCACTTTGTCGTTCACCTGTAGCTTACCCCGTTCTTCCGAATTTTCAATTCGGAAGCCATGAATATCAGCATTTGCAATGCGGA
Source organism: Candidatus Limimorpha sp. (assembly GCA_045117495.1). Taxonomy (GTDB): domain Bacteria; phylum Bacteroidota; class Bacteroidia; order Bacteroidales; family F082; genus Limimorpha. The sequence goes on along the minus strand of JBGUNT010000076.1, from coordinate 18,531 downwards.
AAAACAACGAAATGCGGCGACCTATGATTTGTTTAGGATTTATGTGAGATTTGTTTCTCCATCATAATCCAGCTAAATCCCGAAAAAACAGATTTCGCTGGTTTTTAGCATAAATTGCAGCAAATTTCGGGGTCAGCGGATATTCATGCTAAAAAATTTCGGGGTCAGCGGATAAATTAATGAAATTAATTTGCGGGCTAGCGGATTTATTTGTATTTTTGCTGCGGATTATCAAATAGTTAATGCATGGAAAAAGTGTTTAAACGCAAATTGTATGACGAATTGCTGGCATGGAAAAGTGAGAGCAAGGGAAGAAGCGCTGTTTTGGTGGAAGGTGCCCGACGTGTCGGCAAATCAACCTTAGTTGAACATTTTGCCCAACAAGAGTATGAGACATACATACTTATCGATTTCAACAAGGTGCCGAAGCGCATCAAAGACCTGTTTGAAGATTTGACAGACCTCAACAAAATCTTTTTAAGCCTACAACAACACTATCAGGTTGTGCTGAAACCGAGAAAGTCGCTGATTGTATTCGATGAGGTGCAACAATGCCCGTTGGCACGGCAAGCCATCAAGTATCTTGTTCAAGACGGGAGGTACGACTATGTTGAAACAGGCTCCCTAATCAGCATCAAAAAGAACACACAAGACATCACCATTCCAAGCGAGGAAGACCGGATTACCATGTATCCGATGGATTTTGAGGAATTTCGTTGGGCGCTGGATGACGAGGCTTCGATTCCGCTGTTGAAGCAGTGGTATGAAGCCAAAATGACTTTGGGACCATCGCATAGAAAGGCAATGTTCGATTTGCGTCTGTATATGCTTGTGGGCGGGATGCCTCAAGCAGTGAATACTTTCCTCGAAACGAACAACCTCAGCCTTGTTGACAAAACAAAGCGAAAGATCATCAGCTTGTATTTGGATGATTTCCAAAAACTGGACCCAACCGGCAAGGCGGAGCGCCTGTTTCAAAACATTCCCGCTCAACTTAGTGGAAACCAGTCGCGTTATCAGCCCTATGCGGTCATAGGTGATCAGTCGGAGAACAAAATGACAGAACTGCTGCAGGCTTTGTCGGAAAGCAAGACCACCCTGTTTTCGTATCATTGCACCGACCCGAATGTGGGCATGTCACTCAACAAGGACTTAAGACGATTTAAGATATTTCTTGCCGACACCGGCCTTTTCGTTACGCTTTGTTTTTGGGATAAGGCTTTTACGGAGAATGTAATCTACCAGCAATTGTTGGGCGACAAACTGAAAGCCAACTTAGGCTATGTGTATGAAAATCTTGTCGCCCAGATGCTGGCAAGCTCTGAAAACCAATTGTTTTATTACACTTTTCCGAAAGACGAGAAGCACAACTATGAGGTGGATTTCCTGCTTTCTCGCGGCAACAAACTTGTGCCTATTGAAGTTAAGTCGTCAAGCTACAAGTCGCACAAATCACTTGACGCTTTCTGTGAGAAGTTCACCTCTCGCATAGACAAACGGATTTTGCTCTACACAAAAGACTATCAGAAAGATGGAGCAACAAGTTGCCTGCCTATGTATTTTGCTCCTTTCCTATGATCTCGCACATCTCCCGTCAGAAACCTGCGAAATGTCGAAAAAAAGACAGTTTTCGCTGGCTTCTGTATTATTCTATTCCTTATCCCTCACCAACCTCACGCTGCGGCCACTGCACTTATCGGTGGTGATGGAATGATAAAAGAAGCTGTTGCTGAAGTAGATGCCCAAGGCTTCTTTGGGGTTGAGGCAGGAAGACGACCAATAGAGACCGTATTTGCCCACCAATCCCACGTAACCAAAATCGCGGATGCCTGCCGCCGGCAGGAATACTGCACCTAAAGCCTCCGCCCTCTCCGACCAGAATGGCTCGGTGAGGTTGTTGTGGATGTAATCCACGTCATCATCGTTGAAATACCGTAGCTGACAATAGGTACTGTCCCAATCGTCAGGCAATAGTAACAAGCCCCTGACACCATCAACAGCGACCTTGGCAAAACGGATACCGGTGGCAGTAGGCCGCTTCTCAAGAATGTAATCCCATTCCTCGATGGTCAAGGTGCGCCATACGTTTTCTTCATTTCCACCATTGCTGATAGCATTGTAACCCCAGTCAGCCTGACCGTCACAGTCGTATAAGTTCAACGTATCAACGCCGTATGCGTTATAGAGCCATGTTTCACCTTCAAGAACATTGCGGCTGCACCACGGCTGATAACATATCGCTCCATGATCACGCCCACTAGTACTCCAAGCGAACAAATCCAACCAATTGACGCACTTCTCAGCAGAGTTGTGATTGGCATTGTCGCCACCGATATAGTCAAACTGGTTTTCGGCAAAACGCCATGTGTTGATCGAGGGCTTGTATTGCAGGTTGCCCTTCGAGAAATACACCTGGTCGCCCGCCTCGTTGATGGTGAACAGCCCGTTGATGGCTCCTTCAGGCGCTGGTGGTCGGGGCGGCAAGGGCTTTTCCCTGAAGCCTACCAACCAAACGACGGCTCCTATCAGCATTGCCGCAACCAACCCCAAACCCACTCTCGAGGAAATTCTGATCGTTTCGCTACGTTGCATGGCTTTTCGCAAAGCGTCTACGCTTTGGTAACGCGCTCTTGGATCTTCCTTCAGACAGCATTGCGTTATAGAATTCTTGGCCAAACCGAAACGCTGCAAAATCTTGCCCAAGGCATAGATGTCGGTGGCAGGACCAAACGACTCGGTCTTGCCAGCTTGTTGTTCGGGTGCGCCATATTCGCGGGTAAAGCCCAAATCATGCAGGTAGCTCTCACTCCAACCGAAACCTAAATCAATAAGTTTCACATGATGGCCCTTATTTGTGATGAGTATGTTGCTGGGTTTGAGGTCGAGGTGCAGCATGTTTTTGTCGTGAAGATAGGACAAAGCCGAAAACAACTCATCACAAAACTGTTTCCTGTGCCCTTTCTCTTTGAAATAGTCAGGATGCTGGGCCACAAAAGCCTCAAGGCTGTCACCGTCGATGTAGTCCATGCGGATGAAGGGGCCTTGTTCGTCCTCATCGTAGGCGAAGTAACGCACAATGTTGGGATGCTCCAAGTCGATGCCGAGTTCAAACTCCTTGCGGAACAAGTTCATGTATACCTCCGAGGAACGCATGTCCTTCTTAGGCCGTTTGATACAATACACACGATTGTCTTTGACGAGACGATAGCAATCACAGGTGCCACCGCTATCGAAAAGCACTTCTTCCTGCTCTTGTTGTGCGGGACTGATAAAATCTGAATTGCTCATTATGCTGCCTCCTTGATGAATAATTCAGTCAAACCATTCTGGCGGCCTGCCACATATCCCAGTTCGTTGCCAGCTGCATCGCGCACAATCTCGCCGTTGCGGATGACTTGAAACACTTGCAACGGATATTCCAAACGGAAGTTGAAGATGGTTACTTCATCGTTGACTTGCAGTTTGCCATTCAGGCTCTCGGTCACGCGGAATTTGTTCTCGCCAATACATAGCAAAGCGATATGACGGTTGGGCAGCCATGATGCCTCCACCGTAGTGCCTTCACGAATCTCATCGGCGAAAAAAGCCTTCTCCATCCAGTCGCTTTCCACAGGTTGCATGCCCGTCAGGGTCTCCCACGAAGATGAGCCCAGATAATGCGCCAAAGCATCAAGCGTGGCTTTTCGTGGCGCTATAGGCGACTTAGCATAACCCATCAACCGCTTCAAGGTGTTGACTCCCAAACGGTCGCTAGCCGGAAACGACTCCGACAGCACCTCGAAGTCCTTGGCGTTATTGAAGTCGAGCCCCGACTTCTTCTTGATCATTTCGATGATGGGAAGGGATAACATGATTCCAATGATATGATGCAAAGATAGGAATTTATTGCTTATTCATAGTAAGAAAACACAAATGGATGAAGTGGATGAAAACAGAGTAACTCGGATGGTCTATTATTGTATTTTATTTGAAATAGTCATGGAGAAACTATCAAGTGACATCCACATCGGGCATCTCATTCAGGAGCAGTTGAAAGTCGACCAACACAGCGTGGGCTGGCTCTCGCGTGAGATTGGCTGCACCCGCAACCATGTCTACAAAATCTTCAACAAGCCCTCACTTGACGGCGACTTGTTGCTTCGCATCTCACTCTCCATGCATTTCAATTTCTTCCAATACTATTCGGCCGCCTTCGTTGAAGGAATGAAGGTTCGTATTGGAGAAGAAATAACAGAATAATACAACGCTTATTTCCTGAACGGTTCCATCACCCGGTCGAAGATGCCATTCATAAAGGCCAAAGCCATGCCGTAGTTACTGATCGGGATGCCTTGGTTGACAAACAAATTAGTTCGGTTCAACAGTTGCTTGCGCGTGCTCATGCAGCCGCCGCATTGGATGGCCATGGCGTATTTTTCAGGGTTGGCAATGGGTGACAGCCCTGCCACATACTCGAAATGAATGTCTTTTCCTGTGTAATTCAGAATCATGCGGGGCAACTTCACGCGGCCGATGTCCTCGCAGGTGCTGTGGTGAGTGCACGACTCAAGCAACAAGACTGTGTCTCCATCCTTCAATTGTGAGAGATAGGGCGTGCCCTTCACGTAGTTGTCGAAGTCGCCGCGCAGCCGTGCCATGACGATGCTGAAGCTGGTCAAAGGAATATCTGGGGAAACGATTTTGCTCACATAGCCGAACACCTGGCTGTCGGTAACCACCAAAGCGGGTTTGGGCATAGCGTCGAGGTATTGCTGCAAATGTGTTTCCTTAAGCACAACACAGATGCATTCATTATCCAACACATCGCGGATGGCCATCACCTGAGGCAGGATGAGACGGCCTTCAGGCGCTTCGCTGTCAACGGGGCAGACCAAAACGACCACCTCATTAGACTGGATGATGCCACCCAGCAACGACACTTTCTGATAGGCACTCTCTGGAATGGTCTTCTTCAACAGTTCAACCAACGGAGCAATATCATCCTTCTTAGCAACACTGAAATTCAGCACTTTAGTGGCATAGTTCTGCTCTATCATCGCCTTCACGACAGCAAGAAGCGACTCTTGGTCGGATTTGTTGTGGACGACGAAGAACGGTACCGCCAACTCGTTCATGCGGGCGATGAGATGCTTCTCCGGGTCGCCGAAGTTGTTTTCCGTGATGACCAGAATAGCACAATCTATCTCCTCAAGCACTTTCATGGTCTTATCCACGCGCTGTTGGCCCAACTCGCCTACATCGTCGATGCCAGCCGTATCGATAAGCACACATGGGCCAATGCCAAAGATTTCAAGGCTTTTTTTGACGGGGTCGGTCGTGGTACCCGCCGTATCGCTCACGATGGCGATATCTTGTCCCGTCAACAGGTTGATGAGGCTGCTCTTGCCGCAGTTCCTGCGGCCGAAGATGCCGATATGGGGTTTTAGATCCTTTGCCATGTCATATTCCTAGATTATAACAAAATGGCCAACTGGTCATAATAATTCTTACTTACAGGCACACGATTCGCATTTGGAGCATCAAGCATTGCATATGTGAATTCCTTGTCTTTTTGCAATGACTTAACCCGGGTGCTATTGACAAAATAAGACCGATGACAGCGTATCAAACCTCCTTTCACGCAAGTGTCTTCCACTCGTTTCATTGTAGTACGAATGCTACAGAACTTGATTTCATCGTCTTCCAGATAGCACACTTTTATATAATTCTCATCCGATTGCACATACAATACCATGTCGTTTGCCACCACGAGCTTCAAGTTGTCGCGCTCATCCATGAAACGAATCTTTTCTTTCGATGTATCGCGCTCTTTGCTTTGAATCTGGTTATCCTTTTCCAACAGCATAAAACATAAGTCGATGATCACATATGGGATAAGCATCAACACAAACAAATACACCAACGTCATGCCGAAAAACCAGAAAAAAGCCTCTGACTTGTCTGACATCAGCCACAAATAAAGAGCGGTAAAACCCGAGGAAAACACTACTTCAATAATACAAAGCAGGATGCTTTGCCACCATCGAATTGTTGAACTCTTTCGATTGATTACCCAAAACAACAACCGCGAAAACAACAAGACTACAAGGACGATGCATAAAATCATCGTCACATGAAACGAATAACGGGAAAAGTCAATGGAGAAACGGTCGAAACTGGTAGGAGAAAACAGCAACAGCATCCCGAACACGAAAAGCGGTATGCCAAAAACATGGCTTAAAATCCCGTTTCTTGTAGCATATTCTTTTGTTAAAGCGGTCATTTATTCTTTATCATTGGGATTGCAAAGATAATAAAACTCTGAAAACCCTCAAAAAAAACGAAAAAATGCCATCACAATCTAAGAATTATAATTTACTATATTTCAGCAATAAAGCCGACAACAAACGACAACAAACGATTACAGTCGACTACAAACGTTTGTTTACCGACTTTGTCTTGACAAGGGTCGTTACTTTGCATCGTCAAACCATGGTTCGACAAGCTCACCAACCAACCATGGGGCGACACAACAAATCAAACTTATTACTATTTACAAAACACACACATCATGAGTACAATGAGAAACTCGGTCATCTTGATTGGCCGCCCGGGTGCAGAACCTGAAACAAGAACATTCAATGACAATCGCATCATCACGCGCTTCAGCCTCGCCGTAAACGAAACACACCGAAACGCCAAACACGAACAAGTGAAAGATACACAGTGGTTCAACGTGGTTGCATGGGACAAGACTGCTGAGCGTGTCGCACTCGCAGTGAAAAAAGGAAAACGAATTGCCATTGACGGCGCCTTGCGTAACAACGTATGGACTGACAAAGAAGGAAACCGCCATACTTCCACGGAGATCCATCTCAACAACTTTGTCTTACTAGACTGGGGAAAAGAACAAAACAATTAAACATCTTATTAATAATCATTTAAAAACACACAACTATGAGTACAATGAGAAATTCGGTCATGCTGATTGGCCGCCCAGGTGCAGAACCTGAAGTGAAAAGTCTGAACAAGAACAACAAAATGGCCCGTGTACGCCTTGCCGTAACAGAGAGCAAGAAGAACGCAAATGGTGAATGGGTCAGCGAAACACAATGGTTCACCATAGTGGCCTGGGGCAAGATTGCCGATCGCGTTGAAAACAACGTCAGAAAAGGTCTGCAAGTGGCCGTCGAAGGCTCCTTGCGCAATAACGAATGGACCGATGACAAAGGACAGCGTCACTCCAACACAGAGGTTTGGGTCAACGACCTGTTCCTTATCGATCGGGCGAAAGATTAAACGTCCTCTCTTAAAAATAAAGGGCGGCTGAGCCGCCCTTTATTTTTAACCAGATACCATAAACACTCGAGGATCCTTCCATTTGGAATGACGCAGCATCTCGTTGGTGAAGTGGGTACGGCTACCCACCTGTTCAAGCAGTTCCTTCGCCTTGTCGAATTGGCGCAACTCACGATAGATTTCAGGAAGTTCCAAATCTACCTGTTCTTCAGGATGTTTTTCAAGCAAGGCTAAAAGACGCGTCAGATTCTCCGTAAAATCCTTGTGGTTTTTCAGAAACAACTTCTGCCCTTCCAGTATCATCTTTCTGTTATTATTCCATACACCGAAACTCATGAATCCATTGAGGAAATACTTTAGCCTAACATGCTGATGGTTTCGATGCAAGTCGTTATAGGCCCACCACAAGAAACGGCGAAGATATATCTCTTTCTTCGGCTCATAATGGCTCTTCTTCAAAAAGGTCTTGTAATGGTTGATTAAGGCCATCTTCCCTTTGTTGTTGGAGAAACTGATGCCATAAAAGCGCCAGGTGTTCCAAGAATAGACTTCCGCCTCGGGCTTTTCGAAGGTGATCAAAGGCTCTTCTGGCTTTTCAATCCAAAAGACATGACCACACGAAGGGCACATGATCATCTTTTGGGGAGTCGTTATAAGATTGTCGTTAAGCACCTTCCCATCCGAATACAAGATAGCTTCATTGACCATTTCTGCTCTCAGGATACGACCTTCAAGCCAAGCTTGGCAATGAGGACATTGAAAATAAAACGAATCGAACTTCAGCATTTTCTATCTTGTTTTCAGGCGGTAAAAGTAAGACATATTTTTCATTTTCTGCCAAAATCGGCAGGGATTTCTCCCCAAATCTCCGTTTTCCATTTCAGAACGGGCACCTCTATGACGTTCTCATTCAGCCATTTTTCGGCGCGTGCGATGAGTTCAAATAGATATACATTCTTGTCGTTAGGCTGCAATTTGGTCTTACATTTTTTTTGTCGAATCCATAGTTGCGCATTGACAGAATCACTATAAATAGGGTATTTCACTCTATTTTGCTTTTGCCAAGCCAAAGCATGCACGATAGCCAGAAACTCACCGATGTTATTGGTGCCTTTTTCAAACACAGGACTCTTAAAAATGTTCACAATCGTTACAGGCTGGCTGCTAAAATCGACAAATACACCTTGATACTCCATCTTACCTGGATTGCCTGAGCAAGCAGCATCAACGGCAATTGCGGGGCTTACAGGCTTTTCCTTGGCTTTTGACAAATCAACTTGAGGAGTTGTTTTCTTTTCAAATCCATTAAATCCCTTGGCAAAAGCCACTTCGGCACTAGCTCGATCAGGATAGCCCTTATAGAGCGCCCCAGGGAAGTTCTCTACCTCCTTCTTACAGGCCTCCCAGCTATCATAAACACCAAGATTCCGGCCTTCCCAAACAACATAGAATTTGCTTTTCGACATAGACACAATACTAGGTTCTCAGAATTCGCCCATCTTTGACAATAGGGACTGTTGACACAGCATTTGTGTCTAAGCAGAACTTGAGGTCATCGTAAAACCCAAGCGTAAACAAATGCCTCACATGATAACAACCTGCGAGAGCACCCAAAAGGTTTTCTTTGTTTTCGTTATAGAAACCTTCCAGCAAAAGACCCAAATCGTCAGTGTTGACCTCGACTTTCTGTTTTAACAATGCTATCAGCATTCCGGCGCAAAGTCCGTCATCCAAGGAGAAATTACCTTCGGTTCCAGCACAAACTAAAAACACGTCTTTCCCTATTTCAAGAACCAAGTTCACGACGGCTTCGGCATTCCTAAAACAAGCCAAAATTACCTCATCAGCGCCCTTAACATTATTAATGGCATTGGTGCCATTGGTAGTAGTGAACAAGATGGACTTCCCCCCAACGGTTTTTCTACTATACTCCAACGGAGAATTGGAAAGGTCGAAGCCCTCTATCTTAATAGCATTCCTTTCACCGCCGCGCAACGTTTTGGTGGGATCACATGCGATATAAAGGTTTTGCGCCTCTTCTATGGTCTTCACAGGGATGACTTCGTAAGCACCATTGTCTAAGGCAGTGGTGATGACGCTCGTCGCCCGCAAAACATCAATCACAACGACAACATGGCCGCCAAAATCAATGCCATGGGCTTGCTGGGCTGTAGGGACAACTCGGATATTCATATTCCAAGTGAGATATTCAATCCGCGTGCGGTACGAACCAGATCGCTGTCGATGGTAACGAGATTGGGCTTGGAAACTGCTTCCTTGAGCGATACGGCCACCACGTTGGGATGCTGATAAGCCACCATCTGGCCAAACTGTCCGTTGAGTACCATCTCGAAGGCCTTCACACCAAATTCGGCTGACAACACACGGTCGTAGGCCACTGGTACGCCGCCGCGTTGCAGGTGACCAAGTGTTGTTTCGCGCATACCATGACTGAAGCCGATGGCCTTCAATTGCTCAATCAGCTGGCGACCGATGCCGCCTAATTTCTTGTTCTCGTAACCAACTTCGCCACTGATTTCGTAGACCTGCGTGCCGTCTTTGGGGCGTGCGCCTTCCGAGGCCACCACCACGGCAAAACCACGGTCGTGGTTGAAGCGTTGCTCCAAACGTTCCTTGACGATGTTGATGTCGTAAGGGAACTCAGGCAGGAGGCACACCTCGGCACCGCCAGCGATGGCGCTGTGCAAGGCAATCCAGCCTGCATCGCGGCCCATCACTTCGAGGACAAAGACGCGGTTGTGCGAAGCCGCCGTAGTGACCAATTTGTCGACAGCCTCCGTTGCGATTTGCACGGCGGTTTGGAAACCAAAGGTGCATTCCGTCATTGAGAGGTCATTGTCGATGGTCTTTGGCACACCGATAATGTTTAAGCCCTTTTCATAGAGTTTCTGCGAGATACGCTGCGAGCCGTCGCCGCCGATGCTGATCACCGCGTCAATGCCCATGTATTGCAGCTTGCGCAGCATTTCGTCGCTACGGTCAACGGTCGTCCAAGTGCCGTCAGCGTTCTTGACGGGCCAGTTGAACGGGCCGCCCGAGTTGGTGGTCTCGATGATGGTGCCACCACGGAAGTGGATGCCGCGCACCGACTCTGGCGTCAGTCTGACGACCTCGGTGGGTTCCCACAAAATGCCGTTATAGGCTTGTATGCTGCCTAGCACTTCCCAGTCTTTCTCTTGGGCGGCTCTCTTGACGATGGCGCGAATCACGGCATTCAAACCAGGGCAATCGCCACCACCAGTTAAAACGAGTAGTCTTTTCATGTTATTCTTGTTGTTTTGTTGGTTTGCCCCAGACACTAATAATACGGTTACGCAGTTTCATGATGGCTTTGTCCACATCTCTCTGACGTGTGAGAGAAAAGCTGTTCGAAGAACGGCAAGATGTCAACACCTTACCTGTCATATAGTCCTCGAAACTAACGCTAATCACCGATTCTTCAGGGGTGGAAGTGGCGGCATATTTCACCAGCACGAGTTTCTCCTTCTGTTCTTCAGTGAGGTCCTGGATGCGGCGTTCACCAACCATCTGCAGACGTGTTGCCTCAACGGCATCATAGATACCTGGTTCGATTTCTATATCGGTCACCGTGCCAAAGGAATTCCTGGCTTGGACGATAGAGGCATACTCGTATTTGTCAAGCTTCGACCCTTTCGAAACCAAGGTTTTGTCGGTCGAACAAGAGCTGAATAGCAATACGCCCAGTAAGAGGATAAAACACTTTTTCACTTTAATGCTCATGGGGTTATTGTTTTTAAACTTGCAGAGACGTACGTCGGTATTTCTCAACAAACAATTATACTATCCTTTCAAATTCAATGCAATCTGCAACTCATCCAACTGTTCCTGGGCAATCGGGGCGGGTGAGCCGCTCATCACGTCGCGACCGGCGTTGTTCTTCGGGAAGGCGATGAAGTCGCGGATGCTGTCGGCGCCACCGAAGAGCGAGCAGAGACGATCGAAGCCGAAAGCCAGACCAGCATGAGGCGGAGCACCATACTCGAAAGCGCCCATCAAAAAGCCAAACTGCTCCTGCGCCTTTTCGTCAGTAAAGCCGAGGGTGTGGAACATCTTGTTCTGCAAGGTGCGGTCGTGGATACGAATGGAGCCGCCGCCGACCTCAACACCGTTCATCACGATGTCGTATGCGTTGGCGCGTATGTCGCCCCACTTCGTCGGGTCGTCGAGCAAGGCCTCGTCCTCGGGCTTCGGTGCGGTGAAGGGATGGTGCATGGCGTAATAGCGTTGCGTCTCTTCGTCCCATTCGAGCAGCGGGAAGTCGATGACCCACAGCGGTGCATATTCATCAGGCTTGCGCAAGCCGAGTTGGTTGCCCATCTCCAAGCGCAAGGCGTTGAGTTGCACACGGGTCTTCATGGCCTCGCCGCAGAGGATAAGCATCAGGTCGCCAGGCTTGGCACCGAACTTGTCGGCGATGACCTTGAGGTCTTCTGGCGTGTAGAACTTATCGACGGACGACTTGAACGATCCATCGGCGTTGTATTTGATGTAGACCATGCCGCCAGCACCCACCTGCGGACGTTTCACGAACTCGGTGAGGGCATCGAGTTGTTTGCGGGTGTATTCCGAGCAGCCTTCGGCGCAGATACCCACCACAAGATCGGCGTTGTCGAAGAGGCCGAAGCCCTTGCCCTTGGCAACATCGTTGAGTTCCACGAACTTCATACCGAAGCGGATGTCGGGCTTGTCGGAGCCGTAGTATTTCATGGCATCATGCCAGGTCATGCGCGGGAATTGGCCAAATTCGAGGCCTTTCATCTCCTTGAAGAGGTGCTTGGCCAAGCCCTCGAAGGTGTTGAGCACATCCTCTTGCTCCACAAACGACATCTCGCAGTCGATTTGCGTGAACTCGGGCTGACGATCAGCACGAAGGTCCTCGTCACGGAAGCAGCGCACGATTTGGAAATAGCGGTCCATGCCAGCCACCATCAACAACTGCTTGTATTGCTGGGGGCTCTGCGGCAAGGCGTAGAACTCACCTGGGTTCATGCGACTCGGCACCACGAAGTCGCGGGCGCCTTCGGGCGTGCTCTTGATGAGCATTGGGGTCTCAATCTCGAGGAAATTGAGGTTGCTCAAATAATTGCGCACCAACATGGCCATGCGATGACGCAATTCAAGGTTCTGTCGAACGGGGTTACGACGGATGTCCAAATAACGATACTTCATGCGAAGGTCATCGCCACCATCGCTGACATCTTCGATAGTGAAGGGCGGTGTCTTGCTGCTGTTGAGCAGTTTGAACTCGCTGACTTTCAGCTCGATTTCACCCGTCGGCATGTTCGGGTTCTTCGACTCGCGCTCGATGACGGTACCTTTGGCCTGAATCACGAATTCACGGCCGAAGGTACGGGCCTGTTCGATGAGTTTCGGGTCGCTGCTGCCATCCAAGAAAAGTTGAGTGATGCCATAACGGTCGCGGAGGTCAATCCATACGAGGGATCCTTTGTCGCGGGTGCGCTGCACCCAACCTGCCAATGTCACTTCCTTGCCAGCGTCGGCAAGACGAAGTTCGCCACAAGTATGTGTTCTATACATATTTTCGAGATTTAAGATTTAATATTCAAAGATTAAAACTTGCAAAAATACTAATTCCATTTGGAATGCCGTGCAAGTAGGTTAGTTTTTATTATCTTTGCCGCATAATCATCTAAAACAACCATCAATTATGAAGAAAATCATTTTAGTTTTCATTATTGCTTTTGCGACAATCACATTGATGGCGCAACAAACAGCCGAACTTACAGAAGCCTTGGACAGCCTTGTAGTTACTGATATTGACGGTGATTATGTAAGGGCCAAATTCAACTATGGTTACGACGGCAACAAACGCCTGAACCAAGTTATTTTCTCGAAAGTGGAAGAGCTCTCCACCGATTTGCATTACGCCGAAAAATGGCACTACGACTACGACAACAACAATCGTTGCCTTTCCTTTTCCTACTGGAATTGGGAAAACGACGACTGGTTCCTCCATCAGAAGACGGACAGCGTTTTCGACAATGCGGGCAATTGCGTTTTCGTATCGGAATTTCGATGTGCTGAAGTCGGAGCAGGACATTCCTATAACCGATTGGAATACGATTATGAAAACAACAAGTGCGTTGAGTATAGGATATACAGCCGTGGTGACTCTGACACGACTTGGGTACCTTACGAACGATTGAGATGGGAATATGACGAACTGGGTTGTTTGACGCAACAATTCCGCGACTTTACCGAGGGCTACGACTGGAAGCCCTTTAGTAAAATGGTTTACACTTACAACGACCAGCATCAACTGGTTCTAGAGGAATACTTCCTTTGGAACGCCAACACGGGCACTTGGGATTCGGAAGGGAGCACCACAGAATACGAGTACAACGAAGACGGCTTCCTGTTGAGAGAATATTACATTTCAAGCAACAACATAGAAAAAGAAACAAAGTATATTTATGATGAGCGCAACAATCCTATTTGGTATTATTTCTGCCAAACCACGCTTCCTGATTTCATCTGGGAGCAAGACACCATCGAATTTGCTTATAATGAGAATGATAGCCTCATCTGGAAATTGGAGAACTTCACACATCATAATGGGGTGATAGACCATCCAGTGCTATACGAATACGAGCGCGATGAGCAAGATCGCATCGTTGCAGAAACTTGTTTCGACAATTGGGCCAATGGACAACAGCCTCGCTTCAGGTACGAAAACACTTATGACGAACAAGACCGGGTTGTCATGAAGCGTTGCAAAAGATACAGTATGATCGATGGGGCGTTGTTGGGCGATTCCTATGTGGAATATGAGTTTGACGACCAAGGAAACTTGGTTTCAGAATGGGAAGATTATCAGGACTATTATTTTCAGAACTATATGGATTTCTATTTCAGACAGAGTTTTGACTATAACACACCGTCGGACAACATATTAGGATTGGACAGGGCTTGGAACGATTTCATTGGTTTTATGACCGACCACGAATTTCGTATGGTACTTGAGGGCGAACCTTATTATTGGAAAAACGACCATTTCCCGATTCATCACAAATGGGAATCAGGGATATGGAGGTTCAGCGACCCCAATTTGCCCGACATCATCTCGCCTGTTAATGCAGACGTGGCATTGTATTACTCCAAACATTTTGAAAACCTTCCCGAAGCATCCAGTTCCCCCGCTCGTGTTTTCAACATCGAAGGCGGCTTGGCCGTCGAATGTGATGGACCTGCTGACATTATGGTCTACGATATGCTCGGTCGTGTTGTTGCACAAAAACGACAGGTTTTGCATAGCGAGTTTTGCCTCAAATCAGGACTTTATGTGGTGAAAGTGGGCGAGAGTGCCATGAAAGCGGTGGTGAAATAGAAAAATGCCTACCTTTGCCCCGTGATTAGGAAACCAAAATATCTGTTCTATTGCCTCTCGGTGCTGCTGACGGCCTTCCTTGCCCAGCGTTGTGCCAATGCAGTGGCTCCTACGGGCGGCCCGAAAGACAACACACCGCCACGGGTGGTTGAAGCTGTGCCAGAAAACAATAGCATCAACTTTATTGGCAAGAAAATTGAAATCACTTTCGACGAATACGTCACCCTTGAAAATGCAAATCAAAACGTTCTGATTTCTCCTCCGCTGAGTCAAAAGCCCGACATTAAACTGAAAAACAAGACAGTCGTGGTGAAGTTCAAGGAAGACTTGGCTCTCAACACAACCTATACCATCAATTTCGGATCAGCCATCAAGGACTTGCACGAAGGCAATCTGTTTAAAGACTATGTCTACAGCTTTTCAACAGGAGACCGTATCGACACATTAAGCATCACAGGCAAGGTGGTTGACGCCACAGAGAAGAAGCCCGTCGAAAACGTATACGTTTCCTTATATGCTTCTGACCGTGACAACTTGGATTCATTGCCGATGAGCACCATCCCCAATTTTATCACTAAAACAGACAAGCAAGGCAATTTCAGCCTCAATGGGATAGCCGATAAGAGATATCTCCTTTTTGCCTTAAAAGATGTCAACTCCAATCTGTATTTCGATTTGCCCAATGAAGAAATAGCCTTTTTCGACACATTGGTCCCCGCCAATTCCAACAATCTCACATTGTATATGTTTGGTGAGACCGATTCTACACAAGTGTTATTGGAAAAGAAACTCATAGAGGAAGGGCTGCTGCGATTCGTGTTCCGCCATCCCGCCAAGGATGCCATCATTATGACTCCAGAGATGCTACCTGACTCATTCAATTTGGTCACAATGCATTCCTCTGATTATGATACCGTTTTGTGGTACTTCACGCCCCATGTCAAAGACAGCCTATGGGTACAGGTGAAATACGATACTACTATCAATGATTCATCGCGTTATAGCCTGAAATTCAAAGAACAAGAGAATAAAAAAAGAGGGCGCCAACCCGAAAAACTAAAAGTCAGCAACAACCTTGTAGGTCAAGGTGGATTGATTCCAGGTCAAGACCTCATCTTGGAATTCTCCGAGCCAATCGTCCTATACCAAATGCGCGATTCTGCTATCTTCAAACGTGACACGACCGTGTATTATAATCAACTTGCCTTTGAACAAGCCGATGACGAAGGTTTACAATATCGGTTAACCACCCCTTTCTCTGTCGATTCAAACTATAGTTTCACCATCCCCGACTCAGTATTCTTCAGCATACGAGGTCGCACTAACAATTCCATCCAAGTAGATTTTCATATCCTCAACGACGATGAGTACGGCAATATCTACATCACTGTCGTACCCCCTAAAGGCATGAAACAAGTTGTTGTGCAACTCACCAACGAAAGCGGCAAGGTTCTGAAGCAGGAAATCATCACCAAGAAACAAGAAGTGATGTTTGATTATCTCATGCCTGCCAAATACAAGATACAAGCCATATTGGACGCTGACGGAAATGGCAAATGGAGCACAGGTAATTATCATCACCTCTTGCAGCCTGAAACCATTTTGGAATACCAAGATCCTCTTGAAATAAAGGCCGGTTGGGATATCGACTTGGAAGAAGCCTGGGAATTATAAAAAAGGGAGCACTGCTCCCTTTTCCGTTTCATCAAATTGCCTTATTCTTTTTGATTGCGTTCTTTCACAATCTCCTCTTGTTTGTCCTTCGGCGTCGGCATGTACTGGTGGAACTCCATCGAGTAGTTGGCTCGACCGGAGGTGAGGTTGCGCAAGGCGGTGGCATAGCCGAACATCTCCATCAGCGGAACGAAAGCATCCAGCTTCTGCGAGCCCTTGCGGAAACGACGCATGGCCTCGATGCGGCCACGGCGCTTGTTGACGTCGCCAGTCACATTGCCGATGTAGTCGTCGGGCGTGTTGATTTCCACCTTCATCACAGGCTCAAGCAGCACGGGGCTGGCTTTCATGAAGGCCTGCTTGAAGCACATCTGGGCGCAGAGTTGGAAGGCCATGTCGCTGGAGTCGACGGGGTGCGAGCTACCGTCCACGAGGACGCATTTCACATCCACGACAGGATAGCCCGCGAAAGGACCTTTGTTCATGGCTGCAGCCAGACCCTTTTGCACCGAGGGGATGTATTCCTTCGGAATGACACCGCCCTTGGTGATGTCGACGAACTCGAAGCCGCCGCCAGGGTTGGGCTCGAAGCGGATGACGGTGTGGGCGAACTGGCCCTTGCCGCCGGTCTGCTTCACATAGCGGTAGTTGCACTCGAACGGCGCAGTGATGGTCTCGCGGAACGACACCGAAGGTGCGCCCACCGTGACCGGCACCTTGAATTCTTCTTTCAAGCGGTCGACGATGATTTCCAGATGCAACTCACCCATGCCCGCGATAATGGTCTCTTCCGTCTCCTCGTCGAAGTGAGCATGGAACGACGGGTCCTCGTTGCAAAGCTTGGCCAAGGCCTCGCTCAGCTTGCTGCGGTTCTTCTTGTCGTCAAGGTTAACCTTCATCTCGATGACCGCAGGGGGTATGTTGATGGATTCTAGCAAGATAGGCTGTTCCTCATCGCAGAGCGTGTCGCCCGTCTTGGTGTATTTCATACCCACAAGTGCCACGATTTCACCTGCGCTGGCCTCGTTGATTTCCTCGCGTTCCTTTGCCTTGATGCGGAAGATGCGGCCCACGCGCTCACTCTTCAGTTTGTTGGTGTTGTAGACACTCATACCGTTTGTCAGCTTGCCACTGAAGATTCGGATGAAGGTCTGCTGGCCCACATACGGGTCGTTGATGAGCTTGAAGGCCAAGGCCGAGAAAGGCTCGTTCTCGGAGGGGTTGCGGCGGTAGGTCTTTTCCTCGTTGGCGGGGTCATGCGCGATGACGGCACCCAAGTCGTTGGGCGAAGGCAGGTAGTCGACGATGGCGTCCAAAAGGAGCTGTATACCTTTATTCTTATAGGCGGCGCCACAGAGCACCGGAACCATCATCAGTTTGATGGTGGCTTGACGGATGGCGGCCATCAGCTTATCGGTCGGGATTTCCTTGTCTTCGAGGTAAAGCTCAGCGATTTCGTCGTCAAGGTCGGCCACCTTCTCGATGAGGTTGCGGCGGGCTTCCTTGGCCTGCTCCATCATGTTCTCCGGGATGGGCCCCACGATGCGTTCCTTCTCGATGAAGCGCACCGAGTTCATCTGCACCAAGTCGACCATGCCTTCAAAGGTGTTCTCCACGCCGATGGGCAGATGCAATGGCACGGCGTTGGCACCCAGGTATTTATGCATTTGGTTGACGACCTCTTGGAAGTCGGCACCCGTGCGGTCCATCTTGTTGACAAAGGCGATGCGGGGCACGCGGTATTTGTCGGCTTGGTTCCACACCGTTTCCGACTGCGGCTCCACGCCACCCACGGCACAAAACACCGCCACCATGCCATCGATGACACGCAGCGAGCGCTCCACCTCGACGGTGAAGTCGACGTGACCGGGAGTATCGATAAGGTTGATCTGATAGCCGTTCCAATGTGCGGTAATGGCTGCCGAAGCGATGGTGATGCCGCGCTCCTGCTCTTGTTTCATAAAGTCCATGGTGGCTTGTCCATCATGCGTTTCACCCACCTTACGGTTGACGCCCGTGAAGAACAGGATGCGTTCCGAAACCGTAGTCTTACCAGCATCGATATGCGCAGCGATACCGATGTTTCTCAATTTTGAAATGTTTAAACTCATTATTTTAACTGATTTTCAATTTATTACAATTTTAAATCGGTCTCCCGATTTGAGCGGCAAAAGTACGGAAAAAATTTG